>CAZZNI010000001.1:0-63769 GCA_964655765.1 uncultured Gammaproteobacteria bacterium
GTATCTCCAGATTCGCAATGTCACCAATAATGAAAATGAATGTAATGAACCGGAGACATTAGTTGACACCAGTTGTGGTACTGACGCAATTGGCGCCGGACTGGGCGAACTCGGTAGCAAGTTAAACTTCAGGGTTTATCTTGATGATGTTTTGGTTTCAACCAGCAACCTAACAGAAACCGATATTCCAACGGTTAGAACCGCCTGGAACAACTTAACCCCTGTCGTTATCGAAGCAGGGCAAAGCGGTATCGTTCGGGTTGAATATTCAGCCGGGGAAAATGATTACGGTAATGAGATTCAGAGCGACAGCACTGAATTTGACATTAGATTTGATTTAGTTCAAGTAACTCAAGCTGCCCCGACACCTGGAACCGAGTAGTGTTGATGTTTCAAAACAGGGGGATCAAACCCCCTGTTTTGATTGTCTGAATTGAAAAATGGAAAATAAAAAAAATACCTTTCAGCTTTTTTTGAGCTTTTTTTCCTGGATATTTCTGGGCGGTTTTGTAGTGGTTTTGTTATTTACCGCCACCAGCAATCTCAACTTCTTTGGCGGTTATAAATCTTTGATCGTTCAATCCGGCTCGATGGAACCGGCAATTAAAACCGGCGATATCATCTTAATTAACAATGCCAATTACTACCAAATTAACGATGTTGTCACCTACACTGACGCTGAAAGCAACATCAATACCCACCGGATTATTGAAAATAAAAATGGTTTGGGGGGTGAGTTTATCACTAAAGGCGACGCCAACCGAGTCGAAGACAGTGAAAGCGTTTTTATCGACCAAATAATGGGGAAAGTAGTTTTAATTATTCCTAAACTGGGCTATTTTATTACTTTTGTTCGATCCCGAAATGGGCTAATAATCTTTGTTTACATCCCGGCGCTGTTAATCATCGCCGATGAGGTTATAAAAATCGTCAATGCCAGCCGAAAAAAGAATATGCCGTGAAAGTTGAAATCAAGACACTATTCAAGGCCATTTTTTTAATAATTTTGGTTTTGACAATTGTTACTCAAACAACTTCCGCCGACCTTTTTGTAACTCAAATCGCCAGCGGCAATAAATTAACAACCACTACCTTGGATTTTTCCAACCGAGATTCGGCCACTAACAATTTAAACTCAATTCTTTTTAATGTTTCCGGTTTTGTTGCCGGCGGCTTTGAAGTAAAAGGAGTCAGGTTAAAAAAAGACGGACAAATGATTTTTAAATATCAAGCCACTGCCATTAAAACGGCCGGAGATGATTTGCTTTGCAATGCTTTAGTTTTAACCGTATTGAAAAATTGGCAAATAAAATATCAGGGCAGTCTACTTGGCTTAGCTCTCGAATCTGAAATTAGCAATGGCAATTTTGATGATTGGGTCTTTCATCTTGGTCTGGAAAATAACGATAGCAGTTTGACCAATAAAACTTGTGATTTTAATTTTGTCTTTAAAACTTACCGTGACAGCGCCGGTGAAGAACCAAGCGGTTTTTGGGACGAAGAGATACTTGGCAATCACATCTTAAGTGGAATTTGGCCATCAACTTAAATTTTTATGAGAAAGTTAACGGTTCTTTTTCCTGCGGCGCTTTGGGTTTAATTAATTCCAGTTTCTTGATTTTAAGCAATAATTTAGTTAACAAAGATAATTCTTCAACTTTTAATAAATAAGCCAGTAGCAAATAAAAACCCAAGCCAACGCTGCCGACAAACAAGGTTAACAAAATTAAATTAAAGGTATAACGGGTATCCAAAACAAAATGGACAAAATCGGTCGGTAATCTTAAACCAACAAAATGCAGGAAGGAGAGTTGCTTACTCCACACCGAACGGTCCATAACTTTAAGCAAAAAAAACATCAAGCCACCGGCAAGACCGGAAATAATAAACAATCGGCTGAATTTAAAAAACAATTGTTTTAACTTTAAATAAGCCAATTTTCTGCTTAATAACACCAACAGCAACAGGAATTGGAAAATTGAACTTAAAGAAAAAGCCAAACTCAAACTCCAAACCGGTAAATGCAAACCCAAAACAAAACCAGCGGCTAACAAAATATTAATAAAGACTGTCAGGATAGAAATTTTAACCGGGGTTAGCGTGTCTTGCAGGGCGTAAAAGGTTCGAGTGATTAAATAGGTCAAGCCCTGGGAAAACAAGCCCAGACAAAAAGCGGTTAAGGCGTAACCGGTTTGAACCGTCGCCTGCCAGTCAAATTGGCTAGCACCAAAAACTAAACGAATAACCGGAATTCTTAAAACGGCCAGAAAAAAAGAAAAGGGCAGAAGAAAAAAGAGCATTTGGCCGAAAAGACTGGTAAAAGTTTGTACTAATTGCTGTTCTTTTTTCTCGGCAAATTGAGCCGACAAAGTCGGTAAAGAAGCTTTAGCAACAGAAATTCCAAAAAGACCGAGCGGTAATAATTGCAACGAATTGGCAAAAGTAAAATAAGTGAAAGCGGCAGTTGAGATTAATGAGGCCAAAAACAGTTCGGCACTTTTACTCAATTGCGTCAAAGATAGTTCCAAAACTCGCGGCGCCGCCAATTTGGCAATTTTTCTTACTCCCGGATCTCGATAATTAAACTGTCGCTGCCAGGAAAAACCTAAAGAAATTGCCGCTGGCAGCTGAATCAACAGGTGCATTAAGGCCCCCAAAACAGCGCCAATCACTGGGGCGTAAATAC
Source organism: uncultured Gammaproteobacteria bacterium (assembly GCA_964655765.1). Classification (GTDB taxonomy): domain Bacteria; phylum Patescibacteriota; class Microgenomatia; order PFEM01; family CAYPPS01; genus CAYPPS01. Next base: position 2,687 of record CAZZNI010000001.1, read on the forward strand.
CAAACCACGGAGCAAATAAAATTGTTCCCAAAATAATTCCTAAATTATAAAAAAGCGGCGCCAGCGCCGGGGCGACAAAGCGGCGCAACGATTCCAAAACAGCCGTTATAAAATAACTAATAACAAAAAAGCCTTGAACTAAAAGTAATACTCTCGCCAAAGAAGTAATTAATGCCAACTGGTCAGCCGAATAACCAGGAGCAATCAAGCCGTAAATCGGCCGGGCAAAAATAAAAATTAAGCCGCCAAAAAAAAGAAAAAACAGCAAAGCAAAGTTAAGACAAACACTCGCCACATACCAGGCTTGACGCAAATTTTTCCTGGCAATATAAGTGGTAAAAACCGGAATAAAAGCAGAAGAAAGCGCTCCAAAAATCAAAACCTCGAAAATAATATCCGGCAACCTAAAAGCGGCAAAATACACCGATAATGTTTCTGCGTCAAAGAAATGAGCCAAAACCCGGTTGCGAACTAAACCTAAAACTCTTGAAGCCGCTACCATCACCATGATAATGGTGGCGGCGGAGAAAATTGATGTTTGACGGCGGGTCAAAATCGCCGAATGATGATTCAGTTTTTCAATTAATTTTAAAAACATAAAGATCAAAAGACTTGATTAACCAATTATAGCCTGATAGAATCACTTTACCAACAACAATTTATCTGAAATTAATTTAAAATGCCAGTCACAAAATCAGCCAAAAAAGCTCTGTCCAGAGATCGAAGACGAACGGTAATCAATTTGAGGATTAAAAGAAAATTGAAAGCCAGCGTTAAAAAAATGCGCACCAGTCCTTCGGCCGATAACTTAAAAGAGGTTTACCAGGGTTTGGACCGAGCCGCCAAGAAAAAATATATCCACCGCAAAAAAGCCGACCGGTTGAAATCAAGACTGGCTAGGTTATTAGCCAATCACAATAAAGAAAAACAGCCAGTTAAAAAGACGGCCAAACTTAAACCAAAAACTAGTAAAAAAACTAGTAAATAATCTTCAACCTAAGCAAATCAACTTTACAAATCCAGCTAGCCTGCCTATACTATTTTTAAGTAAGCAATGGCTGCCCGAAAAAAAACAATCGAGTTTCTACCGCAAGAAGACTGGGAAAAATCGGCTCTTGGTAAAATTTTAAAATGGGCCTTAAAAACCGGCCGTTATGTGGTTATTTTCACTGAATTAATCGTCGTTATGGCACTGCTGTCCCGTTTTAAGCTTGATCGCGATTTAACTGATCTTAACGAAAAGATCGCTCAATACCAGGCGATGATTGATGCTAGCGGCGAGTTTGAAAACCAATTTCGCTTTTTACAAGCTAAAACTGACCAGATTAATAAATTAGAACAGCAACGCGGTGTTCTTAACCAGTTATTAGTTACTCTAAGCCAAATTACCCCAATTAATGTCAGTCTAAATATTCTCAATATTGAAGGCGGCAAAATCAGCTTGCAAGCTCAAGCCCTGCAAAGCAATGGAGTAGAAACTTTCATCACCAATCTGGAACAAAATCCAAATTTTAGTCAAATCCGCTTATCTGAACTTGGCAGTGACGAAAAGAGTCAATTAATTAATTTCCGGCTGGACTGGCAAACCGGCAGTAAGTAAAATTATGGCCCAGATCGGCAAAGGCGATTATTCTCGCTACCAACATTATTTTGTCAATAACTTAAGCCGTTTTTACAAAGGTAAAAAGAGCCGTGTTTACAGCGGGGCAATTTTAACCTTAATCACGATATCTTTTTTTGCCTTTTTCGCCTTAAAGCCAACCGCCAGTACGATTGCCGGTTTACTAAAAAAAATTGACGATCAAAAAAAAGTTGCCGACAGCTTGGAGACTAAAATTAACGCTCTTTCCCAGGCTCAAGAACAATACAACGCCATTAGCAGCAAAATTTATCTACTTGACCAAGCCTTACCCCCGGACAGTCAGTTTGACCAACTGACCCAACAAATCGAACTGGCCCATCGACAAACAAAAGTTAAAATGGTTGACTTAAAATTCAGCAAAATAGAACTGTGGGGACAGGAAAATGATCAACTCGGTCAGGTTGAATTTTCACTGGTTACCCAAGGTGAATATCATCAATTAAAACAACTGCTCGAACTACTGCCAAAATTAAGACGAATTATTCAAGTTAATAAATTTGCTTTCCAAAAAAGCCGTGATCAAGACCAGCAAGATATTTTAACCCTAGCAGTTTCCGGCCAAGCTTTTTATTTAAACAGTTTAAAAAAATAACAAATGGCAATTAAGACCGCTTCTAGTTTTAGTAAAAATTTATTTCTAATCGCCCTGATCACAATGGTAACTGTCTTTTTGTGGATTGGGCTGGAAGTTGTAAGAACCAGTAAAAAGACCACCATCCCCCAACCAACTCAAAATCAAATGCGGCCGCTGAACAGTAAAATTGATCCGGCTGTTTTTTCTCTGCTTGAGGAAAAAATTGCTCCTTCAAAAGAAGAATTATCAATCCTTCTTCAAAGCCAACCAGCTGCCAACCAACCGTCAACTGACTCTAGTAAGATAAGCACAGAAAGTGGTAGTTTAGATAGTAGACAAGAAGAATGAAAATAAAATTTAAGCAGGTAAAAATACCTACTTTAGTGGGTTTAATTGTGTTGTTGGCCGGTATCGCCGCCGGAGTTTATTTTATTCAACAAAGCCCTAACTGGTTACTGCGCGCCTCACCAGAAAGCAAGCCAAAACAAGTTAAAATAACCAATATAACTGATGGTAGCTTTGCGGTTTCCTGGGTTACTGACGAAGCCACCAGCGGTTTTGTTAAATATTCCACTGACAGCAGCTTTGATTTAGTTGCCAAAGATGACCGCGACCAGTTAAGCGGTAAAACTAATAATTACAAAACCCATCATGTTACCGTTAAGGGTTTAACCCCGCAAAGCCGTTACCAGTTTAAAATCGGCAGTGGTCGAAGTATTTTTGACAACAACGGCCAACCATTCGACACCACCACCGCCCCCAAACTGTCCCAAGCTGAACCGGCCAGTGATGTCGCCTATGGTAATGTTGTTAACCAAAACGACCAACCAGTGGAAGGGGCAATTGTTTACTTGTCACTAAACGGGGCCACACCCCTTTCAACCATTAGTAAATCATCTGGTAACTGGGTGATCCCCCTAAACACTGCCCGCTCAGAAGACTTAAATAATTTTGCCACTTACGATAAAAGCGCTTCAATTGAAGATATTTTTGTCCAAGCGGCCGACAGCGGTTTTGCCACCGCGATTGCCACCACTGGTAACGATAACCCATTGCCAACAATCAAACTAGGCAATAACCACGATTTTAGAACCACCGGCGGCAGTAATAACACGGAAAATCCAATTGGCCAAATGCTAGAAGAGCAAAACCCGCCCGATATTGAACTCGATGGTTTAACCAGTAATGATAGCCAAGAAACAAATTTTGACAATCAACAACTAACTATTATCAATCCCAGCCAAGATGAAAACCTAAATACACAACGACCAGAATTTTTAGGCACCGCACCAGCCAAACAAACATTAACCATCACCGTTGAATCAGAACCGGTTTATACCGGCACTGTTCAAGTCGACGAAAACGGCAACTGGTCGTGGGAGCCGCCGGCTGATCTTGAACCGGGCGACCACACAATTACCGTTTCAATGGCTGACGGTACAACCGAAAGTAAAACTTTTACTGTCTTAGCCCAGGGAGACAGCTCGCTACCAGCTTTAACCGCAACCCCATCGGCTCAAATCAGCCCAACGCCAACTATTATGCCAACCAGCTCACCAACCCCAACTCCAACCGCAATTGCCAGCCGATCCTCAATGCCAGCCACTACTAGCGGTGTCCCAACCAGTGGCATTCTAACCCCAACCTTAACCCTTATTGTTATCGGGCTAGGCTTAATTAGTTTTTCTGTAGTTGGCAAAAGGATATTTCTACTTTAAAGTAAGGTAAGACTGAAAATGGAAGAAAAAATTGAAATCGGCAGTCTAAGACAAACAAACCCGGCGGCGGCCAGTAACGAAACACCGCCTTCACCGCCTATTAATCCCCAACCAAAGGCACCTCAAACTCCGATTGCACCAATGTTGATTGCCGGTTTGGCCTGTTTGTCATTACTAACCTTAACCTTTTTTGCCGGTAGACAGTTTTTAGGACCGCTGATAAAACCGGTCCCTACAGAAAAATCAGAAAAAATTGAACCTGAACAACCCGAATCGTTGCCAGAGATTTACTCTGTTGAAGAAAATGACCAACCCTGCAGTCTTGAATTTACTGTCACCGGCTTACCTACCCCGACCGACACACCAACGGTAACGCCAACACCAATCCCCTCTAATAGCCCAACACCAACTCCAACACCACCAGTGATAGTTAACTGTTGGGAGCCTTGCCAGAGCAATAGCGACTGTCCTGACGATTTACTTTGTCTTTATGTTGACAGCCAAGAAGACTACCTTTGCGCCAACAGCGATTGCCCAAACGAAGAAAGCTGTACTTGCCCAGGCCCAACTAACAGCCCAACGCCGACTAATTCACCAACGCCGATACCAACCAGCTCACCAACCCCAACCCCAACCACACCGCCAAGCGCCAGTGCTACACCAATACCGACCACCCCTCCGGTTGGCCAAGGCCCAACGCCGACTCCAATTACGCTGGAACAGGCCGGCTTAAGTTTACCGACTATCGGTGTCGCCGGTGGCGGCCTGCTGTTGCTATTAACCTCGCTACTGTTCTTGCTCTAGAAAACAACATGCTAGAATCAAGCAATGAGAAACAAAAAAATCGCTGTCATTGGCGGTGGCTTAACCGGCTTAACTGCAGCTTACTGTTTAACTAAAAGAAATTTTGATGTCACTATTTTTGAAAAAGAAGACCACCTAGGCGGCCTGGCGGCAACTTTTAAAGACAAAAACTGGAAGTGGCCATTGGAAATTTTCTTTCACCATCTTTTTACTTCAGACCACCAAGCTAAAAATTTAATCAATGAGTTAGGACTAGGAAACAAGCTTTTTTTTAAAAAATCGCCATCATCGATTTTTTACGGTAATCGGATTTATCGCTTTGATTCAGCCATGTCGGTTTTAAAATTTTCTCCGTTAACTTTTTTTAACCGCCTAAGAACCGGGCTGGCAACAGTATCGATAAAGACTTTTTTACCTTGGCAGATAATAGAAAATAAACCAGCCAATATCTTTTCAAAACAATTCTTCGGCCAACAAGTCAGTCAGATCTTGTGGCAGCCATTATTAAAAGGGAAATTCGGTTCTCATCAGCAAACAATTTCCGCTGCCTGGTTTTGGGCTAGGATAAAAAAAAGAAGCTCCAAGCTTGGCTATCTTGAAGGTAGTTTTCAGGTCTTAATTGACAAGCTGGAAAAAGAAATTAAACGCAATAAAGGCCAAATTAAACTTAATCAGGAAATTAAATCATTAAACCAATTAAAAAACTTTGACAACATTATTATTACCACCGCCGGCCAGTTGTTTGACAAAAAACAATCTTGGCCAAAAATGATCGGAGCGATTAATCTGGTCTTGTCGTTAAAAAAACCATTTTTTAACGACGGCACTTATTGGCTGAACATCAACGACAACGATTTCCCTTTTATTGCCGTTGTTGAACAGACTAATTTTGTTGATCAAAAAAACTATAATCAAAACAGCCTGCTTTATCTGGGCGGTTATTACCCTTCTGGCCACCCTTTTTTCAAGTACAACCAACAGCAACTATTAAAAAAATTCCTGCCGTTTCTCAAAAGAATCAACCCTGAGTTTAAGCTCAACAATAATCTTAATGAAGTTTTTATTTTTAAAAAACCTTATGCCCAGCCAATTATGCCGACCGGCTACAGTCGGATTTTGAATCAATTGCAAAAACAAAATGGCAAATCGGTCATTGCCAACATGCAGTTAATTTACCCTTATGACCGAGGGATTAATTATGCGATTAAAATTGGCCAAGAAGCGGCCGGAAAAATTAATTAAAATTAAAACCATCGGTTGTTTTGGCCTGATAACCGCCCCGTTCATCCTGGCTTATTTGCTAATGCGCCACACCTTTGCTTATTCCAACGGTTATTTTTTAATCGCCAGTAAGGTTTGGAGTGATTTTGCCGCCCATTTACCGTTAATCCGCTCTTTCTCGCTCGGTAGCAACTTGAGTCATCCTCAATATCCGATTTTCGCCAATGAGCCAATTCGTTATCATTTTCTTTTTTACACACTAGTCGGCTGGCTGGAGAAAATTGGCTTGCCGATTGATCTGGCGCTTAATTTACCCAGCGCCTTCGGCTTAGGCGGTCTGATTGTAATTATTTTTCTTTTGGCTAAAACCGTTTTTATTAAAAAAGAGATTGGACTGTTGGCGGTATTACTGTTTCTTTTTAACAGCTCACTTAGTTTCATTTATTTTTTCCAAAAAAATGGTCTGGCTCTAAAAACTCTTGTTTCCAGCAGGGAATTTGCCAGTTTTGGCCCTTACGACAACGGACCGGTCAGTGCTTTTTGGAATTTAAATATCTATACCAACCAGCGCCACCTGGCCTTAAGTTTTTTCTTGGTACTTTTGGTAATTTATCTAATTTTCAAAAAATTAGAAAGCAAAAAAAACTTCACCACCAAAGATTATTTGTTGGTTGTTTTAATCTTGGCCGTTTTACCTAATTTACACCAGGTCGGCTTTGTTTCACTCGGTTTAATTTTAAATTGTTTTTTTGTTTTTTACCCGAGTTTAAGAAAACCGCTATTTAAAATTACCGTTTTTAGCCTGCCGCTTATCCTCTTTCAGCTGTTGCCAAAAATAGTCACCAATAATACCCCGGCCACCGTTATTAATCTAAGAATCGGTTTTTTAAGCCCAACAGTTAGTTTTTGGCCAATCGTAAAATATTGGCTGATTAACCTGGGCCTGTCGGCAATTACCATCCCAGTTGGCTTTTTAATTGCCAAGAGTAGACAAAAAAAACTACTACTTTCGATCCTGCCGCTCTTTATTATTGGTAATTTGTTTCAATTTTCACCGGAAATTGCCGCCAACCATAAGTTTTTTAATCTCTTTTTAATTATAGGTAACTTCTTCAGTGCTTTTTTAATTTTTACACTCTGGCATCGAAAACTGCTCGGTAAAGGAGCGGCGGTATTGGTCACTTTTTTTCTAATTTTATCCGGCATAATCGATTTACCGCCGATTCTCAATGACCGTAAAATAAGCCTAGCTGATCTACCGCACAACCAAGCTGCTCGATGGATTGCCGTCAACACCGACCCAGATAGCACTTTTTTAAATTCAAACTATCTTTATCACCCCGCCAACTTGGCGGGGCGAAAAATTTATTTAGGCTGGCCCTATTTTGCCTGGTCAGCCGGTTATAATACCAAAGCTAGAGACCAAAAACGGCAAGCAATGTTACTGGCCGAAAACTTCAACCAGGAAGAACTTTGTCAAGCTTTACAAACGGAACAGATCGATTATGTCTTTCTTGATTCCAAAACAATCGATTCTGATTTTAATTTTCGTTTTTGGCAAGACAACTTTCAATTGGTCTTTGAAAATGACAGTCACAATAATTTCATCTTTGCGGTAAAATCAAGTTGTGATTTTAATTGACATTGGTTTTGTGATCCGCTGGTGGTTCAATCTATTTATCTTGGGGATAATTTTTTTACCGCTGGCATTAAAATTAACTCCAAAGTTAAAAGACCTGGGCTATGTTGTTGGTAAAATACTCAGTCCGGTTTTAATTGCTTTTATCTGTTTTGTTGGTGGCAGTTTCAAGATTTTTCCTTTCACTAATTTAACGGTTTTTTTAACCGGCTTTTTTATCTTACTAGTAAACCTGATTATCTTTTTAAAAAATAAAAATGAATTCTTGTGCCAATTAAAGACAGCCCTGCCTTTAATTGCCCTGGAAGAGTTGTTGTTTTTTCTAACACTGGTTTTTTGGGCTCTGATTAGAGGCTTTAACCCGGAAATTCAAGGTTTAGAAAAATATATGGACTTTGGTTTCGTAAATGCGATTTTAAAAACCAGATTCTTCCCGCCGGCAGATATGTGGTTGGCCGGAGAGACAATTAATTATTACTATTTTGGCCACTTAATAACGGCGGTTTTAATTAAATTAAGCCAAATCAAACCGTTAATCGCTTACAACCTGATGGTCGCCAGTCTTTTTGCTTTCAGCTTTATTGGTAGTTTTTCTTTTGGGCTCAACGCCGGTTTATTTTTACAGCTAAAAGGGAAGGGGCGGACAATTCTACTGGGGTTATTAACCGCCGGCTTGTTAACTCTAAGCGGCAATCTTCATCCGCTCTTTTTTGCCGTTAAAAATATTGGCCTTAAACACTATTGGTATCCCGATGCGACTCGTTTTATTGTTGAAAAATTTGGTGCCGCCGACAACACTATTCACGAATTTCCTATTTACAGCTTTGTTGTCGCTGATTTACACGGCCATTTACTTAATTTGCCGATGGTACTTGTTTTTTTACTAATCATGGTTAACATTACTCTCGGATTCAATCAAGCTAAACGATTGGAGGTCACTCTCTTGGCCAAGACCGGTTTGGCTTTTTTACTAGCAGTGTTTTTTATCACTAATACCTGGGATTTTGCCATCTACGCAATTGTTTTTTCCAGCCTAATTTTCTTTTTACTAACACAAACCCAGCAACAATTAATTAATAATCTTTTTAAAACTGCTGTTTTTGTCCTACCGATTGTTGCCGCCAGTTTATTATTAACCATTCCCTTTCAACTTCATTTTCAAAACATTGCTGGTGGAATAAGCTTGGTTGACCATCGCTCACCGCCGTGGATGTTATTGGTTCTCTGGGGACTGCCACTTTGGTTGAGCCTGTTTTTTTTAAAAAATCTGGTAGCCAAAAAGAGGTTTAACTTAATTGATTTTTTTATTGTCGGCTTAATTATACCGGCTTGGTTTTTTATTCTTCTGCCGGAAGTAATTTATGTAAAAGATATTTATATCCAATCTTACCAACGAGCCAATACCGTCTTTAAATTTACCTATCAATCGTTTGTCCTTTTCAGCTTAACCATACCGTTATTAATCGGCCGAATCCTGCACCTAATTAACCGATTAACCTTTCGAAAATTGTTTTTAACCATAACCGCCGTCTTAATGTTTTTTATCTTTCTTTATCCGGTTTTGGCAATAAAGAGTTTTTATCAATTGACGGAATACCGACAATTGGCGGGCGACAATTATTTACAACAATATTATCCTGATAATTTACAAATAATTAACTTTTTAAATCGGCATCAACATCTTCCGGTCAACATTGTCGAAGCCGTTGGGGAGAGTTACACCGATTACAATCAAATCTCCAGTTTCACTGGCAACCCAACTATTCTAGGCTGGCGGGTTCATGAATGGCTTTGGCGGGGCGGCTTTGATATTCCCGCTCAAAGAACCGCTGAAGTTGAGAAAATTTACCAATCAACCGATGTGGCAGAAACTAAAAAATTGCTTGACCGCTATCAGGTTAAATATGTTGTGGTTGGTAAATTAGAATACCAAAAATATCCTAACCTAACTGAAGATAAATTCACCAAGCTCGGTAAAATTGTTTTTGAAACAAAACAAGCTCGGCTATATCAAATTGAAACAGTAGTCTTGCCAAGCCAGCAAACAAATAATAGCCCAATTGACTGCCAACAGTTATTCCAAGACGACAACAATAATCCGACCGGATTGTCGTTATTATTAGTTGGTGACATTATGCTGGCAAGATCAGTTAACGCTAAAACACTCCAATCAAATAATTTTAACTGGCCTTTTGAAAAAATCGCCGATTTTCTTGATTCAGCCGACATAACTTTTGCCAATCTTGAAAGTCCGTTTTTTGATAACTGCCCGGTAACCAACAGCGGCACCAGATTTTGCGCCGAACCTAAAATGGCTAACAGCCTCGCCTTAAATGGTGTCGATATCGTCAGTCTCGCCAACAATCATGCCGGCGACTTCGGCCAAGAAGCGATTAAACAAACCAAAGAATTATTGCAACAAAAAAAAATTCTTTTTACTGGCAGCAGTGAAGCCGCCAATTTTAACCTGAAAGATCGCCGGATTATTTTTCTTGGCTATAATGATATCTACCCATCGGTTAGTGGGATTAATTGGGCCGATCAAGCAACAATCGAAACGGAAATCAGCCAGGCCGATAAAGACAATGACCTGGTAATTGTTTCTTTTCATTGGGGCGAAGAATATACATTCACACCCACAAATCGACAACGACAATTGGCCCGACTGGCTATTGATGCCGGCGCTGATTTAATTATCGGCCATCACCCGCACTGGGTCCAACCGGTTGAAATTTATAACAACAAACTGATTTTTTATTCACTGGGGAATTTCATTTTTGACCAAATGTGGTCACAGCCGACCAGGCAAGGACTAGCCGCACTAATAATTTTTAACCAAAACAACCAGCCACAAGTCAAATTTTACCCGATATTAATTGAAAACTTTGGCCAACCAAACCTGTTGTCAAGCCAAGCCAAACAAACAATTATTGATAAATTAGAACAAAACTGCCGGCAAATCAATTAGTGTTTTTTTGATAAAGCCAAAACGAATATATTATCGGTAATATCACCGCCAAAATTAAACTACCAAGAACAATAACTGATGACTGAAAAACGAAAAATGCTTCCAGTAAGCTAATCAAGCCAGCAACAACGAAACACCAGGCGGCAAAACGATGAGTTTTATTCCAATTGTCTTCATTATTTAAAGTCCAAGGCAACTTAACACCAATGAAATAATTTTGCCTGATTTTAGATAAAAAATTGCCGATGACCATAAACAATACACCTAAGCCGGTAAACATAAACGGCTCAATCCGAACGGCTGGATTTAACGAAAGATGAAAAATAACTACTTGTAAATAAACAAAAAAGGCAATAATGCTAGTTTTAATTATTCGCCATTCTTTATCAAACAATTTATACTGCTTCTTCTTGGGGTCAAATTGAGGCAAAAAGGAAAACAAAACAAAAATTGCCAACATTAACACAGGTGTTAACCAGACCACGACAGTTTTTGGCGCTTGATTATCGACCTGACCATAGACATTCCAATGAATCGGCAATTGTGCTGGTAAGTGCGGGTAGGCAAAAAAGCTAATCAAAAATGACAATAAAACTAGCAAAAATGCGGCTTGTTTAAACATTTATTTTTTAAGTAAATCAAATAATATTTTAGCGCTCTCTTCAAAAACCGAAACATTCAACGAATAACGCAAATATTGACCTTGCCTTTGACTAATCACTAATCGAGCATTTTTTAACACATTTAAATGATGAGACAAAGAAGCGCCAGTAATATCAAAGTATTGACTGATTTCAGTCACCGTCATATCTTTCTTTTTTAAAATTTGTAAAATTTGCCGGCGATTTTTGTCTGACAAAGCTTTGAATATCACATCCATAAACTATTAGATATTTAGATATGCGTCTAATTATATATTGCGACCGGCAAGTTGTCAAATAAATATTAACGATCAATATTACGCTTTGATGCTTATCTAGCTATAACTTCGGCCGTCTGGCGATCATAACACTCCGGAATCAATTCAACTGGAAAATCCGGATAATCCGTCAAGTCATCACAAAAAATACTACCGTTGCCATCCCAAACTATCTGCCAAACACCGTCAATTTTAGCCGCAAAAAAGCCACCACCACCTAGTTCACCTTCAGCCGGAGCAATTCCGCCAGCAGCATATTGGCCATCATTGGCAGTAACTGTAACAACAATATCTGTCGGATCCCAACCATGTTTAGCAACTAGAGCATCTTCAATCAATTGTTCGTCAGATTTTGGCTGTTGAGTGACTTCCGCTATCGTTTCCGGCAAATCAGAAACCGATGATGATGATTCCTGATTATTCACAAACCAAAAACCGCCTACGCCAACAATCAAGATTAATAATAAAAATGGTAAAAGTTTATTCACTGGTTAAATATCACCTCCTTTCCGTCAAAAAAACCTTTTAAATTTTTCGGCTATCATAAGCCCAGTGGAGCAAGGCTTGGCGTTGAACCCGCCGACAGGAAAGATCCCCTTTCGGGCAATTTTTTTCCAGCTGAACTAAGTGACGGCGCATCGCCCGCCATCGTTTAATTTGCCGGCCGTCTTCACCGTTTAATCGACGGCCAGAAAAATAACGACAGTACCACTGAAACCAGCCACGAGGGTCATCTTTATAAAGCCAGCCTTTTTTGCGCCACACCAATAAAGATTGACTGGCGTTAACTTTAAAACAGTTAAGTTTAGGATTGGCAAACAATGAGCAAAGCTTGGCATTTTTAAACCAATCTTTAGGAAATTCGTTCTGGCAATCAGTCAAATACTTACCGCCAAAAACACCCAAGGTCAACATTTGCTTTGGAGTTAAATCAGGAGTAAACCGAGAATCAAAATTTTTCCCTTCCGGTTCAACTAACTCGTAAACATAACCTGTCTGCATTTTGTCATTAACCGTCACCTTTTTACTCATACCAATTAATCTATTATAGCAGGAAAGGAATGATTACTTTTTAAGCTTTTAAAAGCTGATTGTTTGGATTAATTGCTTTTGGAATTCTTCCAAACCGTTAGGCTTAAAAAGCAAGACCCACTGATTATTAAATGTCGGACCGGCGGCGGGCGCATAAAGATAGTTGTCATCTAGAACAATTGTTTCTATTGGTGGTTTTTGTTTCAAGGCAACTAAAAAAGTTTTAAAAAGATCTGAATATTTATCTGTCGGCAAATTGGTTTCAACGGCCGACCAAATAATGTCATAAATTTCTTTGGCTTGTCCTGGATGAGTTAACCAGTAAGGACTAAGGGCTTTTTGTCGCAGGGCAGTAATTAAATTCTGTTGCCGCTTACTTCTGGCAAAATCAGTTCCTTCATCACCCTGGGCATAACGAGAACGAATATACTTCAAAGCAGTAATTCCATCCATTGTTTGTAATCCGGAATCAAAATGAACATGTTCATAACGACAATCATAGTCAGGATCACCGTTGCAAAGATCGTTTTCTTTGCCAGCAACAGGGAAACGGTAATCGTCAAAAGTCCTTTCGACATTTACCTCAACCCCGCCAAGAGTATCAATCACTTTAACCACTCCGCTAAAATCGATTAAAAAATAATAGTCAATCTTTTGACCAGTTATTGCCTCGGCCTGGGTTTTAACCCCTTCAATCCCTTGATAATGATAAACACTATTCAGTTTAGTTTTCAGGTCGTTAATCCAAATATCCCTGGGCAACGACACCAGTGTTACTCCACCGGTTGATTGGTTTAAAGATACAAACATCATTGTGTCAGTTAAATCAGCACCGGCATGATTTTCTCCCCCTATGCCTAAAATCAGAAAATTAATTTGACCCCGAGGAGGACGCAAGAAATCAACCGACCAGGCAAAAAGGCTACTGAAAAAAGCCAGAATAAAAAAAAGACTCAAAAAAAAGATAATTTTTTTCATGGCAACAAATGCTACAATGATTCGCGTGAACAGTACTGCCTCTATTTTAGACCAGCTAAACAAGCAGCAGCAAGCGGCAGTCGGTTTTGGACACGGGCCGCTACTGGTTTTAGCCGGAGCAGGCAGCGGTAAAACCAGAGTTTTAACCTACCGGGCCGCTTTTTTAATCAAAGAAAAAAACATCGATCCTAAAAATATCTTACTGCTGACTTTCACCAATAAAGCCGCCCAGGAAATGCGGCAAAGAATTGAAAAAATATCAACCAACAAAATCGCTCCTTTTGCCGGTACTTTCCATTCTTTTTGTGCCCGCCTACTGCGTCAGGAAGCCGGTCGGCTTAATTTATCAACCAACTTTGCTATTTACGACCGCCAAGATCAAACCGAAGCCGTTAAGCAGGCTTTAAAATCACTTAGCCTTGATCCGGTTATTCACAAGCCAGGCCCGATTATTAACCTAATCTCTCAGGCCAAAAATGAACTGATTTCTGCTTCTGAATACGGTCAATACAGTCAAACTTCACAACAAGAAATCGCCAGCAAAGTTTACATTGTTTACGAGCAAATTTTAAAAAAAGCCCAAGCACTGGATTTTGATGACTTACTATTAAAAACGCTTTATCTTTTTGAGCAAAACCGCGACAGCTTGCAAAAATATCAACAACAATACCAGTGGGTCTTGGTTGACGAATATCAAGACACCAACCGCATTCAATACCAGTTAACACAGCTTTTAACCAAACCGCAACTTAATTTAACCGTTGTCGGGGACGCTTGCCAGTCAATTTATTCTTGGCGGGGAGCTGATTTCCGCAATTTAACTAATCTTAAGAAGGACCTACCGCAACTAACTATTATCAATTTGGAGCAAAATTACCGCTCTTGCCAAACCATTCTCAAGGCGGCCAACGAAGTAATCGCCAAAAACACCTCACATCCAGTTTTAAATCTCTGGTCACAAAAACGCGCCGGCGACAAAATCGTTGTCTATCAAGCCGAAAGTGAACTGGATGAAGCTTTTTTTATTATTAATCAAATTAAGCAATTGTGTTTAAACCAGCAATTTAAATACAAAGATATTGCTGTTTTATACCGGACTAACGCTCAGTCCCGGGTTTTTGAAGAGGCATTACTGCATCAAGGTATTCCTTATTCAATTGTCGGCGGCCTTAAGTTTTACGAGCGCAAAGAAGTAAAAGACTGTTTGGCTTACTTAAGATTACTGGCCAACCCGGCCGACAGTGTTTCTCTAATACGAGCACAAAAAATCGGCAAACGCCGGTTGGAAAAATTCAATCAACTGAAAGACAAGGAAAAAAATCTAGCCGATGCACCAACCGGGGAAATTATAACCAAAACCCTAACCGCCACCAGCTACTTGGATAAATTTAACCACAATGACCCCCAGGACCTGGCCAGGATTGAAAATATCAAAGAATTGTCATCAGTAGCCAAAAATTTCCCCAATTTAAACGACTTTTTAGAAAATGTTGCCTTAGTCCAAATGGAATACTCGCCAGAACAAACAGCCAGCCGGCAGGAAGAAGGGGTTACCTTGATGACCATCCATGCCGCCAAAGGCAGTGAATATCCAATTGTTTTTCTGGCCGGGTTGGAAGAAGGTTTGTTCCCTCATTCCAGAACACTACTTGACCGCCAAGAACTGGAAGAAGAACGACGGCTCTGTTATGTTGGCTTAACCCGAGCAATGGAAAAATTATTTTTAACTTTTTCACAAAAGCGGCTTTTTTTTGGCTCAATTTCTTCTAACCCGCCATCCAGGTTTATTGAAGAGATCCCCTCCTCGTTGGTTCTCTTCCTTAAAGATCATCATCAATGTTAAAATCAGTTAAACTATGATTGTCCGCGAAATTTTACCTGAAGAAGAAAAAGATTTTAATGATATTGTTAACCACCCGCTACAAAGCTGGCAATGGGGTCAGTTTAGACAAAAAACTAATCTGGAAGTAATTCGCTTGGGTGTTTTTGACCCAAAACAACAACACCGACTTATCCAAGGTTACAGCCTAACAAGCCACCCGCTACCGATTATCGGTGGCACTTCGCTTTATTTTCCTCGCGGCCCAATGCCCGATAAAACCATGATCGAAGCATTAACAAAATTAGCCCAAGAACGAAAAGCAGTTTTTGTTAAATTAGAACCAAATGTTCACCAGGCTTACAGCCAACAAAAAACCTCTAGTTTTACATCAATAAAAAAATTTCTTAAACAACATGATTGCCTACCAGGAAAACCAATGTTTACTAAATACAATTTTATTCTCGATATCAGTAATACTGAAGAAGAAATTTTGAAGCAAATGAAACCTAAAACCCGTTACAATATCCGACTGTCGCAACGCCACCAGGTTGAAGTGGTTGAAGACAATTCACCTCAAGCCTTAAAAATTTTTTGGCAGTTAATGGAAGAAACGACCCACAGACAAAAATTTTACGCCCGTAACTTTGCTTATTACCAAAAAATGAGAGAAGTTTTATTGCCGGCAGACATGTTTCACTTACTTTTGGCTAAATATCAAAACGAAATCATCGGCGCTTACATCTTCTTTACCTTTAACGACACACTTTACTACCCCTACGGAGCCTCATCAAGAAAACACCGCGATAAAATGGCTCTTTATAATTTAATGTGGCGGGCAATCGAACTCGGTAAAGCCAAAGGACTGACCAAATTTGACATGTGGGGCTCACCCGGACCAAATCCGTCACCGAAAGACCCTTGGGCCGGTTTCCACCGCTTTAAGGAAGGCTTTGGCGCCACTTTGGAGGAATATTTAGGTACTTTTGATTTAATTATTGACCAGCCAAAATATAAACTGTTTACCTTAGCCGACAATTGGCGCTGGAAATATTTACGACTTAGAAAACTACTCCCTTTTTAGCTTGACAATTAACTGCCTTTAAGGAAAAATAAAATCAGATTAAAAACCAAATGGACCCGTTTTTTTATTCAATCGCTTTCAAAGCCTCTTACCTGTTGGCCATCATTCCAACTTTGCTGGTAATCACCTCGGCAGTAATGTCAATTAAGCACATGGGTGGCACACTAGGCCAGGGCTTGAAAAAAATTGCTACCGGCTCAGTTATCCACACCATTATCATCGCCACCTATCTACTACTGGAACAAGGCAACCGAGGTATTTTAGACGAACAGATGATCTGGATCTTTTTTTTGACCAGCGCTGTTTTCGGTTCAACTTTACTTATTTCCGGCTACATTCAAATTTATAAAATTGCCAGAAAATTAAAACTGTTCACTCCGTAAACTGGTCTATTTCCACGCCTGACACAAAAGCCGGTAATCACAAAAATCGCACCACCTTCCCGGGCTAGGAACAAAATCACTACGGCTAATTTCTGCCGCCACTTGTTCAATCTCTTTTTTGGCCTTATTTAATTGGGAAACCGTTCTGGTGGTCGAAATTTTAACTCCCTCATTTAAAAAATGGAAGGTAAAACGCATCTTTGCCGGGTCAGTGTTATAAAGTCCGGGGTCAACTGCCGCCAATCCATAAACGGTCATCTGCAGTGAATCATCAACTTCTTTTTGTGGCCAAACCCGGCCAGTTTTGTAATCAATAATCTCCAACCCTTCTTTGGTCTTATCGAGCCGGTCGATTTTGCCGCCAATTTTAAGTTGTGGATTTAAGCGAATTGCAAAAGGTGTTTCCAGCGCCTCTACTCTGACCGTTGGATCAAAACTTTTCAAAAAATTAGCCAAAATTTTAACCGCCTCTTTTTTCATTTTTTCCTCTTGAGTTTTATTGGCAAAACCAGCACTGTACCACCTACTGGCAAGAATTTCTTTGGCTTTTTTTAAACTAACTTTTTTACCTTCCTTAAACAAACCGCCAACTTCTTGTAAAACTTTGTGAATAATATCACCAAAACTTAATGCCACTGACGGCGGGGTTGGGATGCGTTGGATATAACGATAACAGTACTGCAGTGGACAAGTCTGAAAGGTGCTTATCTGTGAGAAAGAAAGAAAATTAACCGGCCAATAGTTCGTTTTCTCCTGCTTTTCCTCCTCCGGTTGTTTCTGCCAGTCTAAAATACTTAACTGGGTTGTCTTTTCTTCCTCTTGCTTGACTGCTATTTTCTTTTTAACCTCTTTTTCCCCTAAGGCCTCGATTACAAAGGGAGAAATTTTGCAGGCTCTTTTCCCTTCACCATAAAAACGGCTGGCAGAAAAATAAAGCTGTCGTCTGGCTCTGGTCATACCGACATAAAAAAGCCGTCTTTCTTCCTGCAAATGAGAATCTCCCTCAGGCAGAATCTCTTTAATTAGTTTATCGGCGATGGGGATCTGTTCCGATCGTTGGCAAGGAGGGAAGCGGCCAACACCCAGATTAACCATAAAAACATTGTCAAATTCTAAACCCTTGCTAGAATGAACCGTTAACAAATTAACCTTGTCTTCCTGATTCCAACCAGTTTGCGCCGCCAAGGGTGACTCGCCTAACTCCAAAGAAAGGTTGAGCCAATCAAGAACAGCACCCACTGTCGCCTCGTCATTTTCCGCTTCAAAACTTTTCAGACGGTCAAAAAATTTGGCGATGTTTTGCGCTTGTTTTTCTTCCGCCAGCGAATCGATTACCGCCAACTTTTGCAGCAAGCCTGAATCCTGTAAAAAATAATAGAGAATTTGGCCGGCAGTTTCTTTGTGAATCAAATCCATGTGACGATGAACCATTGCAACAAATTGCTTAATCTTTTCTTTTGTCTCTTGGGCAACATAAACTTCATCAATTTGTTCAGCTGCTTCAAAAAAGGATAAATTTTGTCTTTTGGCAAAACTGGCAACAGCAACTAAATCACGGCCAGAAACAGCAAAAGAAGGCATCGAGAGCAAGCGATAAAGAGCAACATTGTCAGTAAAGTCGTTTAGCAAACTCAAATAGGCGATTAGGTCTTTGACTTCACTTTGGCGCAATAGTTGCCCAGGGCCCAAAAACTGGTGAGCAATCCCCAGCCTACTTAAGGCTCGAACAAAATTTTCAGCGTGGTTATTGGCCCGAACCAAGATAGCGACCTGCTTCTTTTCAACCCCTTGATCAATCAATTTTTTAATTTCCCGAGCTACTGCCTGAGCTTCATCCTCTTGGGTGTGACAGTAAATAAGTTCTGGTTCAATTTTTTTTCTTGCTACTACTGAACGCAAATTTTTGTCGATCCCTAATTTACTTTCTAAAGTATCGGGGTCATTGTTTTTAATCAGCCGGTAGGCTGAATCAAGAATTGCCTGCGAAGAACGGTAATTTTTAATCAAAGTTACCAACTTGGCTTTAGGGTAATCTTTTTTAAACTGCAAGACATTAGAAATTGCCGCTCCTCTAAATCTGTAGACCGACTGAGAATCATCGGCAACAACCGTCAAATTAGGATTAGTTTTAGGCGGACAAAGCAGTTTTAGCAAAACATACTGAGAATAATTAGTATCCTGAAACTCATCGACCAAAACAAACTTAAACTGTTTCTGGTATTGAGCTAAAATATTTTTTCTTTGACGAAACAAGTTAATAGTTTTATCGATTAAATCGGCAAAACCAAGCTTGCCGCTTTTATCCTTTAAGCTCTGGTAGTATCGATAAACATTAGCCAGTTCGAGAGTTTTAAGCCTCTCCTCTTTTTCTTCGTCGTTGCCGGCAGGCAAACTATTGGCAAAAATAAGATAACTTTCCGGTGAAACATCTTCGTCTTTAAGCCGGGAAAAATGTTGTAAAAGCCCGTTAACAAATTTGGTCGGGTTGCCAAGGGGGCGAAAATAATCAAGCTTAAAATCAAAGAGGTGATCGGTAAAAAATTTAATTTCCTGGGCAGTTGTTAATAATCTGAAATCGGGCGACAGACCTATGTTTAACGCTTGAGCACGCAAAACTCGATCGCAAAAGGAATGAAAAGTGGAAATCCACAGCTGTGAATAACCAAACGGCAAGGCAATATCTACCCGCTCTTCCATTTCCTGAGCCGCTTTTTCGGTAAAAGTCAGTGCTAAAATTTCTTCCGCTTTAACTTTATCCTGAACAATTAATTTTTTTATCCGTTCAGTGATAACGGTTGTTTTACCGCTCCCCGCACCAGCAATAATCAACAAAGGGCCACTACCAGACTCAACCGCTTCTCTTTGTTCTTGGTTTAAAACTTTGTCAGCCACAAAATAATTCTAGCTCAAAGGTAAACAAAAAGGAAAGTTAGCTCTTTATTTGTTTTTCTTCTTTCCCCGGCGAAAGACTATTGGCGGAGGAAAGTTTCTGGCCCAATTGAGTAAAACCGCCGACGACCTGGTTCATCTGGCTGTAAGCATTGTGCAGGTGTTTACCAAGCAAACTCATTGATTCTTCGGTTTTTTGATAATCTTTTTGCAATGCCCGTAGTAGAATAAAAACCTCTTTCGATTTAGTTTCCATTTTTTTACCTTCAAAAGACAGCAAAATTGTCTGCAAGTGAGCATAAAGAGTGCTGGGAGAAACAGGATAGACTCGTAAGCTCCTGGCATAATCAGCCACTTCGGTTAGGTTAATCAATTCATAAAAAACCGCCTCCGAGGGGATGTACATCAGGGCAAAATCCATTGTTCCTTCCTGCGGTAAAATATATTTTTGCGAAATAGTTTTAATGTGTTTTTTAACATCCGCAGTGAAAGCTCGCCTAGCCCGGTTTTCTTCTTCCTTGTTGCCGGCTTTAACAATCCGTTGGAAGTTTTCCAGCGGAAACTTAGAATCAATCGGCAACAAACCAGCATCAGTCTTCAACGCCGCATCAACTTTTTCACCTGACTTGAAAGAGTGTTGAAGAAAAAATGAATTTTTAGGAAACATTTGATTAATTAAATCCTTTAGGACTTCTTCACCAATATTACCGCGCAGTTTGGGACTTTTAAGAAAATGTTCCAGTTCCTTCATCGAACGGCCGATTTCACTAAACTGACCAGCTTCTTTTTGTAAATCGGCAATTACTTGAGCCGCCCGGTCCAGTCTTTGTGAAATCGCTTCGGTATTACCGCGTAAGGTCCGGTTAATATCGGCGTTACTTTGTTGTAATAATTGCTGGTTGTTTTTTAACCAGGCAATCAGGCTGTCATCTAACTGACTATCCTTTTTGAGAGAATCAAGTTTTTTTAAGATAATATAAATACCGACCAATAAAACAGAAACAACAATAATAGTTAAGAACAATAAGGACTGGCTCGGCATGTTAAAAACCTTGTAGAATCATTGTAGCAAAATGAACAATAATCTAGAGTTTGCCAATACTGTTAAAAAAAGACGAGGACGGAAAATAACTATTCTTAAAATAATACTGCCGGTGGTTTTTTGGTCTTTCGTCGGCGCAATCGTTTATTTTGCTGCCCCGGAAAGCCATTTTGTCATCGCTGGCTTTTTTGTTTTGTTGGCTATTGCTCTTTTTACCACCACCAGACTTTTTACCATTAGTTTAACTTTTAATTTATCAGCAACCTTGTTGGTTATCCTGGCATTAATTTTGCGCTACTTAAAATTAGGCAGCCCGTTCAACTTAACCTTAATCGGACTAATACTTATTTTGCTATTTCTCTATCTTAGGGCAAAATAAGCCAGGCTCTGGTAAAATATCCTACAGGATGAAGAAAAAGTTTTACCTCACCACCGCTATTCCTTATGTTAATGCCGCTCCTCACATCGGTTTTGCTTTAGAAGTGGTTCAAGCTGACTGTCTGGCCAGATTTAAAAGACTCACCGGTTCTGATGTTTATTTCCTTACCGGTTCCGATGATAATGCTTTAAAAAATGTCCAGGCCGCCGAAAAAGAGGGAATAAAAGTCGAGGAATTGGTGGCTAAAAATGCCAATCGTTTTTTTGACCTTAAAAAGGCTTTAAATTTAAGTTCAAACGACTTTATTCGTACCAGCAGCTTAAAACACGCCGCCGGTGCCCAAGCCCTTTGGCGAGCTTGCCGCAAAGAAGATATTTACAAGAAAAAGTATCGCGGTCTTTACTGTGTTGGCTGTGAGAGTTTTGTCACTAAAAAAGAGCTTGTTAACGGTAAATGTCCGGAGCACAACAAAAAACCGGAACTGGTTGAGGAAGAAAATTATTTTTTCAGACTGTCAGCTTACCAAGATTGGCTTTATCAACTAATTGAAACTGATCAGCTTAAAATTACCCCCACAGAAAGAAAAAACGAAATTTTAAGTTTTATTAAAACCGGCTTGCAAGATTTTAGTATTTCCCGAAGTAAAAAACGAGCTCACGGCTGGGGGATTGAGGTTCCCGACGACCCAAGCCAAATTATTTATGTGTGGTTTGACGCCTTAACCAACTACATTACCGCTCTTGACTGGCAAAAAAAAGGCAAGCTTTACAAGAAGTACTGGCCGGCTGATGCCCACTTAATCGGCAAGGGAATCATCCGCTTTCACGCTGTTTACTGGCCGGCGATGCTTAAAAGTGCGAACCTGGCTCTACCGAAACAAGAATTTGTTCACGGCTATATCACCATTAATAAGCAAAAAATCAGCAAGTCGACAGGAAACACCATTGATCCGTTTGAGCTGGTTGAACAATACGGTACCGACCCAATCCGCTATTATCTGTTATCGGAAATTCCCGAATTTGCTGATGGTGATTTTTCTTTAAACCGCTTTAAGGAAGTCTATAATGCTGATCTGGCTAACGGACTGGGGAATTTGGTTGCCAGAGTTGCTAAGCTGGCAGAAAAAAACGGCGCTAGTTTTAAAAATAATCATCCGGTTCTTTGTAAAAAATACCAACACTATCTTGATAATTTCCGCTTTAACCAAGCAATAAAAAGAGTCCGGCAATTTATCACCCAAGCGGACAAATATGTTAACGAGCACCAAGTTTGGCAGCAAGAAGATAAAGCCCAACAAGCCAGTTTGCAAAAATTGATTGATCAAATCAGGCGGATTGCTCTCCACTTAGAACCGTTTTTACCGCAAACTGCAGAAATTATTGAAAAACAATTTAAAGGACCAAAGATTAAAGCTGAAAAGCCACTTTTCCCCAGACTTTAAAAACACATATATGTTAATTGACAGCCACGCACACCTTCAATTTGAAGATTTTAAAGCCGATTTAATCCAAACCCTCCAACGGGCACAACAAAACGGAGTTGGCAAAATAATTCTTCCCGGCAGTAGCTTTTCTTCAAGTTTGGCTGGATTAAAACTAGCGGAAGGAAACGATAATTTATACGCCGCAATCGGTATTCATCCTCATCATCTTAACGAGTTTGATAATCAACTAAAAAGAAAATTAACCCAGTTAATCAAACAATACCAGCCAATCGCTATCGGTGAAACCGGTTTTGATTTTTACCAGATTGACGAAAAAGATTTGCCACTGGTAAATAAAAAACAGCAAGCACTTTTTAAGCTGCAAATTGAACTGGCAATTAATTTTGACCTGCCACTGATTATCCACTCTCGCCAAGCAGCCAAAGAAACAATGGCAACCTTAAACACCTATAAAAAACAGGTTCGAGGTGTTTTTCATTGCTACGCTAACGGTAAAAAGCAAATCAACGCAGTTTGTGAACTAGAGTTTTACTTTGGCTTGGACGGCAACTTAACTTATGATGAAGGACTGCAAAATGTCGCTAAGGCTATTCCCTTGGAAAGAATCCTACTGGAAACTGACAGCCCAGAACTGACGCCCTTACCATTCCGCCAGTTGAGAAATGAACCTAAAAATGTTAAACTGGTGGCTGAAAAATTAGCCGAAATAAAGGGCTTATCTTTTGAAAAAATCGCCGAAGTAACCAGCAATAACGCCAAAAAACTGTTTAATCTTTAATAAAAAAAGTCATGAGAGACAAAATTAACCAATTTATTATCAATAATGACAAAAAAATTCACCGGGCACTGGAAATAATTCCCGGCGCTTTTTCCTGGTCAACGATACTGCTTTTTTTTGTCGGCTCATTTTTTTTCCCGCTCTATATCGCTTATATCGTAGTTGTTTTTGATGTTTTTTGGTTCTATAAATCAATTAGTTTTGCTATCACGGCGACCATTTCTTACTACAAAATTAACCAAGCTAAAAAAATTAATTGGTTAAACAAATTAAAAAGCCAACCCGATTGGCAAAAAGTTCACCATTTTGTCATTATTCCTCAATACAAAGAACCGATTCACATCCTTAAAAGAACGCTCGAATCATTAAAACAACAAACGCTGCCAACCAAACAAATTACTGTTATCATGGCAACAGAAGGTCGAGACGATAACGGCGAAAAACAAGCTCTGGAACTTAAAAAACAATACGGCCGGTTTTTTGCTAACTTTTTAATTACCGTTCATATCCTTAAACCAAACGAAACCGCCGGTAAACATTCCAACGAAAACTTTGCCGCCAGGGCGGCTAAAAAACAAATTGTTGACCGGGAAAAGAGCATTGATTTTAACTACTGCCTGGTAACCTCAGCCGATGCTGACCACTGTTTTCATCCCAAACACTTCGCTTATTTGAGCCACAGTTTTTTAACTAACCAAAATCGCTTCTTGAGATTTTGGCAACCGGCTGTCTTTTTTTACAACAACTACTGGCGTCTACCAGCTCTAACCAGGGTCACCAACACCTTCAACACTATTTGGAACGGGGCGGTGCTGTCCCGTCGTGACCGGTTAATTAGCTGTCAATCTTACGCTCTATCTTTCAAATTATTAGATGAAACCGGCTATTGGAATCCGGAAGTAATCCCCGAAGACTATCACTTATTTTTCAAAGCTTATTACGAAAAAAAAGGCCATGTTGAAGTCGAGCCGCTATTTATCCCATTGTGGGCCGACGCCGCTGAATCAACCACAACTTGGAAAACGATCAAAAACAACTATTTACAATTTATGAGATGGAATTGGGGTATTTCTGACGATCCAAATGTCATTAAAAATTACCTGACCGTACCAACCGCCAATTTCTGGGATAAAACCATCCGGCTGTTAAAACTACTCGAAGACCACATGTTGATGCCGTTAAACTGGCTATTGGTTACCTTGGGAATCACTATTCCGGCTCTCTTCATCCCTGATTTTTCCCGGACCGCTCTCGGTTACACCTTGCCGAAAATCTCCGGTTTTATTTTGTCACTTTGTCTTGGATTCTTGGTTATTATCATTTATATCAACTCCAAACAAAGGCCACCGCGACCGAAAGATGTTTCGCTATTACGCAGCCTTTTAATCCCGTTGGAATTTCTCCTAATGCCACTGGCAGGACTATTATTTTCTGCCCTGCCGGCACTAGAAGCCCACACCAGGTTAATGCTGGGCAAATATATTGAATATCGGGTAACAGAAAAAGTATAATAGCTTTTAATGCCAAGACTGAGTATTAAAAAAAGCGCTTCCTGTCTTAATAATCCTTTTTTGCTAGTCTTAATCCTGCTAACGATTATTTTACGGATCCCTTCTTTGTTTGAACCATACTGGTATGGTGATGAAGGGATTTACTTAACCCTGGGCCAGGCAATCAACAAGGGGCTATTGCTTTACCGAGACATTCACGACAACAAGCCGCCAGTTCTTTATTTACTGGCTGCTTTGGCCGGCAATGTGGCTTGGTTTCGTGAACTGCTTTTGGTCTGGTCAATTTTCACCTTGTCTGCCTTTTCAGTTCTGGTAAAAAAGCTCTTTCCTAAAAATAACCGGCTTTATTATTTAACCCTAAGTCTTTTTGCCATCGGCTATACCCTGCCTTGGCTGGAAGGCAATATTGCCAATGCCGAAGTTTTTATGCTGTTGCCAACTTTCCTGGCAATACTACTGGCTTTCCCTGAAAAAAAACAAGAATTGAATTTTCTCACTCTGGGTAAATTCTTGCTGTCGGGCTTGCTTTTTTCTGTTAGTTTTCACCTCAAAGCTCCCGGTCTTTTTGACTTGGCAGCGCTAGGTTTATTAACAGTGTTTTATTTAACTAAAAAAGATTTCTTTAACCAGTTTATTAAATTATTAGTTTTAATGGCCGGTTTTTTATTGCCAATGATTGTTTTTTCAATCTATTTTGCCCAAAACGGTGCCCTGGCTTATTATCTCCAGGCCGCTTTATTACAAAATTTCACCTATCTGGGCTCGTGGCGGGCTGGTGGGATGAACCAAGGTGACTTGGGGCAAAACAGTGCTTTAATGGTTCGCGCAGTGGGCCTGGTTGCAAGTTCCTTGCTGCTTTTCATTTTTAAAAAATACTTTAACAAACAAACTCTGTTTGTCCTGCTCTGGTTTTTGTTCGCTTTTTTCGCCGCCCTTCTTTCTGAACGACCTTACGCCCATTATCTTATCCAGCTTCTACCGCCGACAGTATTGCTGATAGGGCTATTTTTTTACCAATCAAATAAAAAAACTAAATGGGTAATCGTCGCTTTGTTGCTGTTTTTGGTTTCTAACTTAAAAAGCATCAGTTTCTGGTATTATCCAGTTCCCGATTATTATCGAAATTTTATTAACTTCACCACCGGCCAGGTTTCAAGAGAACAATACTTTGACTGGTTTGATAAAAAAGTCAGCTCGACTTATACACTGGCCAATTATCTGGTTAAAAGAACCGCCTCCAATGATCGGGTCTTTATTTGGTCAGACGCCTCTTTTGCTTACGCTCTGTCAAAAAGACTACCGCCGGGCCGTTTTACCACTGCCTACCATATCGCTGATTTCAATGGCTGGCAGGAAACTATCAAAGCAATCGAAACAGTCAAACCCGGTTTCATCGTTATTGACCTGAATGAAAAACGGCCTTTCCCACAGTTAAGCGATCACTTAAAACAACACTGCCGACTGGAAAAAGAACTGCCAAACTATCTTATTTTTCGCTGCCACTCTTCATTTTAGTAAATACAAAAAGACAAAAATGACTTTTGAAAAACTTAGCCCCAGCTTGCTTTTTTCTCTTAGTTTACTGATGGCCTTGGGCCAAATTTTAATTCTTTTTTCGGTCTTTTCTTTATTACCTCCGCAAGTACCGTTATTTTATTCCTTGCCTTGGGGAGCCAGCCAGTTAGTTAACCCTTTTTACCTAATCTTGTTACCGGTAATTTCTTTAGGGTTACTGGTTATTAATCTTTTTTTGAGTTTAACTTTTTTTGCCAGGGAATCGCTTAATCGCTTTCTTTTTGCCAGCATCAGTGTTATTGCCAGCTTGGTAAACTTAATTGGCTTAATTCAAATTATCAGACTGGTAATATAAATGATTAGTAACGATATTGTTCAACTTCTACTAAAACCGCTTTTGCTTAGTTTCTTTTTAGCTTTATTAACCACCCCGTTAATAATTAAACTCTATCGCTCTTGGGGCTGGATTGAGGACCCGAAAAAAACCAAACGGCTCAAAGACACTCACACTTCGCCTGTTCCCCGCGGCGGCGGCATCCCGATTTTTCTTGGCTTTGCTGTAACGGCAGTGGTATTTCTACCATTAAATTTGCCCCTGATCGGCATTCTTTTAGGTGGATTATTAATAGTTATTATGGGCACCGCTGATGACCGCCTTGATATTAATCCATACTTAAGACTGATTGGCTGTTTGATCGCCGCCGGTTTAGTTGTTTTTAGCGGTAATTACATCAGTTTTTTAACCAATCCCTTTAATGGCCTACTAAATTTATCTTTTTTGCCTGGAAGCTTGTTGTCAATTTTTTGGATTGTCTTTTTAACCAATGCTTTAAACTGGGTTAAGGGTTTTGACGGTCAACAACCGGGGATTGTTGTTATTGCTGCCTTAACAATTGCCTTACTAGCCTGGCGTTTTTTACCCGATCAACAAATTCTACCGGTAATTATCCTTTCTTCAATTACCGCCGGCGCTTATCTTGGGTTCCTGCCGTTCAATTTCTACCCTCAAAAAATAATGCCTGGTTATGGTGCTGGTGCTCTGGCCGGCTTTTTACTGGCCAGCTTATCGATTCTTTCCACTACTAAATTAGGAACGGCCCTAGTTGTCCTCGGCCTACCTATCGCTGACGCGTTTATTGCCATTACCAGAAGACTACTGTCCGGTAAATCACCTTTCTGGGGCGACCGGCAACACCTCCACCACCATCTTTTAGACAAATGGCGCTGGAGTAAAACCAAAACCGCCTTTTTTTATTGGGGGGTTACCGCTTTGCTCGGCTTGCTGGCGCTTAATTTGAAAGCCGAGGCAAAATTCTATACAATAATCATGCTGGTTCTAGTCGTCGGACTATTGTTTTTATGGTTCAAATACTTTTCTATCTGGCTCGGTCAATCCGGCCAAGACAAGCCCTCAAAAACTTAAGTTTACTGGCGCCGTTAATTTTCACTGGCCAACTGTTCGTAACAGGCAAATTTTCCACTGTCATTTGGGCAATTATTCTTTTTACCTTGCTAACTTCAGCAGTTTATTTACTGAACGACATCGCCGATTTAAGCCGTGATCGACTTCACCCGATTAAGAAAAACCGACCGATCGCCGCCGGTAAACTACCAGTTCCGATTGCTCTCTTTGCCGCCATTATTAGCGTTGTCATCTCACTGGCTTTTGGTTACTCGCTCGGTTTTTTCTTCTTTTTAATCCAGCTAGCCTATTTAACCTTGCAAATTTCCTACACTTTAAGCTTAAAAAAATTAATCATTGTTGATATTTTGTCAATCGCCGCCGGTTTTATACTGCGAGTTTACGCCGGTTCACTGGTAATCAACGCCCATATGAGCGTTTGGTTTCTGCTTTGTACTGTATCACTGGCACTTTTTTTGGCAGTTGGTAAACGACGGGCCGAACTAACTATCGTTGGCCCAGAAAAAACCACTAGAAAAACATTGGACAGCTATAACCTTAATTTACTTGATTCCTACTTGGCGATCTTTGCTACTTCAGCTTGGCTGTCTTATGCCTTATTCACCTTTTTTAATCCACCGCCGGTGGCTAATTATTCAATTCCTTTTTTAGCTAAATTGCCGGCAACGCTGGCGGGGATTAACAAGTGGCTAATGATTACTATCCCATTGGTTTTATATGGATTGATGCGCTACATCAATATTGTCTACACAGCAGGAATCAAGGCTGAAGCGCCGGAACGGGTTCTCTTAAACGACAAACCACTGCTAATTACCGTTATTTTGTGGGGCGGTTTAGTGGTACTAATTCTTTACGGTCTTTCTCCGGCCGTCCTCAATTAACCAAAGTTGCCCAATCGCCGCTGATCCAACCCGACTCACCGTTAAAATCAATTTTGTACCAACCATTTTCTTCTTCACTTAGATAGGGGTAAGTTTCCCCTGGTTTGGCCCGGCCTGATTCAGACGCAGTCGTTGACGGCTCACTCCTAACTCGCAGCCAACCGGTTGGTGTTTCCTTAATCTCCACATACGGCTTTTGTTTAGTTTGGCTCGAATCAACCGGCTCATCCGAATTGGTTTTTGTGTCAGCTGATTGACTGGCCTGGCTTTCTTGCCCTAATACTTCCTCCTCATCCAAGCTGGATTGCTCGACAAAACCGTCTAATTCCTGAGCCAGCTTCACTTCAATCATTAGTTTATATCCAGCAAGAAGCTTAGCATCGCCAATCACTCGTTCTTCATAACCTGGACTGCTGACCACAATCTCATAAGTTGCCGGAGTTAGGTTATCGAGCGTTAACGGAGTAAAGCCGCGAGGTTCATTGTTAATCTTAACGACCGCCTGATCGGGGGTAGAAATAACTGACAAGGCAGCTGTTTCCCGGCTGGCAATCTTTTCCAGAGAAACCACCTGACCTGATTCACGACTGGGATCCTTAGCAAAACGATGATTAATCATTGTCCGTGCCAATGAAGTTAGATTGATTCTTTTTTCCCAAACAACAAAGTCGCTCTCGCTTCCTTCGGGAACAATTTTAATAACATGCTCACCAGCTTGAAGGTTGTCTTTAACAAAAGGGGTAACACCAACCTGACTACCATCAATGAAAACGGTCGCTCTCGGTTCAGTCTCTATTTTTAAAGCCGCTGCGGCCGGGCCGGAAAAAAACTTTTGCTTGACAACTAGCCCAACTAAACCCAAGGACAACAACACAATCAATCCCAATAACCAATTTCTTTTAATCATGGAGGTCCAGGCGGGAGTCGAACCCGCGTATAACGGTTTTGCAGACCGTCGCCTTACCACTTGGCTACTGGACCGATTGCCTTAATAAGCAGTTTTGTATTATCTCATGGCCAAATTTAATTGTAAAGAAAAAATAGCTTAAAAGTTGCCTTTTTATGCTATAATACTAGTAGTTGTAATCCTCCTATTGGGAGGATTTTTTGTGGCCTAAAAACCACTAAAAAGATGTTTAAGAAACTGAAACAACAACTGACAGACAAACGATTCCGGGGCCACCCGGTAAGTCGATTTTTGCGGCCCTTGTTTGAAAAAAGAGGCTTACGAGTTTTTTTGGGCTTAAAACTAGCCATTATTATCGCCTTAACCGCTTTTAGCCTACCGGCCTACCAGGTTTTCGGTTATAACCAGGAAGAAGAGTTAACAATTTTACGAACCAAGTTAACTAAAATTGCCACCGAAGTTTCGGTTCGACTACCATTGGAAAGCCAAGTCGTTTCCCAAGGTTACCACGCTTTTCATCGAGCAGTCGACTTTAACGGCCAAACAGGTGACAGTATTTACCCGATTATGAACGGTACCGTTGAAAGTATCGATTACAGCCGATTTTCTTACGGTAACCATGTTGTTATTAATCACGGCTCAGGTATTCGTTCACTTTATGCTCACTTGAGCAAAATAAATGTCGAAGTCGGCCAGACAGTGGATAAAAATACAATTATCGGCCTAGTTGGCTCAACTGGCTTTTCTACCGGTTCCCATCTTCACTTGGAAGTTTCCGATCACAACCGGAATTTCAATCCGTTCTCAATTTTGCCGCTTTAAAAAGCTTGCAATTTATTTTCCTTTAGTTAATAATGATTAGAGTTATGAGCAGAATTCTGCCGCGAGCTTTAATTGTTGCAACCGTTTTTTTATTGATCAGCTCCAGCCAAGCGCTGGCAGCTTCTTTGAGTTTGTCACCAGCGAGCAAGTCGGTAGAAAACGGCGATAGTTTTGCTGTCAATGTTGTTCTGGACACTGATGCCGATAGTGTTGACGCAGTGGACATCATTCTCAATTTTGACAGTGACAAATTAGAATACAGTTCCGCCAGCTATAGTACTCTTTTTACCAACACCATCACTCCGTCAGTCAGCGGCGAACAGATCATTTTACGAGCAACTTCACCAACTGCCGTTACTCAAGGCGGCACCTTTGCCACCATAACCTTTCAAGCTACTGGTACCGGAACGGCCCCGGTTAACTTTGATTTTACCAGCGGCGACACCACCGACAGCAATGTCGCCTATCAGGGTGAGGATTTACTCGCCTCTACCAGCAACGGCAGTTATACTATTATTGCCTTAGGGCTAGGCAGTGATGCTTCCAGTAGTCCAACCCCAACTCCAACGACAGTTAGCGAAGCAATGCCGGAAACTGGTGTGTTAACACCAACCTTGATTGTTTTGCTGGTCGGGGTTAGCCTGATCGGCCTGCCGCTAGTCTGGACAATAAGAAGATAAGCTTTTTATTGTTATGGAAGAAATCAGTATCAGTAGTCATCAATATGATTCTCGTCGGGCGCTAACTAAGCTTGGCTTGGTTGTCATCATTGTTATAACCCTGGGACTGGGAGTCTATTTTGCCATTTCGCAAATCACCTTGCAAAACAAGTTAGCCGAAATAAACAACCAGCAACTATTACTTTCAATTCCTTTAACTTCAGCCCAATGGAGCGGTCTAGGTTCCGTTCCTGAGCCAAAAGTAAAGCTAGACTTAAGAGTTGATACCGGTTACCAACCAATCACCTTCCTGCTCGACTCGGGCGCCGTCGTTTCTTCACTACCACGGGAACTGGCCGAACCAATGGGCAAAGACCTGGCTTTCTTAAAACGAACCACTTTTAAAGGTTTTGGCAATCAGACTAGTTTCGCTTATCATTCAGAAATGACCCTTAAAGTTGGTGAGGCAGAAATGATTTTACCGGTAGTTTTTACTGAAAACGCCCAAACCCAGGCTTTACTGGGGAGACAAGGGTTTTTTGATAATTATTCAATTACTTTTAATCATATTTTAAAAACAATTGAGATTCGAAAATAAATTAAAAACGGTTAAAATAAAAATATGTCACTTTTAAAAACTCTGGACAAATTATCTTTTAAAAAAATTCTCTCTTTTGCCGTTATTTTCGGCATCACTCTTTCTATTCCCACCACTTTGTTGTTATTAGACCAACAAACACGGTTATCATCACAAGCAAAGATTGAAAAACCACCGGTGGTAATGATTGAAAAGCAAGATTACGGTCCACCACCGCTGGCACCCATTGAGGTGGAACGAGTTTATCCCTTCTTGGGTAAAGCTGGTGATGAAGTGGTTTTGTTGGGAAAAAACTTTGGTCTTAACCCTAAAGACAAATTTCTTTCTCTAAACGATATCGCTATTGAGGAGGAAAAAATTGATGTCTGGCAAGATAACATGATCACCTTTTTTCTACCGGAAGGAGCAGTTTCAGGACTGATCAATATTAGAGCCGGTAGTTTTTCTTGGACTTCTCCTCGGCCTTTTGTTGTCTATAATCAAAAAACCGTTACCAAGGTGCAAAAAAATGGCCAAACACTGGCGATTGTTTCACCTGTTGATATTGCCAGCGTCGAATACAAATTAGTTGGCCAAAATGAAACGAAAACCGTCAAGGTTGAAATGGAAAGTCAAATTTTTAGCTTTGTCACTGAAACAGGGGAAATCGACTATCTGCTACTTTTTAACAGCAACCAACAGCTTGTGCCTTTTTATGTCAACCCGATTGAATTTGATTTTTAAGAAATGAATATTAACAGAGTTCCATTAAACACCAAAAGGCAGTTTTTTGTTCCCAAATCTGGTCCCGGCAAGAAACCGTGGGAAAAAATCAATTGGCCAAAAATGAATAAACAAACGAAAGCCGGTTTTACGACCGGGGTTCAGTCATCGCCTGCCAAAACTCAGACAAAGAACCGGGCATAATTGAAGATTGCCTTAATTGCCGCTTTAGTCCGCCAAAAATTTCCCCCAAGTCTGCTATTTCTGCTTGCCTTTTTTCCTTCGATTGCTCGTAGTTCCTGCTGATAAGAACTGCCCAGCCATTAAAAAGCCGTTGATTCAACTCGTCAACAAAGGCACCTTTTTCAATTGCACCGGTAGTATGGGCAAGAGTCAAGCGTAAAAACTGCATTAAACCCCGAGCGCGGGTTAATCCCGGCTGATTTGCCAAGATCGGCGCCTGCTCTCTACCGCTCAAAAAAATCGCCGAATACAAAAGTGCTCTGTAACGTTCATTGCCGATCATTGCCGCCACTGCCGGGCCGGCGCCTTGATGCTGCGAGCGAATCTGTGACAAAGCCAAAGCTTGCCGAACAGACATCTCCAGATTCCGCGGCGCTTCACCGCTGTTGTCAACTGTTTGAATATTGAAGGGGCTGGCTGATTCTTTTCTTCTTGGGGCAAATCAGCCACTAGACACTCAGTTTTATTCCCAAGACAAATAAAAATTTCTGGCTGCAAAGAGAAAAGCAAGCGAAAAAAACGGAGTTAAAAGTAGCCAGGGAAAACAAAAACTAAACGAAAACGGTAATTCTTCACCGCACACTTCTGATAATATCTAAAAAAATTCCCTCGTATCCCGATTCCGGTTTTAGATCGTATTTAGTAAAAAACATCTGGAAAATGTACAGCTTTTCATTTTTAACCGCATAGACGAAATTGCCCCGCCGCTGCCATTTTATATTCCCCGCACTTATCGTTTCTCCCTGTTTTTGACCGAAAGCATTTTGAGCTATAAACTGATCAAAAGAATATTGCCGAGCATCGTAACACAAAAACGAAAAAATTGAACTTTTAGGCGGGGAATTACCCTTAGCCGGCTCATTAAAAGTAGTTTGCGATAACGGCGGTTGAGGCAGAGTCAATTTAACATCCGACACTTGCCAATTTTGGGGATAGTCAAAAGAAATACTACAAACCTTATCAGCGTACTTTCCTTTTGAGGCAAATTTCTGGCTAGAGTCCAAGCCGTCGCTCAAAAGAGCATTTACATCTTCTCGTTCTTTTGCGGGTTGTTTTATTAAAAGCAGAACAATAGGGAACAATAGGACAGCAACTATTGTCCCGACAACTATCATTGATCGGTTTTCGCCAGACTTTTTTGCCATCGGTTTATTCTAGCATTTTTTACCAAGCAGTCTGTTACACTAGAACTGTGTTTTAAACTTACGCCTTTCTACGGGGCGCCAATTGGAATAACAGTTCCAATGCCGGGGTCTTCGCTCTCAATTTGAACAATGCTCCGAGCAACTCAGGGAACAACAATATTGGCTTCCGGTGCGCCGTTGCCCCGTAAGTAATTAGCCTGGCAAGGTGAGATTTGCAATAAAATGTTTCTCGCATTTTTGCAACGGGACCGTAAACAAATTAATTACAGGTTTAAAACATATCTCGCCGGCGCTTTGCCGATGGATAAAGAAAGCGGAGAGGGCGGTTGTTGAACTGGTTTGGGCCAAAAGAACCGCCTTCTTTGCAATTACCACAAAATGTATGCTCGAATAATTTCTTTTAAAAACCTGCTTGAGTCTTACTACCGGGCGCGAAGAAATAAAAGATCAAAAAGAAAATTACAAAAGATTGAAGTCAATTTTGAAAACCGACTAATCGACATCAAAAAACAACTAGAAAAGGGCTCTTATCAACCAAAACCATACCATCAATTTTTAGTCCATGAGCCCAAAGCCAGGCAAATCAGCGCTCCGGCGTTGATCGACCGCATTGTCCAACACGCTGTTGTTAATATAATCGAGCCCGTTTTTGATTGCCAGTTTCTGCCAAACACCTTTGCCTGCCGGAAAGGCAAGGGCCCTCATCTGTGTCTGCGCCAAGTTTCAGCCGTTTACAAAAAAATCAGCCGGACACACACCGTCTTTTACGCTTTAAAATGCGACATAAAAAATTATTTTGCCAGTATTAACCATGCGATACTGGCGAAATTTTTGCTTCAATCAATTTCGTGCCCTAAAACGATCGCCCTATTAAAAACAATCATCAATTCTTATGAAAATTCGCCCGGGAAAGGTATCCCTATCGGTAACCTAACCTCACAGCTTTTTGCCAATATCTACCTTCACCCACTGGACATTTTCATAACCCAAAAACTTAAGGAGAAAAGCTATTTCCGTTACATGGATGATTTTGTCATTCTTTCGTTTAATAAAAAATATTTAATAGACTTACGCGGTAGGATCAAAGGCTTTCTTGAAGAAAACCTTAAACTTCAGCTTCACCCCCGTAAGTCAAATATTTTTCGGGCCGACCGGGGTCTGGACTTTGTCGGCTATATAATAAAGCCAAATGTTACGCTGATGCGCAAAAAAACTCTGCGACGCTATAAAAAAAGACAAAAAAAGCGTCTAAAACGGCTCAAAAAATATAAAAAACAACTTAAAGATATCCGAGTATCAACACAGCTTTCTTTGCTTGAAAATTATCAAAAAAACGGCCCAAAAGAGGAGCCTCTGAAAGAAAAAATTGAGGCTCTCAAAACAAAGTTAAGAACCTCCAGAAATTCTTTCAAAGGGTTCTTGCGGTTCTCAAAATACGAAAGATTAAAAACCGGCGGGGTAAAAGTGAACGGTATCATCATTCCCCAAATCTTCCCCAAAAAGAAATAAAATTAATTTTTGTTTGACCTGGTCCAAGCTGTCAACAATTTACCAATTTCATTAATTTTTTCCGCCACGATTGCGTATTTTTTAATCGATAAAAAATTAGTGTCTTTGGCAATGCGGACATAAATCCGAAATAAATCTAGGTTGACTGAAATTTGTTTTTGTTCTTGAGCTCGGTCGGGTTTGCTATTAGCGATAATGGCTAGCTTAATCATCTCTATATTGGTTTGCAAAAGATAGTTGGACAACAAAAACCGCTGGCTTTTGGGAAACCCGGCAACCATACGGTGGGTATATAAATACAAATCGTAAAGCTTTTGGAAAATAATCAACTGGTCAATCATTTTTTTAAGACTTGCCGCCGGCCCCGAAGGACTTCGGGGCAGATATCTTAAGATAATTCGATAGCTACATAAAATTACTTACGGGGCAACGCCGCACCGGAAGCCAAGCGGGCGCCCCCTGAGGAGCTCGGAGCAAAGTGCAAAAGGAGAGCGAAGACCCCGGCACCGGAACTGCTACCCCAATAGGCGCCCCGTAGAAAGGCGTAAGGGCCGCCCGAAGCCGACCCCTGATAATACTGACCAACTCTTTGACTGGAGCTCCAAGCGCTATTGGAGGCCTTTAGTTGGTCAAAGCTTAAAGTGCCGTAAGAGGAAACGGCAGTCCATTCCACCCAAGCACTGGGGTTGCCGACCGGTTTGTCGGCACCATAAATCGTATTGTCAGTCCATCCCCAGAGGTTGCCGGCCAAATCCCAGATAACTTCACCGTTGCTAAGATAATGAGTTCGTCTTTGGGTGGCGCCAGTACCGCAAGTAGGGTCAACATCTTTGGTGACCGTGCCGTAACAGCCTTTAGTATCATCAGTTGAAGCTTGGAGCCCCAAAGCCGGGCCATTATCATTGTGGCCGGCAACCAAATATTGACTACCCGGGCTGTTGCCGCAACCAGTGCCGTTTAGGGCGCACCAATTAGATCCCTGCCGTTCGACATTTCTGGCAATGGTCATCCACTCGTTGTTAGTGATCAGGTGGCCACCGATTGACTGGCAGTAGGTAATGGCGTCAACTCCACTACCGTCAGCGTCTTGAGCTATTCTGGCGATGGGAGCACCAGCCGCAGAGGAGACAATTTGGCCACCTTTGTCCTCGACACACCGGCACCCGGATAGAATATTTCCCCAAGTATCATAGGCAGTGTTGCATGAAGCATGAGCTCCGTCAGCAGTTTCTCCTATTCCATCGCCATCAACATCACATTTGGCTTCGTATTTCATGACACAAAAGTCACCGGTACCGTAGAGCGGATCGCCAGGGATATGGATAAAGCCGGTGGGGCAAGCGGTTTGAGCATTAGCCGGTGACAACACTTGGGACTCACCGAATTTGACCGCCCCGCCAAGCAGGTCAACATAAATTTCAAAAAGAGTCCGGTGGTAAGGATAAAGTAAAAGATCATCCATTTTGCCGGCAAAGTAGTTTGGGGTGGATCCCGCCCGGCCGATAAAAACAGCACCGTCCGTTACCGTCCAAAGTGCCAGCGCCGGGGAAGAAACCAGCCTGCCGTCGACATAAAAACTGGCATTGTCACCATCGTAGGAAACAGCCACATGTGTCCACTCATCGGTAGAAATACCAGCGCCAGATGAGGTGACGGTGCTGCCGCCAAGAGGCCCAAAAATGAGCTCGCCGCCGCTGGTCAGCTGAAAGGTGTAACCGTTGGTGTGGGGTTGGGAAACCAGGGCGTAATTGCCAAGCGAAGAAACATAAATCCAAACGGAAATGGTAATGGCGCCGCCCAGTTGAAAACGGTCATGATTACCCAGATCAACATAATCATCCGAGCCATCGAACAACAGAGCGTAATTGTTGTTGCCCGTCGCCCATTGGCTGTTATCGGCAGGAAAATTGACCAAAGCCGCCCGGCTGTAATTGGGAGAATTATTCATTGTTTGTGCCCCCGAACCGTCATCAAAATTCATTTCCGCTACCGGTTTACCCCTTTCCATTGAATAGGCCAGCGAACCTTCGCTGCGACTGCCGGACAACAACCTAACCTCGTCGACAGACCCGTCTAAAAAATCAGCGTAAGTGGAAGCACCGGTTTTGGTTGATCCCAGATAAAAATTAGCGGCCGTGTCGGCAATTGAAGTCCCCACCGAAGTGGCAGTCCCCTCCCGAACACCGTTGATATAGATGTAAATGTTTCCCGGGCTGTCGACGTTATAATAACCCTGAAAAAGATACCATTGGTTAGCTAAAATTTGGGTTTTGCCGGTAGCGGTTTTAATGGCCGCGGCAGTACCGTCAGGGGAAACTTGGAACTTAGGCCAGGCCCGGCCATCGGCGTCAGTTTGTGTAATCAACCGATAGCTTCTAATATCGGTCGTTTCATCCCACTTGGCTAGCACTGTTTGAATGTTGTTTTCGGTAGACGAAACGGTATCAAATTTCACCCAAGCTTCAACCGAAAAACTACCGGTTTGAGAAAAATCGGCCGAATCATCGGCAACCCCATAATCGGTACTGCCGTTAAATTCAGCCCGACGGCCATATTTCCCCACTGTCTTAATACCGGCAGGTGAACCCGACACCGCCGTCAAAGACAAATCATTTAATCCAACCCTGTCTTTAATGTTGACACCGCCGCCGGTTCCTTCAAAGTCATAATAAACCGTTGGCGTTTCCCAAACACTCCAGTCAGCTTCAACCGGACTAACGAAAAAAAATATCGGAACCAAAAATAATAGAAGTTTAAAACCAATGCTTTTTATGAAAGGTAACATAACTGATTAAGAATATATCTCATCTTGGGTCTTGGGGCAAGAAGTGAAGCTGAGGAAGAAAATTATTATTCTAAGATACCAAAAAAGACAAAAGGCTCTTGGGCCGGTGATAACTGGCCAGAAATTGAAAAACAAAGAGAAAAAACAGAACAAAAAGCGGCTCAAAAAAGAAAAGAGGCATGGTAGTCTTAGACACAAATATCATTATTGACCACCTGCGTCAAAATCAAAACAAAGAAACCACTTTGGCCAGTCTGGCCAAAAAACATGGTCAAGAAACACTTGCTCTTTCAATTATAAGTGTTCAAGAACTTTATAGTGGTAAAAGTACTGAAATTAAAGAAAAAGAAAAGGATTTACTAACAACAATCGGTCCGCTAAAGATCCTTCCCTTCGATTTTGAAATCGCTCAACTCGGCGGGAAAATCACTCGAAACAAAAAGGGTTATCTTATTGGTTTAGCTGATGCTGCTATCGCCGCTACCACGATTGTTAATAAAGCTCAACTATTAACCTTAAACAAAAAGCATTTTCAAGGAATAAAAGGGCTTAAACTTCTGAAAATCTAAAAGACGGTGTTACATCTGAGGCATGCCGCCCATACCGCCCATCGACGGGGCTGGGTTGTTCTTTTCTTCTTCCGGGTGATCTGCGACCAAACACTCAGTTGTCAATATCATCGTCGCCGCCGAAACCGCATTTTGAAGCGCACTTCGAGTAACTTTGGCCGGATCAATAATACCGGCTTCAATCATGTCAACATACTTTTGGCTTAACACATCAAAGCCAATATTTTTACCTTTATTGCTCCTAATCCCAGCAATTACGACACCACCGTCTGCACCAGCGTTTTGAGCCAGTAATCTTGATGGTGCTTCCAGTGCTTTTTTCAATAACAACGCCCCGGTCAACTGGTCGCCTTCTAGCTCTTTTGTCTCGATTTGATCGGCCGCTTTAAGCAAAGTTGTTCCTCCGCCAGGGACAATGCCTTCTTCAATTGCCGCTTTGGTGGCCGCCACTGCATCCTTAACCCTCTCCTGGGTTTCTTTCATTTCCGTTTCGGTTGCCGCTCCGACTTCGATCACCGCTACGCCACCGGTTAATTTAGCCAGTCTTTCTTCCAATTTCTCGCGGTCAAACTCAGAATCAGTTTTTTCCAATTCATGGCGGATCTGTTTAATGCGGGCTTCAATTGCTGTCTTATCACCCTTACCCCCAACAATAATGGTTTTATCTTTATCAGCAACTACCCGGCCTGCTTGGCCCAAATCGTTAACTGTCACTTCTTCCAATTTTCTACCTAAATCCTGGGAAATAACCGTTCCACCGGTTAAAGCGGCAATGTCGGCCAAGCTCTCTTTGCGCCGGTCGCCAAAACCGGGGGCTTCTACCGCCAAAACATTAAAAGTACCTCGCAATTTATTAACCACTAAAGTTGCCAATGCCTCACCCTCAATTTCTTCGCCAATAATAACTAGATTCTTGGAAACTTTAACCAGATTCTCCAAAAACGGTAGCATTTCCTGAATTGAAGAAATCTTTTTGTCGGTTAACAAAATATAGGCATCTTCAATTACCGCTTCCATGGTATCGGGATTAGTCACAAAATAGGGGGAAGAATAACCCTTGTCAAACTCCATCCCTTCACGATAATCAATCACCAGCTCCAAGCCCTTGCCTTCTTCAACAGTGACAACTCCGTCAGTGCCAACTTTCCTTAACGCCTCGGCAATCTTACTGCCGATATTGGCATTTTGTGCCGACACGGTAGCAACTTGAACAATTTTATCTGAATCTTCTTTTATCACTTTGGCCTGACTCTTAATCGAGGCTAAGGCCTGCTTGCTGGCAATCTCGATTCCTTTGTTTAAGATCATCGGATTAGCACCAGCGGTAATGTTCTTTATCCCTTCCTCAACAATAGCCTGAGCCAGCACAGTTGCAGTAGTGGTACCGTCGCCAGTAACATCATTAGTTTTTTCCGCTGCTTCTTTGATTAATTGCGCCCCCATATTTTCAAACGGATCTTTAAGCTCAATTTCTTTAGCAACAGAAACGCCATCATGAACAACCGTCGGCGCTCCCCATTTTTTATCAAGAGCAACATTTCGCCCCTTGGGACCCAAAGTTGTTCCAACGGCCTTAGCCACCGCGTCTAAACCCTTCTTGAGTTTTTTTCTGGCGTCTTCAGCGTAGATAATGTCTTTGGCCATATTGTTTTAACTTAAAACTGCTAATATATCTTCAAATTTAACAAAAATAAATTCTTTACCTAAAGAATCAAGCTTGATTTCGTCGCCGCCCCATTTTTTATAAATAACCATGTCACCAATTTTAACCTCTGGTTCAATTATTTTGCCTGATTTATCTTTTAAAGCCTTGCCAAGAGCAACAACTTTACCTTTTTGTGATTTTTCATCATGATTGTCGGGAAGAACAATGCCGGAAGCGGTTTGTTTTTCTAATTCAACCGGTTCGATAAGGGCGTAACCACTTGTTGGTCTAATGTTTAGCTTACTGGCTGTCATTTTTGATACACTACTTCGATAAAAAAAGTTATCACTCAAAGATAACTATTGCTAGTATACCCATCACTTTTTTGCTTGTCAAGAGGAAGACAAGAAACTTTTTAATTTGGCAAGCTACCAATAATGTCTTGGCTTATTCAAACAAATCAGGATTATCCCAGTGGGCAATCGGTGTTCGCCCGAAATCTAAAATCCGCATCTGTCGCTCTTTAAATACCTTAGAATGTTGTCTTAATCGGCGTTTAGCCTCTTGAGGGTTTTGAACATTTTGCTGAACTAACCATTCAGCCACATGGGCAGCGGCGAAACTGCTCATGTTAATATCAATTGGTTGAAGGTAATAAAGCTGATCCGGGTTACCATAAAATAAATGAGCCGGAATGGGCCGGCCGTCTGGCTGGCCATAAATTCCGTTAACGGGTTCCAGTGCTGCCACCATGACACAATTAGCGGGGAATTCAAAATCTGCTGGAGTAATCTTTGCCAAATCTGCCTGACTATTACCAGCAGCCGTCACAAAAGTAACTCCTTCGGGCAATAAATCACAAAACTCCTTTAATGCCGTCAGCGTTTGTGGATCAGTATAGCCTGTCTCCAAGGCAACGGCTGGATAGGAGCGAATTGCCAAGCCGTCCTCACCAACACTGTCTGGTCTACTTTGGTAGGCATCTTGAACCCAACCTTCTGCCCGGCGAACAAAAGTTTCCGGCTGGTTAGGATCTTCCAAGTAATTTTCCGGCAGACGATAACCCAAACGAAGCCTGGCTCGAAAATTGCCGCTAAAATTAACCACTTTTTGCTCTGGGTTTTGGGCAAGTTTTTCACCAAGATCGACAGCCAGTTGCTGATGGTCAAACACAATGTCGTAATAAGGATTGCCGAATTCATCTGTTCGGTCTGATTTTGTAATTGAGGCAACATAATCTTGAAGCGGAAAAATTTCGTATGGTTGGAGAGGAAATTTAGCCTCAATCCCAGGGTCAGGCGTTGGCGTCGGAAACTTAGCCGCAAACTGTCCATAAGTTAAGCCGTATTTCTCCAGATATTGAGGCAAAGACAAGCCTTCCAGTTTTTCCTCCCAGTCAACCACTGGTGTTGCCGCCTCTTTATTGATCCTATTCCGGTACATTTGGGCATAATTACCAACCATTAGTCCATGTTCCGACCACTGTTTGGCCAGGCCCAAGATAACCGCCTCTCTCTCTTTACCATGTCTCAACAAAACTTTAGTCAAACCTTGTTGGCCTTCACCGGGAAAATCCTTTTCTGCCTCCAGTCCATAAACGGCATTTAATTGCTTAAGGGAAGCTCCCGTGTGTTTTTCTAAAAATGAATCAAGATCAAAGGGGGTAGTTTCCTTGTCAATGCGATTCCCTTCTTGACGCTGTTTTAAATCATCAGCCAAAGGTGGAACATCAATAACTAGCGCTGGCTGGTACGCCAGTGTTTCCTTTTCCAGGCTCGGTTGGACTTCATTGGTAACTGACAAGTCAGCCGCCGCCTCAAGTGGGCTGCCCTTCAAAGCCAATAAGGCCGCTCCTGCTCCAAGGGCCTTAAGAAAACTTCTTCTGGTCATACCTTCTTCTTTCTGAGTCACCAAGGAGTTATTTGCATCCACGGCTTGAGCTGAAGAAATTTCACTTGTTTCTGCCATTAATAAAATTTTCTTGTTTTAAGAATAGCACAAACACTTTTCTAGCTTCCGACCATAATCAGCAAGTATTTTTTTGCTCATATCCTTGGGGTGAAAAAAGGCAAAATTAGGTCCAACTGCTTCATTTTTTCGCCGTTTTCTCATATAAACAAGTTGAAGCCAAAAAACTACCCGTTCTAGCCAGTTAAAAAAAGCCCAACCTTCAATCGGTTTCACTTTTTTTAAAGCCACCATTCGCCGATGGGGCGGAAAAACATTGGGTAAATATTTTTTAACCCAAAGATTGGCTTTCAAAAAATGAGCATGAGTATTTCCTTTTTGAATCAAAACTTCCATTTGACCCAATTCATGGGCAGTAAACAAGTTGCGCCTTTGTTTTGGCAGGGCTAAATTATCTTGACTTAAAAACAAATTTAAACAAATTTTATCTTGATTGTTTTTATTTTTTAAATTGGCTGGCCGGCGGCGTTTACCCCAAACTTCCAGAATAACCACTATTAACAAACGCGTCAGCCACAACCTTTTTGGGGTAGTCACAATCAATAAGTCAATATCGTCTTTAACTTTGGCGTTATTAAAAGCAACCGAACCGGTTAAGCCGATTAATTTAACAAAGGTAATTTTACCTAGTAACCGGGCAACTTGTTTGGCTTTTTTCCTCTTACTGTTGGCTAGTCCCGATCTTTTGGTCCGCTGGTCAACTAGTTTTTTAGCCGATCTTAAGGCAAAATAATTTTTGTGACCAAAAACTATCTTAGCCCGCTTCATCTTTGCTAATTCTTCGACAACAGTAACCAATCGAGGCGACAATCGCCTATCACCAACAATCAATTGCTGAAAAACTTCTTCGACTTTTAACGGATAATCGAAAAGATCAGCATAAATAAGCGTTTTGAAAATTGCCTGTCTAAGGGCTTTCATTTAAAAAATTAAAACGAGGCTGGTACTTGGTAGCGGGACAATTGCTGACTAACACCAGCCGATACCGTTTTCAAAGCATCGCTGGCTGATTTGTTTTGCAAGGAAACCGCATTAACTGCGTCTTCAAAATAACGAATCATCCGATCATTGAGGCCGTTATCGAAAGTCCGCGAACAAAGATACCACGTTTGCGCCTGACTGGCTTGCGCCACAAAAGGAGCAACCAATGGATTAGTACTAATTTCGGCGGCCATATCTTTTCTGGCATACGGTTCACCAAAAAGACGGAACTGGCCTTGCTGTTGATAAAGCTTTCTTAACACTTCCGGCTGTGACAAATATTGCAAAAAGGCCCAGGCTTCAGGTTTATTTTTACTTTTTAGTGAAACGCCCTCAACCCAAAAAGAGGCCCAATTAACTTGATTCTCCGTTAACTGCGGCACTGGCATAACCCGAAAATTAAGCTTTGGATTAATTTCTTTAATTTCAAACACATCCCAGGAAAAACCAAAATACATCGCCAATTTACCGGAGGCAAAAGCAATGGTTGATGACGGCAACGACTGATCCCAAATTCGGTTAGTCCCAAACTTAGCAAAATAGTCTAAAACCGACTCAGCCTGAGCAGTATTGGGCTGGCTTAAATCAACCCCACTTTGCAACATCAGTAAGCCTAAAACATCAGACCAATGTTCGACATTGCCCGTTAAACCCAGGGCGGCACCGGCCTGCCTTATCTGGCCACCATCCATAACCGTCAACTGTTTGGCCGCCTCATAAAAATCATTCCAGTCCCGTGGCGGAGTGATGGACGCTTTTTGAAACAAGTCTTCGTTGTAAAAAAGCGCTAAAGTATCAATCCCTAAGGGAATGCCCATAAACTTACCCTGATAACGCAGGTTATCAACTACCACCGGATAAAAAACAGTCTCAAATTGCTCGGCGCTAACAATCTCTGCCGGCACTGAATCCAGATCGGCTGCCAACATCGGCACCCAAGTAACATGGTAGCGAAAAATATCCGGCCCATCCCCCTTGGCTAAACGAGACTGCA
Source organism: uncultured Gammaproteobacteria bacterium (assembly GCA_964655765.1). Classification (GTDB taxonomy): domain Bacteria; phylum Patescibacteriota; class Microgenomatia; order PFEM01; family CAYPPS01; genus CAYPPS01. Next base: position 46,857 of record CAZZNI010000001.1, read on the forward strand.
GCCGCTCACGATAGTCAATCTTGGAAACTTGTTCATAATTAATCTTAATTCCCGGGTTGGCATTTTCAAAATCAGCAATTACTGGTTTCATTATTTCCGATGATTCCCATAACCCCCAATAAGTTAAAGTGGTCACCTTGCCGCCACCGGTAGCCGAATCGTCGCTGCGCAAAGTTGGTAAAACAAACTTCAAAAAACCGTAACCAGCGGCAATTAGAAACAAAACTAAAATTAAAGCCAGGCCGAGCGTTTTAAAACGGCTTAAAAAAGACGGGCCAGTGTCGTTAGTCGCTCCGTTAACAGGCTGATTGTCAACCAACGGTGGTGAGGATAGCGGCGGTAAAGGCGGTGGCGGCTGCGACGATTCCAGTGACGGGGTCGACACAGGTGAAGACTGAGAAAAAGCCGGATCCGGTTCCGGTAAGGGTGGCGGTGAATCTTCTGGTGTTGACGGAATCTCTGGGTCAACGGCTGGCGGTGGCGGCTGCGACGATTCCAATGATGGAAGCGGAGCGAACTGATCCCCTATTGGCGGTTTATTAGTAAAAACTGAATCCGGTTTTGGTGCATCTACCGGCGGGTCTTCTGGTGTTGTTGTTGGTATTGGTGGTGGTGACGAAGGCAAGTCGGGATCCGGTTTGATCTCACCGGGAAGGTCATCAGGATAAGACGGTAAGCCGGTATCAATAGCTGGATCAAATGATTCAACTACCGGTTTTTGATCATCATTTTCAACCGGTTGGTCATCATTTTTAACGGTTAAATCTTTCTTCCAAATCGGCGCGGAAAAACTTTTACTCTCATCAATTGGTTGATTGGGGTCATCAGGCATAAATTAATGTTATCATAAAGACAATGGAAAAAAGAAATCAATCAAGTTTTGTTACTTGGTTAAAACAAATCAAACTAAAAATAAACATTAAAAAAATTGCCTTGCTCTCTTGCCTGCTTTTAATGGTAATTTTTTTATCTTACCAGGCGGCTTATGTTGACAAAATATATCCCGGTGTCTCGTTACCAGATGGCACATCATTGGCCAATTTAACCAACTCCCAAGCTCAATCGAAAATTAAACAATGGCTAAATGACAGACAAACCACTTTTTTGAATTTAACCGACAACGACAACGACAACGACTATCGCCTTGATTTAACTGCAATCGAATTTAACTACCAAATTGAACAAACCGCCAGTCAGGCTTTTAATTTAGGTAGGAATCAAACTTTACCGCAAAATTTGGCCAGTCAATTTGAATTACTATTTAAGCCGACTAAGTTAACATTTGACTACCAACTTAACAACAGCAAATTATCAGAACAAATTGCCAGCCTGGCCGGACAACTAAACCAGCCGCTAATCGAACCGTCAATCAGCTTAAGAAAGGATAATGGTTCAAAAGAACTGCTCTACCAGCCTGGCCAAACTGGCCGCAACCTGAAAGAAGCTGCTCTAATTAATATTATTAAACAGAAACTTGCCCTGGCTGATTTTAACCCAATCGAACTTCAATTTAATCGTAGGGAAAACAGTATCAGCCAGGAACAGATTGACAATACTATTGAAAAGGCCCAAGTCTTAATCGACAAAGAACTTGTTTTAACTGCCGACGGCAATGATTTTCTTTTGACTGATGAAGACTTAATTTCTTTTCTTAATTTTAGTGACAGCTGGCAAAAAGATAAAATAACTGATTGGCTCAACGAACTAGGTAAAACCGTTAACCGGCCGGCACAAAACGCCGCTTTTAAATTTGAAAACGGCCGAGTGGTTGAATTCAAACCGGCAAAAAAGGGCCGGGAATTACAACTTGACCCAAGTTTTGAGTTGCTGGAAAACAAACTTAACCAACTTTTGCAAACCTTGGAAAGACAGCTGGTGGTTAAACTTGTTTTAACAGAAACCAGTCCGACGGTAGAGACCGGTTCGGTGAATGATTTGGGAATCGAAGAACAAGTCAGTCAGGGAATATCTTTCTTTAAAGGCTCAATCATTAACCGAGTGCACAATGTCGCCTTGGCGGCAGAAAAAATAAACGGCGTTTTAATCAAGCCGGGGGAAACTTTTTCTTTCAACCAAACTGTCGGCGATATTTCCGCCGCCACCGGTTTCAAGCAAGCTTATATTATTAAAGACGGTAAAACCATTCTCGGTGACGGCGGCGGTGTCTGCCAAGTATCAACCACTCTCTTCCGAGCGGCCCTAAATGCCGGGCTAGAAATAATCGAGAGGCGAGCGCATGCGTACCGTGTCAGTTATTATGAGCAGAATTCCGAACCCGGCTTTGACGCTACTGTTTTTTCTCCCAGCACCGATTTGAAATTTAAAAACAATACTCCGGCGCACTTACTGATACAAACACAAACTAACACCGCCGAAAAAAGCCTGGTTATCGAACTTTATGGCCGGAAAGACAACCGGGTAATTACTCTTTCCAAGGCAAAAACATGGGATCAAACACCGCCACCGCCTGATTTGATCCAAGATGACCCAACCCTGCCTGTCGGCACAGTTAAGCAAATCGATTGGAAGTCCTGGGGAGCCAAAGTTTCTTTTGATTACCAGGTCGAAAAAGATGGCCAAATCTTGCAGCAAAAAACTTTTTACTCCAACTACCGTCCCTGGCAAGCCATCTTTCTTAAAGGTACTAAGGAAAATTAAAATCAAATGTTAAAATAGGTCAAGTTAAAGATGGATAAAACTTACCAACCGGAAAAAAGTGAAGCAAAAATCTACCAAGCCTGGGAAAAAGGTGGTTTCTTTACGCCTAAAATTGACCCGAAAAAACAACCTTTTTCTATTTTACTCCCCTTACCGAACGCCAATGACCCACTACACATGGGCCACGCTTTATATGTCGTTGGTGATATTTTAATCCGCTATCAACGAATGCTTGGCAAAGCAACACTCTGGTTGCCCGGCGGCGATCATGCCGGCATCGAAACTCAGTATGTTTTCGAAAAAAAACTGGCCAAACAAGGCCAAAGCCGGTTTGATTTTGACCGCAAAAGCCTTTATGCCAAAATTGCCGAGTATGTTGAAACCAATAAAGATATCAATAAAGATCAACTAAAAAAACTCGGGTTTTCACTCGACTGGAATCGTTATCACTATAGTCTGGAGCCGGAAATACTTAAAACTGTTTTTGATACTTTTAAAAAACTTCATCAAGATAAATTGGTTTATCGGGCTGAACGATTAGTTAACTTCTGCCCTCACTGCGGCACCGCTTTTTCCGAACTGGAAGTTAACTACCAAGAAGACCAAGGAACGCTCTACTACCTTGATTATAAAACCATTAAAATTGCCACTACCCGACCGGAAACTATTTTTGCCGATACGGCAATCGCTGTTAACCCAAAATCAAAAAAATACCAAAAATTAATCGGTAAAAAGGCCACCATTCCCCTAACCGACCGACAAATTCCAATTATTAAAGATAGTCGAATCGACCCAAACTTTGGCACCGGAGCTTTAAAAGTAACTCCGGCTCATGACCAAACTGACTATGATATTGGCCAAGAACATCGGTTGCCGATAATTAAATCAATTGATACTTTCGGCCGGATGATCAATGTTCCGGAAAAATATCTGGGGCTGAAAACCGCTGCCGCCAGAGAAAGTATTGTTGCTGATTTGAAAAAAGCCAACCTTTTAATAAAAGAAGAGCCGATCAGCCACAATGTTGCCCATTGTTATCGCTGTAACCGAATAATTGAACCAACTCTAATGCCGCAATGGTTTGTTAAAACCAAATCACTGGCACAAAAAGCAATTCAAGCAGTTAAAACCAAAGAGACAAGGATTGTCCCTCAAAAAAGATTTGAGAAAATGTACTTCGACTGGCTTAACAATATTTTAGACTGGAATATTAGCCGTCAAATTGTCTGGGGACCACAAATACCGGCTTTTTATTGCCTCGACTGTAATCCTGAAATTACGATAACTTTTATTGACAACAAAAAACAAAGGATCACCGACAACTGGCAAAACTTAAAAACACAATATACCCTTAAGGAAATTAGCCAGGGACTGCAGAGTTTAACCGCTCCGGTTAAGGCTAGTTATCAACTAGCAGACAAACTTTGCCGAACATGCCAAGGCAATAATTTAATCCAAGAAACTGACACCTTTGACACTTGGTTTCTATCCGGCCAATGGCCTTTAACCACGCTAGGTTTCCCCAACTCTAAAGATTTTAAATACTTTTACCCGACATCAGTTTTAGACACCATGTGGGATATTTTGTTTTTCTGGGTAGCAAGAATGATGATGCTGGGAATTTATCGAACTGGCCAAGCACCTTTTAAGGTAATTCACCTTCACTGCCGGGTAGTCGACAAACACGGCCAAAAAATGAGTAAAAGCAAAAACAATGTCATTAACCCGCTGGATATGAGCCAAAAGTATGGCGCCGATGCCTTGCGGATGGCGTTAATTTTTGGCGCCTCACCTGGTTCTGATATTGCCCTGTCCGAAGACAAGGTTCGAGCAATGCGCAATTTTGCCAACAAAGTTTGGAATATTGGCCGTTTTTTACTTTCAAGACCAGAGATTAAAACAACTGATCTCCAAAAACTACCGCATAAAAAAACCAAATTGAGCCAATTGGAAAAACAATTGATCAAAGAAACAAACTTATTAACTAAAAACACAACTAAATTAATCAACCATTACCGTTTTGACCTGGCACTTGAGGGAGTTTATCATTTTACCTGGCACCGTTTGGCTGATCATTTTCTTGAACAGGCTAAAGAAAAACTCAACGACGGCAATCAAACAACTTTATCGAGCCTGTTTTTCGCTTATACAACAGTCCTAAAACTGCTACATCCTTTTGCACCGTTTGTAACCGAAGAAATATGGCAGAAAATCCCCCACCAGAACAAAGAAATGTTAATCATTAGTCCATGGCCAAAAATAAAAAAACAAAACAAAAAGAACAACGATTAAGTCTAGCCAAGAGAGCTTTACCAGCCCTAATTGGAGTACTATTTTTAATTGTCACCGCTGCCTTTGTTTTAAAACCAAAAACAACAGAACAGCAATTACGAGAAAACTTGATTAAACAACCGGATAACCAAAAACTTTTTTTAGAATTAACTGACCGATTAATTAAACAAGGGGAAATCGAACACGCCGACAGAGCCTTGTTGATCGCTAAGCAAAAATTCCCGGAAAGCGATCAATGGCGAATATTACTCCAAGAGAAAAAATACCAGGACCCGGTAGAACTAAAAAAATTAATTGATAACTGGGAAAAAATCGTTGAACAAAAACCTGACTACCGTGACGGCTTTCTGAAACTGGCCTTCTTTTACCATCAATTAAGCGACCAATCAAAAGCGAAGGAAAATCTTAAAAAAGCCGAAATGCTTGATCCAAATTACCCGGCCCTCGAACAACTAGAACAATTAATCAACCAATAACAAAGCCCCCTTGCCAATCAGTTAATAATTGATTATTCTTTCAATTAAGAATGATCACTGACCCACTGCCCACCATCGATCAATCGCCGATTGAAAAAACTGAAAACAAGAAATGGTTATTGGTTGTTGTGCTGATTGTTCTCGCCCTAACAATCGGCAGCGGAGCCTTTTTGCTTAGTTCAACCAACCAGTTGCCGTCACCGACCTCAACCGACCAGTCTAATCAAACCACTCCGCCTCAACCTCAACCGACAGTAAAATTACCATCAGAGCAATTAATTTGGAGTGGGCCCAATGATATTTTGTCAATCGATATTTCACCCGATGGTCAACAAATTTTGCTGGGAATACACGAACAAGGCAGTTATATTATTGACACCAAGAGCAAGAAAACCGTCGCTGTTATCCCAGATTTGATTGGCGGCAGTTGGTCACCGGACGGCCAGCAGTTGGCTTTTAACGGCCCCTGGATATCGGAAAATGACGGCCAGCAATTACGGCAACTGGATCAGGGCGGCTATGATGTTAGCTGGTCAACAGACGGACAGAAATTGGCTTATATTAAATATGAATCAAATTCATTAATGATAATGGATATTCCAACCGGTAAAACCGAAGAAGTCATCACCGCTGAGGGCTTAAACGCAAAGCCGGTTTGGTCGCCAGATGGAAAAGAATTGCTTTACAGTATCGGTTATATTGGCGGCAGATGGTTTGCGGCTGATTTGACAAAGAAAACCCAAGTTGAATTAACAAGCGACGAAGACATTGCCTCTTATGTCGCCGCTTGGTCCCCGGACGGACAATGGGTTGCCTATGATCAAAATAATGGAATTAATCTCGTCGACCACAAGGGTGGTAATCGGCGAGTTTTGACAAAAGATGGTTTTACCCCCAAATGGTCACTGGATAATCAGTCGATTTATTATCAAACAAAGGACTTAGACAAAGAAGGATTGCCAACATTTTTATGGCAAATTGATATTGATGGTCAAAATAAAAAACAAATTGGCCCGATAGAAGGTATTAATCTTGCTAATCAAATTTTGTGGTCGCCAAATGATAATCAAGTTTTTGTTTCATCAAAAACTAAAACTGACTACACGATTAAATTATATTCTTGGGTAAACTAACAGCCGCTTATTCCTGGGGCTTATCTTTATTTTCTTCCTGACCTGAAGCCGGCTTGGCTTCACCTTCAGCTGAAGCCTTCTCATCGGACGGGCTTTCCGTTTCAGCGGCGCCACCTTCCTCAGCAGCTTCAACCTCCGCTTCAACCGGTTCTTCCTCTTTTGGAGCTTCTATTTTGGCAATAATTTCTTCTTTTTCAGCCAGCAGGTTAATCTCCCCTGATACTTTAATATCACCAACAGCCAGTTGATCACCAACAGTTTTTAGGCCACCGATATCCAGGGTCAACTTTTCCGGCAAATCAGTCGGTAGAGCTTCAACTTCAACTTCGTTAATTAAATGAATTAAAATTCCAGCCTTTTCTTTAACCGCCGGCGATTCACCAATCAGTTCAACCGGAACCGTTGCTGTCACTTTTTCTTTCAAATCAACCTGGTGGAAATCAACATGAAGAAAATCACCGTTAAGAGGATGTGTCTGTAAATTGCTAATTAAAACTGGTCTTTTCTTGGTTTCACCTTTAACAGTTAACTCAATGACCTTAGTTTCACCGGCTTGTTGAAAAACCGTCTTTAAATCTTTACTGTTCAGTTGAATTGATAAAGATTTAATCTTCTTACCGAAAACATTGGCCGGCACCACGCCTTTCGAGCGCAGCTGTTTAACCTTACGCCCCAAGACATTTCTTTTTTCGGACTTCAATTCAATTTGTTTTTTGTCTGCCATCTTACGGATCGTATGATAACATAGAGTTGAATTCAAAAACAAGCCTCTAATTCGCAAATTAAATGAAATTTAAAATTGTTAAAAGCAAAAGACGAATCAGTACCGCTAGTGTCCAGCAAAAAGAAAATTACTTCCTGTTGACGGTTCCTGATTTTTTAAGCCAAAAGCACATCGAAAAAATTAAAAATGCTTTCAAAAAAAAGATAGACCGTTCGCAAAAAAGAAAAAATAATCTGGAAAAATTAGCTGACAAACTTAACCAGCAATACTTTAAGGGTAAATTAAAATACCGGTCGATCAACTGGTCAAGACGGCAAAAAAGAATCCTCGGCTCTTGTTCTGTTTATAGCCGCGATATCCGGCTGTCGGATAAACTTAAAAGGGCGCCGCTATGGGTTATTAAGGCGGTTTTACTCCACGAGATGACTCACATTATTTATCCCGATCACGGCAGAAAATTTAACCAAAAGATGGCTGAATACCGACTGCTCGAAAGAGCCAAAGGCTATCTTTATGCGCTAAGCCAGCTTGAGAAAGAACGATCTTAACCAATTTAACAAAATTATTTTTCCAGTAAAATTGAAAAATATAGATCCTGATCAAACACCGGATTAAAATTAACCTGACTCCCCCGACTAGCTGTCAACAACGGCTCAGTTTCAATAATTTTTAAAGACGGGTTGCTAACAAAAGAAAACTGGAATTGCTGATCTTGTTGGCCGGGTTGTTTTTGAACCAGTAAAAAATAATGGTTAACATCATAGCTTAAAGTTAACGGTAATCGATAATCAATTTCGACAATCCGGCTGTCGGAATAAGGAATTTCAACCAAAAAGCCAACTGATAATAAATCGTGGTTAACTAATAAATTTAACTCCTCTTTACTCAACTTCTCCAGTAAACGATCCTGGTTGTTTTTAATTCGCACTTGCTCAATTTCAACCTGAAGCGGCAATAATAAGCGCAAATAATTGCGATAGGTTCCGGCCGGAAACTTTTCACTTGGACTGTCATTTTGATAGACCAACCGAGTAGTTATTTCCAGTTGATTTTTCCTATCAACTACAACTTGATGATACAAACTTCTTTTAACAAAATAGTTGGCTTTATTAACACCGACATTGGCATCAACTACCATTAAAAAATCAGTGATGCATTTGGCTTTTTGATTTCCACTGGTTGACTCGCCCGTCGCCGGGCAAAGAGGTTTTCTGATTTGCCCACCCCAATTTAAACTTAAAAATTTTTCCTCTAATTCCTGGTCAGAAAAATAAAATAATAAATCCTTGGACTTAATTGACTCGAACAAGGAGAGACCGGTTTTAGCCAATAACTGCGGGTCGGCTTTTTTAAATTCTTCAAACAAAGTAAAAACTAAGCCGCCTAAAAAATCCTGCTTTTGAGTTGAGCCGGGGAAAAAATTAACTTCACTGTGGTATTCGGCTTTTTCAAATAAATTCTGAGCGTTAATTGTCTCGTTGAAATCAGGCAAAACAACTTCCCCTATTTGTTGCAAAATATCCTCAACCACATTTAAATTCAAAGCGATAACACCATCGACATGTCGACCGGTTTCTTTTTCAAGAAACCAGACAGCTCGAGCCGCCGAAGTGGGAAAGTCGGGATCCCAATTTGAATCCCGCAAATACCAACCACCCTCCCCTAAATAATCTTTTAGCTCACTTGGCGGCTCAACATGACCTTTAAGTTGGCCATCAGCCCAATAAACATCCTGTACTTCAAAGTCAATCAATTCTCCTTGACTCAAAGTTGCCAAGGCAAAAGAACCGATAAAGCCGCCGGTTGGCCGAAGCTCAGCATTGTTTTGCAGTAAAATTAAATAAGTTTTTTTACCGTTTAAAGCCAGCAATTCCGGCAAGACCGGCCAAAAAAACTCACCTTTTTCTAAAGCTTGCGTTACCAACGGCAAAAAAAACAATTGTTTTTCAAAACGGGTTTTACTAGTTAAGGTTTGCAACCAACTTAACTGGCGATCAGTATCAGTGACTAAAAAATGGTTCTCGTCAATCAGCTGAGAAATTTCCTGACCAGTTAAAGTTTTTTGGGCCAGAAAAAAATTGGCAAAAACCTGCCAGCTCCGATCTCCTAATAAACTACCAGACGATAACCCCTGGGAAGCAGTGATTCCTAAATCAATTAATTTTTCTCCCCGGATAATTAAATTTTCCGCCGGCAATAAATTAATTAACGGCAAAAAAAGATTGAATGACTGCTTGCCATAAACAAAACTTTTTTTAGCCAGATTGGCGTTCTCATGAGCTGACAAAAATTTCCCTGCCGTTAAATCCTCTTGGCAACGATCTAAGAAAAATTTACCCAAAACGACCGAACCGCCAATTGATGTTAACGGCAAAGACAGTAAAATAAAAAACAGAAATAATAAAATTAAAGGTGGTATTTTGCTTAAAAAACTTTTTTTCTTTTCCACTTGAACTTCTGTCGACGGTTTTTTAAAACGATCAAGAAGAGTTGGCTTTTCCTGATCGATTTGGTTATCCGTTTCCAGTGGCTCAGTCGATGGCGGTAAAAAACTTTTAATTAATTTTTCCGGCGGTTTAGTTTCTAATTCCTGTTTAGGTGGCTCCGATTCAGTTGAACAAAAAAAACTTTTAGTTTTTTCTAAGCCTTCTTCAAAACTAACAATCGGCTGCCAGCCAATTAATCTCTCTTCTTCTCTGGACAACACTTCCTGTTTTTTTTCCGACAAAAGATAGAAAATTTTTTCATTGGTGCCATGAGTAAAAATTGCCTTAGAAAGTCCGTAAACAATATCACTGACAAAAACATAATCGTTTTTTTCATAAACTCCAGCACTAATTAATTGACGGAAATCGGCCGGTTCCATTCTTGGTCCAAAAACTTTTCCTAAAAAAACAATCCGGAAATTAACTTTTAAAGAATAACCAAGGCGAAAAACATAATCGCTGTTTTGTGATAAACGAGTCGGAAAAGCCAGTAATAATTTGGCTTTGTTTTTTTGCGCCAATTCAAAAATATCTTTCAAATCCTCATTGTCGTTTTGAGAAAGAAAAAAAATATAATCAATTTTTTGTGTCGGTGATGGTTCAAATAAAACCTGGCAATTTTGTCGTTGCAAAAATTGACCCAAAAAAAAGCCGGTAAATTTTTTGTCACCAATTATCTGCACAATCGGTTTTTCTGCTTCAGTTTGTGGAATATAAAATGTTCTATCAGACATGTGAAAGATGATCAATCAATATCATAATGATAAAAAAAGAATGTAAATGTATCAACTAAAAAATTTTAAAATCACTGACAGTGACTGCCGGTAAAAATTTTCAATAGTCGGACCGCTTATTGTCCAAGGCTTGATTGACCATTAGGTCAGCGATTTTATTTTTTTCGCGAGGGACAAATTGATAACTGAAAGTGCCGTTGATGTCTTTTTCTAAACCATGAATCTTGTTTGCCAAGATGGCAAGGTTTTCATTTTTAATTTTAAACTTGCCGATTAACTGATTAACCACTAAAAGTGAATCAAGGAAAAAGTGAACAATTATTTTTTTACCAATAAAGCAGTCTGTTTTGTTTAAAAATTCAAGGGCGGCAATTACCGCTTGATATTCAGCAACATTGTTGGTGGCAATACCAATACATTGTCCTTGTCTGATTATTTCTTTGTCTTGATGGTCAAAGATAACAAAACCAGTCGCGGCCTGACCCGGATTACCCCGCGCCCCGCCGTCAGTAAAAATATTTAAAATTTGTTCATTCATTTTGCGGTCTTATATTACAACTCTTGTGCTTGTCTAGATAATGGGTATTATACTTTTCAAAATCATTTTCTTAAAGAGTGGAATTGCCTTTTTACCAAGTCGATTAAAACCATCGGCCCTTTTCTCGGATAAAGATTTAATTGCTTTTTTAATAACCAGAAGGTTGAAAACAAGACGATTAACTCAGTAAACACAGTAACCCAGGCGGCGCCAAAAAAAGAATAAAAACTAATCGCCCAAAGATTGGCCAGCAAATTAAAAATTAATGCACCAACAGCAACATAAAGATAGGATCGTTGTTTACCAAAAGCGATTAAAGTAAAACCGGCCAAATGGTTAAAATAGGCAAAAAATAAACTTAAAGAAAAAATTCTTAATACTAAAATTGAACTGGTAAAATCGGCAAAACTTTTTTGAGTCAAGGTTTTAATCATCAGGGGCGAAAAAAGGAAAACAAAAAGACCGGCGATTAAACCAAGTAAAAACATTGACCAGAAAACCTGATTAAAAATTTCTTTTATCCGACGATTTTCTTTTTTAGTCCGCGACAAAACCGGCAACAAAGCGTTCATTAAAAAAGCTGCTCCCAAAACAACGACATCGTTAATTTTGCCAGACAAACCATAAATGCCAACCGGACCACTACCCTTAAGAGCCGCCAGAATTAATGTATCGATTTGCCGATCGAGAGTAAAAAAAAGCAGAATTAATCCCATCGGCAATGACTCCGATAAAAGAGTTTTTAAAATTTGCCGATCGATTTTAAGGATAACTTTTTCCTGTTTAAAAAAAAGACAACCGGCGACAAAAACGGTTGAAAAAGACGCCAGCACTAAAGATAAGATTAACCACCAAAAACTAAAATTTAATTTGATAAAAATAAAAGTAAAAACAAAAACCAGGAAAGCAGCTGATGTCTGCACCAGCGCCTGCTTTTCCATTTTTAAATTTGATTGGAAAGCAACCGCAAACGAACTTTTTAAATTATTGGAAAGCAGCATCAATCCGCCGGTTGCTAGCGCTAGCCGGACCAAAAAAAGATTGTCGGTTTTCAAAGGAAAGATGAGAGCAAAAATAACAAAAAGCAAAAGCGACGCCAACGCCAGTAGAAATCTTAAAATTATTAAGTTGCCCAAAAAAACCGGCCGCTTGCCAGTTAACCTGGTTGACAGTTCGCGAACACCAATCGTCGCTGTTCCCCAGTCAGCAAAGCCACCGAAAATTATTACCGCCGAGGTAATAAACATATAGTCGCCATAACCGGCTGGGCCAAGATAACCGGTTAACAGCAAGACTGTTAATAAACTAAAACCGGTGCTAAAAACTTTAGCTAAAACTTGCCAGAAAGTATTTAAAGCAACAGTTTTCCCTAAGCTCATTTTTAAATTTTAACATTTTCCTGGTTATTTAAACCGATGCCGAAAATTAGCGCCAGTAACAACAGGTTTTGCGGCAAGGTCAACCAATAGTGATCCAAAAAACCACTGATTAAAATTACTAACAAGGATAATAAAAGAAAAAATCTTTTTCCAATGATTACTTTTTTTAACACCACCCAAAACAGACTTAAAAAAAACAGTCCGCCAAAAATCCCGCTTTCAGACAAAACTAATAAATAAATATTATGAACCGGCTGGATTAAAAAAACTTTGCCGGTCGGGAAAAATGGTAAAAGTTTTAAAAAATTATTAAAACCAACACCAAAGAAAAAATTCTGCTTAAAAAGCTCGATGGCGGTTTTGTTCAATTCCAAGCGCTGACTTAAAGAAAGTGCTGTCGAAAAAGGAAGTTCTTTTAAAAAATAAATTCCCGCCACTGGAACTAATAACAACGGAATTAAATAAAAAAACCTTGACCCTTTTTGCCGCCGATGATAATAAAAAAGTCCCAAAGGAAAAAGTAGTAAAAAAATTAACCAGCAAACCCGGGAAAAAGTTAAAAATAAAACCATAATGATTAAACTTAATACCAACTGGTAAATTTGCCGTTTTGAAGTTGTTTTAGTTTTTTTAAGCGCTTCTAAGATTAAAAATAAAGCCGCCAATAAAAAACCGGCCAAAGAATTCGGGTGAGAAAAACTACCATACGGACGGAAAAAAAGCCGACCGTCAACAACCGCCTTGGCAACACCGGCTGTTGACAAGCTCAAGCTCCGTTCCCCTAAAAACCACAAAGGACCATTTAATGACGATTGGACTAATACTTGAACCAACGCCAACAAACTGGAATAAAAACAAGCCGCAGTGAGGGCAATAATAATCCAGCGGGTTTTAAAAAAATTGTTTTTTAAAATTAAGGCAAAAATAATCAGAAAAAGAAACCGAACGGTTTTAATTAATGATAACAAGGGGAAAAGTGCCAGCGAAGTTGTTGTCGCCGCAATTAGGATAAACAGTAAAAAAAAGATTTTATCAGAAACGGTAGTAAATACTTTTATTTTCTTCCGATATATTTTCCTTTCGACGATAAAACTGGTCAAGAAAAAAAGCAGTAATAAGTCGGTTAAAAATATTGTTGGCGAAAGATAGTCAATTTTAACGCCGTAAACAAAAGTAAAATCAGGCCAAAAATGATAACCCAACTGAACCGGCAGTAAAAATGTTAACAGTAGTAAAAGAAGGTAAGAAAGCTTCACTGCTTTCTTTTTATCAGGATTTAGGCCGAACTACCACTCGTCTTTCTTCTTCCCCCTCAGAGATTGTTTCAATTTCTTTATCATCACTTAAGGCCAGGTGAACCAATCTTCTTTCAAAAGCCGACATTGGCGGCAAAGTCTCAGCTTGACCGGAAAATTTGACCTTTTGGGCAACATTACGGGCCATTTGTTCAAGCAAATCTTTTCTTTTTTCCCGATAGCCATCAACATCCAAAACAACACTCTGCCAATCACCAGTTTTCCGCCAAAGCATCAAATTAACCAGTAGTTGCATTGAGTTTAGCGTTTCACCATGATAGCCGATTAAACCGGCTGGCTGGTCGCTGCTTAAGCCAACCTTAATCACCTCGTCTTCTTTTTTAACCTCAAGCTGGCTTTTAACCTCCATCAATTTAAGCATTTGAGCCATCAAGGTTTTAACTTCTTTCAATGGTGAAACTTTCGTTGTTTTTGTTTTAACCTTGGTCATTTCTTTGTTATTTTACCACTAAAAAAATATTGCTGGGCTAACATCGTTAAAGAGAAAATAAACCAATACAAAACCAGTCCCGAAGGAAAAGAAAAACCGATTATTAAAGTCATTAACGGAAACAAGTAAAGCATCTGTGTCTGCATCGCGGCGGCAAAATCATCGCTTTTTTCGGCTGTTTTTTTAGCTTGTTTTTCTTCTTTTTTAGCTGCCGGCAAAGAAATTTTGCTTGACAAAAATTGAGTAACAATCGCACCGATTAACAAAAACCCAGGCAAGGGGATCGGTAATCCGGGTAAATTAAAAACATCAGGCTTACTTAAATCAAGATACAAAAAACCAGTATTAATTGTTGTTCCCTCGTTTAGTTTAAAAAAGGAATAAAGGATGTCATTAAGCTGATCAAGGTTATCACCGGTTAAAACGGTTAAAAAGGCCCGATAAAGGGCAATCAGGACAATCAATTGAACAATCTGCGGCAAACAACCAGCGGCCGGATTAGCACCGTTCTTTTTATAAAGCTCTAGCTGTGCCTTGGATAGGGCTTGTTTATCATCTTTATAACGCAGTTTTAACTTGGCTATTTCTGGCGCCAGTTCTTTCATTTTAGCAGCCGCTTTTAAAGAGGGGATTGTCAGCGGCAATAAAACCAAGCGGATAAAAACAGTTAAGCTGATAATTGCCAATCCTAAATTATGAAAGCCAACTTGATAAAAGAAAATTAAAATATTTACTAACGGCTGAAAGAGAAGAGTGTTCCACAAAGCGATCATTTTTTTTAGTTTTAATTTATATTATCGAACCGGATCCCAACCACCTGGGTTAAACGGGTGACAGGAGGCAATTCTTTTTAAAGCTTTAATGCCTCCCCGGATTATACCATGCTTATTGACAGACTGGTAAGCGTAAATTGAGCAACTGGGCTCAAACCGGCAAGCCGTTGGCGCAATCGAAAAAAAAGATAGTACAAAGAGGCGGACTTTTTGATAAATCAAAATGAATGATAAAACAATTTTTTTCATTTCGTTGTAATTTTTGCCTTTAATAAAGCCTGGTCCACCGCCTGTCTTAAATCAGCTCGGCTAGCATCAACCGCCCTTCCTTTAACCAAAAACACCGCTTTAGTGCCGGATTTTGCCAAAGGTAATTTTTCTTCGACAAAAGCGCTTAGGCGTCTTTTAAGTTGGTTACGCACAACCGCTTTTTTACTAACCTTAGTTGAAATCAAGAAAGCAAAACGAGGCTTATCCTTTAAAGCACTGATAGAAAACAACAAACCAAAAAAAGGCGAAGAAACCATCACACCTTTTTCTTTCAAAAAAACAAAATCTTTTTTAAGATCTAAACGATTTTGTCGGCCAAGCATAAGAATTCACTTAATGGGAAATTTTTTTTCGCCCCTTTTTCCGTCTTTTCTTGATCACTAAACGCCCGGCGTAAGAAGCCATGCGGGTCAAAAAACCGTGCTTGTTTTTGCGTTTTCTTTTTTTTGGTTGCCAAGTTCGCTTCGACATAATAATGAATTATACTTGGAAAAGAAAAACAAGGCAAGACACACACTTGTCCTTTTTTACACCAAAGGAAAATTAGCAATTTTCTTATCTTGACAACTTGTGGATAAGTTGTTTAAATGAATTTTGGAAGAGAATTTTTTCCTTTTTTGTGAATCTGCCTGTAGGGCGGGCAAGATCTGTCCTTTTTTTAAAAACTTTTACTGCCATTTTAGGACTGTGTTTTTATGGACCCAAAAAAAATTTGGAACATTACACTTGATAATTTAAAACTAAACCTATCGGCGGCGAATTTTTCAACTTGGTTTACCCACACTTTCATTATCCAGATAAAACTGATTGATGAAAACCGGCAAATTTGTGAAATCGGCTGTCCGTCTTCTTTTGTTGCCAACACAATTGAAAACCGCTATTACGGATTAATTAAAGACAGCCTCGACTCATTAACTAATAAAAAAAATGATTTAGTTTTTTTAGTTAAACAGTTGCCCAAAAGAGAAGGGGAGGAAAAAGCCCCCTCGCCGCTTTTTGACCAACCAAGAGAGAGCCAAAGCGATAAACAAAGCCGAATAAACGAAGCTATCCTTGCCGCTCGTTTGCGACCCGACTTCACTTTTGATAATTTTGCTGTTTCATCAAGTAACCAAATGGCCTATGCCGCCGCTCAAGCGGTTGGTGACAATATCGGCAAAGCCTATAATCCTCTTTTTCTATACGGCGGGGTAGGAGTAGGTAAGACCCATTTAATGCAGGCAATCGCTCACCAGGTAATTTTAAAAAAACCGAAAACAAAAATTGTTTACTGCACCAGCGAGGAGTTTACTAATGATATTATCAACGCTATCCGACGGAAAAACACTGAGGATTTTAAAAAACAATATCGCAGCGCTAAATTGTTGATGGTCGACGATATCCAATTTATTGCCGGCAAAGAAACCGCCCAGGAAGAATTTTTCCACACTTTCAATTCACTCTGGGGAATGGGCGGCCAAATAGTTTTAACTTCCGACCGACCGCCAGAAGAAATTAAAAAACTGGAGGATCGGCTGCGCTCCCGTTTCGAAGGTGGCTTAATTATTGATATTCAAAACCCAAACTTTGAACTGCGAACGGCGATTTTACAAATAAAGGCTCAACAAGCAGGAATTAACCTGCCAATGGATGTGGCTCAAATTGTTGCCAGCCATGTCACTTCAACTAGAAAACTGGAAGGTTTTTTAACCCGGTTACTAAGCG
>CAZZNI010000002.1:0-63628 GCA_964655765.1 uncultured Gammaproteobacteria bacterium
AATTTCCAGTTCTAAAACTTCTCCCTGTGTTTGCTGTGAACCTTGTTGGAGTCGGCGGCGGAGTTCTTCGTTGGCTTTAACGGCGTCTTGTAGTTGTTTGTCTTTCTCAGCAATTTTAAGCTGTTGTTCTTCGCTGGCTTGCTTGGTTGCTTCAAAGCGGATTTTTTCTTCTTCCTGGGCAAGGATTTTTTTCATTTCTAAACCCCGTTCTTCATCTTTTCTTCTCAACAGCCTGATTTCATCATTGAGATTTTCCAGTTGTTTGATTAATTTCTGGTTGCGTTCTTTCTCTTCAGTAGAGTCTTTTTTAAGCTGATTAATTAACTCTTCGTATTCCGCTTTAGCTTTTTGGCTGGTCTTGTCTTCGGTTTCTTTTTTAATTTTTTCTAACAGTTGTTTCTGTTTTTCTCTCTCTTGGACTAACAATTTTTCTTCCAATTGATGCTGGAAAGCTTCGCTCGGTTCAAAGGATTTATGACAGTGAGGGCATCTAATTTGGTTGTTATCAGCCATGGTTAAATATATTCCAATCGGTTTTCTATTTTACTATTAATGTTTTGGTGCTGGCGTAGGTATTCTTCTAAAACTTCGCGAGCGGAAGTGGTGGCTACTTTACTGCCAGCTGTTTCAAGCAAGGCTTCGTTGCTTATCCCTAGATAATTTTGCGACTGATTAAAGTGGTAACTTTGTAAACAGATGGTATAGATATTGGCATCGGTTACTTTTTGGCCGTTAACGGTTAATTGAATCAGTTTTTTTTGCTTGTCATTGTATTTGGCTTTAACCGCACCGTTGACTTGGTAGCATTCACCTTCACCGTCACGGTTTTCCGGCCTCATAATGTGGCTAAAGATTTGTTTTAATTTACGGCCGTTAATTGAATAACGGCTTAAGCTGTCGTCGTAAGGAAAACAGCTCAAGAAATCTTTCAAAGTTACTATTGGTCCTAACTTTTCGACTCTGATGGAACCACTGCCGACCAAGATAATGTCGCTTTCAGTACCTTGTGCCAGGGCGTCAGCAATCAAGTTGCCCAGAGTGGTTTCTTCTTCCCGTTTCGGGTGGGTTAACTGCTGGCTGAATTTAGACAGGATTGTGTTGTATTTTCGGTCGATTTTAGTTTTAAAGGAATTAATATAAGTTTCTAGGTTTTTATCCGGCTCGGCCAGATTATTATCAATCGGGATTAACTGCCATTGATAATCAACAATACTATTACTGTCGTCGTCAACAGTGATGTCAAATCGGCCGACCTGATCGGAGCCAACTCCGGCTTGAGCAATCAGGATATTGTTAACCTTTTCCGGTTTTTGTAAAACTGTGTGGGAGTGGCCGCCGATGATCATGTCAACACCCCATTGTTTTTTTAGCATTTTTGCCAGTTTTATGTCTGACTCAAAACCGATGTGGGTTAGTAGGATGGTTAGGTCGATATCATCATTTTTATAGGCATTACAAATTTTACCGACCTCTTGGCCGGCTTCTTCCAGGGAAATAAAACTGCCAACTAATTTATCCATATTGATAGAATCCATCACTTTTTCGGTAATAATACCGGTGAAGAGAATGTCAAAGCCGGCTTGGTTAATGATTTTATAGGGATTCATTAACCGCTTGTTGTATTTTTTAACATAAAGATTGGCGTTAACGATTGGGAAGTTGGCCATTTTTTCCAAAAAAAGTAGGTGGGGCAGACCGTAGTCAAATTCATGATTTCCCAGCGCCACCACATCTGGGGCAAGGTAGTTCATGATTTCCATGGTGGAAATGCCTTTGTATTCCGAGTCAATCAGTGAGCCTTGGACCATGTCACCGGAAATGACATAAAGAACATTTTCTTCTTCCTGGCGAACCCGGTTAATGTAACCGGAAAGTAAAGCAAGACCGCCGATAAGTTTACCTTTACCTTGGCGCGCTTCGGCTAAAAAATCGCCGTGCATGTCATTGGAATGAAGAATGGTAAATTTTTTGGTTTTCATTACTGCTTCCATTTTACCAGGCCGGCAAGAGAATTGTCTTGATTAAATTAAACCGGTTACCATGGTTATAGTCCTCAGGTTTTATACTATAAACAAAACAAGAAAGCCTGTAACAATTGATTTTTACAATTATTTTATATATAATGCCAGCAAATTTATTGAAACTCATGAAACCTATAACATCTTTTAATAAGATAAAGAAAGGCGCTGTTTTGGCGAGAGACTTGGTTAGTTTTGTAGTGCCGAAAAAAGAGGCTGGCAAAAAAAATAAAAAAAGTATTTTTGAAAAAAAGAAAATTGTTGTTGTTGTCCCAACTTACAAACCATCTTCCTTGACCCATCAGCTGGTAAGAAACCTTCACGATTGGCACTGTAATGTTGAGATTGTAATTGTTGACGATTCGAATTCAAAGTCTTCCGGCTGGCAAAAAAAGATGTTTGAAAAACTTGAACTTTTTTCCCGCAATAAACGGGTTCACTTCGTCAAGACTCCGAAAAATTTGCATAAACCAGGAGCACTAAATTATGGTTTTAAATATGTCAAAGAGACTTTTCTAACCGTTAAACCTAATGTGATTGTTACTACCGACGACGATGTCATAATGACTGAAAAAACCCTGCCGGTTCTTATTAACAAACTATATTCTTCACCGAAAACGGGAGCTGTTTGCAGTTTGGTCCGGGTTAAAAATAAAAATAAAAATCTCTTAACTAAACTCCAGGGGCTTGAGTATCATAATTTTAATATTACTAAAATTTCCGATAACGGTTTTTTCAAAGGGCCTTTGGTAATGCAGGGGGCAACAACTGCTTTTAGGTATTCTTCTTTTAATCAGGTTGGCGGCTATGCGGAGAACAATTTGATTGAAGACTATGAAATAACTGCTAACCTTAAAAAACACGGATGGAATGTTGCCTTTTCTCCTGATTGCTGGATTTGGACTGAAGTTCCCGAAAACTTTTCAACGCTATGGAAACAAAGAGTTCGTTGGACTTATTGGGGGATTGTGGTTATTGAGAATTATTATAAGAGCCTGACTTCGGTTTTACAGGATGTAATTGGCCATGCTTCTTTTTTGGGCCTTTTTTTCCTTATTATGTTGTCATTTCTTATTTCCTCACCGACTTCTGTGCAAGGTTTATTGATCAACATTATTGTGGCAGTGGCTCTAAGCCAAGTTATTATGTCGTTTATATTCAGTCTTTATATTTTGAAATATTATAAAGATGTTGACTGGAAAGACTATTTAATCCGTTTGTTAATTGTCCCGGAATTTTTTTACAGCAACATCTTGACACTTGTTCTTTTGGGTTCTTACCCATTTTTTATTTTTAATAAAATTTTTGGCCAAGCATTAAAAGTGGAACCGGTTTATAAATTAGGCTTGAAGTTTTTTAACTGGTTTGGATATTCACTTTCTTGGGGGACCAGAAAGCTTGAAGGAGGTGAAGTGAATGGATAGTTACGGAGGAGGCGGAATCGGCGGCGCAGTTTTAGGTTCAGCGACTGCTCTACCAGCTACAAGTGCCTTAGTTTTGTGGTTAACAAATACCGATTTAACCATTGTGTACGGCTTGATTGCGGTAAACCTATTTAGCTTAATTATTAACTTTACTGTTATTGTTCGTTACCTGCAAAATTACAGAAGGCATTAAGCAAAATGAAAAATACAAAAAATAAAAAAAGAAAAATTGGTTTTTCTGCGGGGACGGTTTTGGTATTGTTTTTTTCGGCCATTCCATTTCTTTTGTTAGTTCTTTGGCTCAAAGTTTTGGTTGGCCAGGTTCAAATAAGGTTTAATAGTTTTCCGCAATTTGGGATGGCGAAAGATTACCAATCTTGTGAGGAAAACAACGAAGTAATTGATCCAGCTGATTTTAATCAAATTAGTCAAGGATTAACTCCTCAACAAATTAAAATAGAATCAGTTGGTATTGATTTGCCGATTATCGCTGTTTCTTTGGAAGAAGGGACCTGGCAGGTTAACGACAATGTGGCCAATTATGCTCAAGGGACAGCTTTAATAAACATGGACAATGGTAATATCGGAATTTATGGACATGATCGGGAAAATGTTTTTTCTCAGATTAAAAAACTTGCTGTTGGAGATAAAATTATTCTTTTTTCTGACAACTTTAAAGCAACCTATATAATTACCGATTCTTTTGTTTCTGAAAAGGAAGATGTTGATGTTTTTTTTGAAACAGAAGAGCCTGTTTTGACCCTTGTTACTTGCGATGGAGTCTTGTCTGAAAAGAGGTATATTGTTAAAGCAAAATTTGATACAATGCAAAAAATAATGTGTTATGAAAATAATTTATAGGATATTATTATTTCTCTTGGTATTTACCTTTCTATCGTTTAATACGAGAGAGGTTTTGTTTGCCAGTCTTGCCGATTACAACCTAGCCAAGGTGTCATTAACTTTCGATGACGGTTTTGAATCTGTTTACACCAACGCCTTGCCAATTTTGTCTCAAAAAAATATTAAAGCGACCGTTTACATAACTACCAGCTATATTGGGCAACCCGGTTACATGACTTGGGATCAGGTTATCAGTTTACAAAATGATTATGGTTGGGAAATTGGTTCTCATACTGTAACCCACTTAGAACTTGAGGGTGCGTCTGTAGATAACATTGTTTATGAAGTTAAAAATTCGTTTGACATCTTAAGCTCGTTTGGTTTACAAGTAACAAATTTTGCTTCTCCTTTCGGGACTTATGATAATAATGCTCTGGCGGTTATTGCTAAGTATTACAAATCTCATCGAGGTTTTTGGGATGTTGCCGACCTTAATCTTTGGCCTTATGACAAAACATTATTAATGGACAAGATGGTTGATAGCACTGTTAGCTTAGCTACTATCTACGCGTACATTGACCAGGCCAAATTAGAAAATAAGTGGTTAATTTTTACCCTTCACGATATTCAGCCGAGTAAAGATCTAAGCAACGAATATGTTACTACCATCGTTGATTTACAAGCAATGGTAGACTATATCGTTAATTCAGGACTTGACGGAATTACCGTAGAAGAATCACTGGTAACACCAACAAACAACCTGGTAGTTAACCCTGGTTTTGAAGACGGTTTTGACAATTGGGTTACCGACAACGCTTTACAGGTGACGGTTGATAGTAACGAAAACGGCCGGTATCCTTCTCCTGCTTTATCTATAAAAATGTTGGCCGGAGTAAATAAGGCCCACCTTTTTAGTTCGAGGATAGAGGTCAGCCCGGACGCTCAATATTCCCTTAGTAGTTTTATTAATGCCAACTATCTTACCGGCGGAGAAACAGGTTTTTACATTGATGAATATGACGCTAGCGGAAATTGGATTTCTGGTCAGTGGTTGGGACTGGTCAAACTTGGTAGTATTGTTGAATTTTCAAAAATATATACACCTTCGTCAAGTCAAGTAAGCTCAATTAGTTTACAGACTTATCTTGTCGCCGGTTCGATTGGTTATACCTATGTTGACAATTTTAAGTTTTACAACCTGAACGAAATTACTCCAACACCGACGCCAACCGATGAGCCAACACCAACACCGACGCCAACCGATGAGCCAACACCAACACCGACGCCAACCGATGATTTAAATATGGTTCAAAACCCAAGTTTTGAAGAAGTTGATGAGCAGGATTGGCCGCTTTTTTGGACCAAAGACGACAATCAAAGCTATTTTGTTGAAAGGGGTGTGGGTGTTTATAATGGAGCAAATTGGATGCACCTTAATGGCTCGGGCAGGGCACATATTTTCAGCGCTTTGGTTGATGTTTCTTCTTCTGGCAATTATATTTGGAGCCAATATATTAAAGTTGATCAAATCACCGGTGAGTTTGGTTTTTACATTGATGAATATGATGCTAATGGAAACTGGATTTCCGGCCAATGGAAAGGGATGGTTGCTGTTAATCAGGATGGAATTGTCCAAATTGTTTACCAGCCGACGAGTGCGAAGGTGGCAAGGGTTGGTCTTCAGTATTACTTTATCGGTGATCTTGCCAGTGTTTATATCGATCTGGTTAAATTTTTAGCTCAATAAAAAAATGGGCAAATCCAAAATTGTTGTTGCCGTATTTGTCTTTTTGCTTGCCCTTGTTACGGTTAAATTGTTAACTTCGCAATTTACCAATCCTGAAAAAGAGCTTGATAATCAAGCCAGCCAACTACAAGAAAATTTACAAGAGGTTGTTGTCAATGACTCCGGTAAAAAATTGATGGTTTTAAAGGATGTTGGTGAGCCGTTCATGGATTTTTTTGGTTTAAGTGATAATGATTTCAGATTGATTTCTTCGGCTGGTTTTAATCTTATCGAAAGTACTTTTGATATTTGTGCTACCGATGAAGATGTCGCTTATTTCCTTAATAAGGCCAATGAGTATGGGCTTCAGATAATCATGACAGCTGGTGCCGGTGAAGCGGAGTGGGGTTACAGTTGTGACGAAGTTGCCCTGGCCGATCAAAAGCCAGTTTGGCAAAAAGAAGCGGTTAAAAACTGGGTTAACAAATGGAAAGGGAATAAAGCAATTTATGCCTGGGATATTTCCAATGAAGCCGGTTCGGTTTTCCCTAACGCAGACAACCGATATTATTTAACCGCTGATCAATTAAAAGAAGCTTATCAAACAGTTAAAGAAGCTGACCCGACAAGGCCAGTGATAATTCGGATGAACGGCTGGTTCTTTTACGATTACGAAAGTAATTTCTTTCGGGCCGGTAATCCTTTTACGACTGATGTAGCTGATATTGTTATGATAAATGCCTATTCTAATGTTGAAGACTATTTTGATGATTTCGTTTTTACGGTGACCCAAAGAGCCATCAATTCAATTGGTGAGATTGATTCTGACATTAAGCTTATTATTTCCCTTGGGGTATGGGAGGAAAAACCACTTTGGTTCCGACCGACGGCCGCGCAGATTAAAAACGACTACAATAGTTTAAAAAATTTTGACATTTTGGGGGTGGCCTATTTTAAATATGGGGCAAAGAATAGCGAATGGTACTTACCGGATTACAAAACTATTTGGGACGAACTGCAAAAATTAAACCTCGAGACAAATTAATCCAATAAACCTTTGTTTATCATTTTTTCCCGGTTAGAAGTTTTCTAGTTGTTTCCCTAACAGCAATTTTAGGTAAATCATTTTCATTTTTTTTCAAATATCCTTCCACTTCTTGCCGGTAATTTTTAATCATACTTCGCAGTAACCAGGAAATTGCTTTGGTGATTAGGATATCTTTTTCGTTTTTAAGTCGATCAATGGCTAAAAAAGCAATCTTGGAAAGTCGGTTGTCTTTTACCTGTTTTGCCGATTTTACCAATAAAACAAGGCTAGCTCGTCTTTTGTGAACATTTTTGTCTTTAGAAAATTTGTTAATCATTTTTTGCCACTTTGGCCAGTTATTTAAAAGTTCATTACTGGTAAAATTGGATTGACAAATTGAGTCAACCTCAGCCCAGCCTTGTACCTGGCCAAGCCATTTGTCAAGGTTTTCGGGTTGTAGCTGTTTTCTTAATTTTGGTGCATATCCTAACAACCTGCCGATCATACTAATTTCTTCGTGAGATCTACCCAAGCTTAATGAATCAAGTAGTTTGATGTAATCCATTAGCGATAGTTTTGGATGAGTTTTTATCCAATTCTTGGCAATTTGTTTTGAAACTTCGGCTTTAAGTTGGTAGCTGTGTTTGGTTGAGCCAATATAGTTTTGGTTCCAGCAATGTTGAAGCTTAGTGTCTTGGCCTTGGTATTTTTTTATTGCTTTTAAGATTTCTGCGTGGTATTTATCCATTGGCCCGGAGTTTTTGGGGCAGAAGTTCACCTTCGATTTTTTTTGCTTTGTCACCAATTTTCCATTGGTTAAAAACTTTTTCAGCGACATTTATTTTAATCTTTTTGTCCCCACTTGTTTCAAAGTATAAAGAGTAGACATCCTTGGTGTATGAGCTGTCGTCGTCTTCATATTCAAGATGTTTTTTATCGACCAATTTACCTTCCCAGGATGATTTTTTTTGCTTGGCGATTTTCCCCTTAACAAGCTTAATAAATACAAAAAAAGGAGAGATGAAGATAATCAGGATAACTAAAATAAGAAGTAACTTTATCACTAAAATTAATTTTATCACTATTTTGCTTGAATACAAATATCGTATAATAAAGACAATGTTTACTAAGCCGCTTATTTTTATTTTACTGATTACAGCCACTGTAGGTGCGTATTTTTGGTTGAAACCAAAACTAACTCCGGTGGTGGTTGTTCCGCCAATCGTTGATCAAACAGTCGTTTTGTTAACGGAGGAAGACTCGATCCGGTTGTTTTTTGATTTAATTGACCAAAAACAAATCCCCGAAGCGATTGAAATGATGAGCATTAGTCTAGCTCCCGATGATACCACCAGACAGGTATGGGCGGTTCAGTTTAATGCCATTGAATCAATTAAGGTTTTACAAATAGAGCCAAATTTACCGGAAACCTGGAGTGAAAACCAGCACTCTTACCAGGTTTTACTAGAAACAGTTGTGGCCAAAGAAGCAGCAAACGCACCGATTCCTTATTACGGCTGGGAAGACAGTCCCAATCTGCGTTGGATTAGTTTGGAAAAAAATTCTTCCGGTATCTGGCAAATTGCCGCTATTGCCACTGGGCCGTAATTAAAACCTAGGGCATGTAATAGCCAAAGCCCGTTGGTGCATCGCCGCTATACAGCAGGCCGTGATATCCGTCGCATGGATCATTGTAAACCTCATGGATAAGGGCAAATTCGCCCCAGATATCAGTGCCTATTTCTACATCGTTGGCGGTATACCAAATGCTATCAGCTTTATATGCATCGGTTGGAGCAGCCACAATTTTGACAAAATTATTCCAGTTGCAAGTTTTTTCATCTTCACTCTGGTATTCACCAAACATGTGGTTTGTCTCCCATGCACCAGAATTAATATAGGAAGTATAGCCGTAATGACGGTCAAGCTTGCCATCGCCATCGCAATCGGTATTAGCCAACCAAGCATCATTCCATTTCATGACGATACGAATATCTCTATAAGGCCAAGTCCAATGATTTGCAGCATCGGGATTTTCGGCTAAATACGCTTCATCATCACCTTCATAAGGAGGAAATCCAGCGCCGCCAAGATAGGCATTAGCATATGAGCCATTAAACATCCGGCCTTGATAATTGTATCCAAAAATATCATAACCAACTGTTAATGGTTCTCCGGCTAAATAATGTGCTGCCGAATAGGTTAACGATTCGTCCTGGATGGTTGTGCACTTGTTAGGTTTTGCCGCTGTTGCGGATTTTACGGTTAATCCAAAACCGAGGATTAACGCCAGAATCATAATTAATAATATTTTTTTCATTTTTTGTTCACCTCCTTTCTATTGCGATTTAATTTTTTTAAGAATTTTTCCAGCCCAGGTTTCCGCTTTTTTGACTTCTTTTGGCTCAAGCGGACCTTCCTTGCTTTTAACGATAAAGCCTTGCGGTTCGACGATTTGAGTACCGCCTTTGGCGATTAAACTTTTAGTTGTCTTAGGAGCGGCAAAACCGATCATGTTCATTAAAATTTTCAAACCAAGGCCGTGGTTTTTTTTGGAAAAACGGGTGTCAAAAGCGGCAATTTTAATTTTTTTTAGCGAACCGTTGTTAATTTTGTTCAAGAAATTCAAAATGGCAGTAGTTGGCCGGCCGCCGTAAGTGGGAGAGCCGACAATTAATAAATCCAGGTTTTTTAATTGGGCCAAGTTAGTTTTTTTGCTTGATACCAGCTTTGATTTAGGAATAGTCTTGGCAATTGTTTCGGCGATTCTTTTAGTGTTGCCAAAAACCGAATCATAAACCACCAGTGTTTTCATCTGCTTGTATTTATTCTAATACAGACGAAGTAAATTATTCAATTAAAATTATGGTTTTTCTTACTATTATTTTTTAGTAAACTGTTTAATGAGTTGAGAAAAAAAGGAGGTGATAATTAATGAAAGTATTAAAATTCGGTGCTGTTTGGTGCTCCGGTTGTTTAGTAATGAAGCCGCGTTGGGCGGAGATTGAAAAAGAACATCCTTGGCTAAAAACTGAAATGTACGATTATGATGCTGATAAACAGATGGTGGAAAAATATAAGATTGACGAAAATCTGCCTGTTTTTGTTTTTCTAGATAAGGATAATCAAGAGTTTTTAAGACTTCAGGGTGAACAGTCAAAAGACGAACTAATCAAGACGATTTTAGCCAACAAGGACAAGTAAAACAACAAAGTGCCAAATGACAGTCGTAAGAGGGCCTCTTTGCTTAAAAACCCAACCCTTTTTTAGTTTAATGATTAATTACACTTCTCGAAAGAGGGTAGGTGCTTTTGTTCTGAGGCGTTCATTAAGTTGGTAAAAACCAGCATAATATCTTCGTATTCTTGAACCGCTGGTAATAATTTATCTTTATATAAAGCCGCATTGGCAATTTCTGCATCAACTCCAATTTGACAGGCCTCTTTCAGTGTAGTTGGGGTTGAGATTTTACTTGGCCAAGAATTTTCTGGAATCTCTAAACCATATTTATCATAAATAGCTTTAAGTGAGGCAATGTGTTGTTCTTCTGCGCTTTTTATCATTGAAAAAGGGCGAACAATCCCAAATTTCGCTATCACTGCTTCATAAGTAGATAAAGCTTTATATTCGTCATTTATAGCTTCACCTAAGGCTTTTTGTACTTTTGCCGATAATTCATCAACTGGATACTCTAAGCCTTCTACCAATAAACAGTCGTCCGCTAAGCAATTATCTCTATTCGGTTGTTCGTTTTGACCTTGGTTTTCAGGAAAAGTATTTAATTGTTTTGGTTGGACAATAATGTACCCGGCCAATAAACTAGCCAATAGGGTAATACCAACCAGGGCAAATATTTTGTTTTTAATTAAGACTCACCTCCTTTCAACCGAAACTTTCTTAGTTGAATAATTTTAGTAACCAGCCAAAAACACTACTTGCTTGTTCTTCTGCTTGAATCTGTTCTTCCAGGGCTGTATTTTGTTCAACTAAGGCTAAAACGAGCTCTTGAATTTGAGTTTCTTCTGCTTGGTTGGTAACTTGGTTTTGCAACTCCTGCAATTGCTGGATTCTAAGCTGGTTCTGCTCCATTTGTTGCTTTAGGCTTTTAATTGCTTTCTGGTCTGCACCAAAAAGTTTTTTCATCAAACCCTGGCGAGATTCTAGTTTGTTTAACTGGTTTGCTATTTCACCTTGAGCTTGTTTTTGCTGTTGGGCAATATTTTTTACTTGTTGGCCAATACCGCCGGAAGTTTCCTCATCCTCAAGTAATTCTTCTACTTTCTGGGCAACGGTACTCATGTTTTGTCTGGCAGTATCACTTCTGTCCTGTAGATTTTCCTGTGTGTTGACATTTAGCTGGCTGTCTTCACCGGCGTTTTGAGTTTTAACCTGGTTTTGAACCTGATTTCCTTGTGGATTAACTACAGACTCTTCATGAGTAGTTGGGTCTTGAGTTCTGTCTTGTTGTTGAGAGCCTTGGCCTTGCTGAGCCAAAACTACAGCCGGCACAGTTAGTAAAATAAAAGCTAATACTGAGATTAATATTATTTTTTTCATTTTTTCACCTCCTTTACTTATCTTTTGCTATAACTTTATCCTACCACTTTTACCGGAAAAAGTTATTCCAACTAACTATGGCCTTATCACCATTCTAAACGGGGAACGGCCTCGTTTTTGAAGCTCTCCAATGGTCAACGGCAAAAGTCCCTTTTCTTACTACTGCTCTATAAAATAGTCGACTGTGTTTTACCATTAACTAGCTCCAAATGCTTTTATTTTCTAGATACAAATTTTGCGATTTAGCTAATTATAGGATATTATATATACTTATGGGCAAAGAGTTTGAAGTAATTCCAAGGACAGAAAGAATTATTAAAGGCGAGCCGTGGAATCGGTTATTTAACCCTTTGATCATGGAAACATTTTTAGATTATTCCAGCCAGAAGGAGGATAAACTTTTTGCAATCACTGGCGATTTGGATAATTTAGGTATATATGTTGCCAGAAACGGTAGACCAGCTGCTGAAAATTTAGTTGACTTATACAATCAAACAATTCGCAATTATTTAGAAATGTGGGCTGTTGAGAATCAACAAAAAACAAAGTCTTTATCTTTTGTTCCAAGCGGAGAAGAAGTCTTTATCGTAGGAATTGCTGCTGACAAAAATTCCCCTCAAAATTTATTTGCTAACCTCCAAGAGGGAGTTATGGAATTAATGCAAAAACAAACCTATATTGATTTAGGAGGAACTTCGGCGAGTTTTGGCGGTAAAGTTTTCGGCAGCGAATTAGATCCCAAAATCAAATTTTTAGCAGATGCCATAAAGGCAGGTAAAAATGATGATGAAGTTTTCCCTATTTATCTTGAAGTGATATCTGAAATAAGAAGAGAGACAGCTATTGAGTTGGACAAACGAAAATTTAAAGATATTTTGAATGGAGATTATCCAGTAGAAGTAAGACAATTAGTTTTAACTCGAATGCTTTTATACAAAAGAACAACTAAAGACATAGTAAAATCATTAAATCAATTACCAGAAGAAGAGGTTGAATCTTTGTTAACCTTATTGGGTGACATTTATGGCGTGGAACCTGGAAAAGAAGACGAAGTTGACAACTTTTTGAATGGAAAAATTAGAAATCAAACATGACAAACAATAATAGACAAACTAACAATTTGATCCTAATTGGCGGCGGGATAATGAGAAAGGGAGAAACAGAAAAAATTGATCGCTGGATATTGAAAAGAGTTAGAAACCAAAAAAAAACAAAAACCCCCAAGGTACTTTTTATTCCTTCAGCAAGCGGTGATCTAAAAGAGTATATTCAAGATTTCACCAATAGATACCAAGAATATGGAGCAATGGTGGATAGTCTTCTTTTAATTAAAGAGGCACCTTCACGAATGAACATAAAAAAGAAGTTTCTTAACGCTGACCTGATATATTTTGGTGGAGGAAGCGCTGAATTGCTTCTTAAAACTTTCAAAAAATTCAAGCTAGAACCAATATGTGCCCAAGTCGTAAAAAATGGAGTGCTGATGGGTGGACTTAGCGCAGGAGCAATTATTTGGGGGAAAAAGTTTTTGACTTTTGATCGGAAAGGAAGTAGGTTTGTCAATTTTCGCATAATAGATGGATTGGGCTGGATTGACAATCTGATTATCCCCCATTTTGACCCTTTGATGTTAAAAAGCAAGATCGTATTGAATCTACTAAAACAGAACTCGGAGTTAAAGTCTCTAGCTATAGGTAACAGGACAGCTGCTTACTGGAAAGACAAACCCACCCCTCTTTTTAAAAAGCAAGAAAAATCATGTCTGGGACTATCTTTATTGATAAAGGATTTAACTCAAAAATATGAGTAAAGAAAATCTCTGTTACAAACCAAACAGCCTTGAAAGGGGCGATAAAATTGGATTGGTGAATCCCGTAGGCGAGATGAACAAAGAATATGCAGAAATTGCTGTGCGGGTTTCAGTGAAACGAAAACATCAGACCAAGATTTGAGAGATTTTGATCCCCACGATTCGAGGCGTCTTTGGGTTACTAGTACAAAATAAAGACGGCCTAAACCTCATCCGCTACCCTTCTTAGAATGCTCGGAGTACTATTCGTACACGGTTCATGCTGCGAATTTTGAAGGGCAGGCGAACCCCCTTACTTGGTGTTGCGGGACTAGGATTCCCATTCGACAAGCTCAGGGTAAACTTCTCATCCTAGCTTGGGACTTAGGTTCGGAGGCTAGGATTCGAACCTAGATTAGCTGGTTCAGAGCCAACTGTCCTACCATTGAACGACCTCCGATTAATGGCTACTATTTTTACTAAAACAAGCACGCTTATTTTACCAAAGCCGGAGGTTGGAAACAAACTAAAAGCAGGTCTTTATGTGGATTTTTGGATATATTTGTGGTTTATTGACGAAAAACCTGGTTTTTGTTATCATTTAAACAATCACGAGGGAGAAACGACCGTCTGACTACGTGTCAGAACGCTACGCCTCCCGTTTTTATTTGGCTTTTAGTTCCAGTTTTTCCCTCTCGCGTATTAGAAAAAGTTTGTGTTTTTGAAACTTTCTTAGAAGAGAGGATTCGGATTTTTTGTTAGGAATAATGATCCTTAGTAATTTTTTATTTTTAGCTAAATACTCGTGTAGACAGTAAAAATCTCCGTCTCCGGAAACGATTACCGCTTTGTCATATTTGGCAAATTCGATAGCGGCTGTGTATAACACTAATTCTGCATCAACATTACCTTTTGGTTTTCCGTATTTATCCTTAACCGTTGGTTTAAAAACCAATTTGTAGCCAAATGATTCCAGGTGTTTATAGAGCTTTTTGTTATTAGGAATATAGCCAATAAACAAGAAGGCTTTATTAACCCGAAATTTATCAGCCAGATACTGTCTGAATTTTTTGAAATCAAGGCGCCAGCCCTTATAAACTAATTTTTTGTTCCGGTAAATGTTTTTACTGGTGCCGAGGTTTAGGTTTTGGCTATCAATGAAAGCATATATAGTCTTTCTTTTGACTGGCATTTGTTTGGTAAATTTTACCAAAGCTGGAGGTTGGAAACAAACAAAAAAGTTGCTAAGATGGGTGTTAATGAAACTGTCCGGGCCTAATCGCTTCTTTTTTTTGTTAGCACCGCTGTTGCTTGCCTTTGGGCTTGGCATTTTTTATTTATCCAGTCGACAAGCATTGTTAGTTCAGCCTAATGGTTGTTGTGAGCCGGATGAAACAGCAACTGGTGAGTTTGAAGTAGAGGCGAATCAGGCAATTTTTGCCAATCGTTCTTTTGCGGTTGATTACAGTTGGATTAATGATTACCCGGCGGCTGATTTATTGGCTTTAGAATCAGGGGCTGTTTTAGGGGCTTCCAC
This sequence comes from uncultured Gammaproteobacteria bacterium, assembly GCA_964655765.1. Lineage (GTDB taxonomy): Bacteria > Patescibacteriota > Microgenomatia > PFEM01 > CAYPPS01 > CAYPPS01. The sequence continues at coordinate 14,922 of CAZZNI010000002.1, forward strand.
TGATGAACGGTGGATTGAGGTTGATCTTTCAGAGCAAAGACTGCTGGCCCATAATGGTGACAATATTGACTACGATTTTTTAATTTCCGGCGGTAAATGGGCGCCAACTCCAACCGGGGAGTTTCGAATCTGGATAAAACTGCGTTATACCAAGATGTCGGGTGGTAACAAAGAAGACCATACTTACTACTATCTTCCCAATGTGCCTTATACTCAATATTTTTATAAAGGTTATGGCTTGCATGGGGCTTATTGGCACAATAATTTTGGCAATCCGATGAGCCACGGTTGTGTTAACTTGAGTATTCCTGATGCCGAGAAGCTTTTTTATTGGACTTCGCCACCAGTTGGCAGGGAAGGTAATCTGGCTCGTTCGTCGTCTTCATCTCCGGGGACAAAGATAGTAATTCATGACTGATTAGTGTATGATAACTTTTCTTTCGACCTTCCGATTCGGAAGGGGAAGAGGATTGACACTTAGCAAATAATTTGTTAGACTGCTAAAGATAATGGACATTTTCCCCAAAGATAAAAATTCAAAGCAATTAGTTTTACCGGTGGCATCACTCCGCGAGGGGGTGGTTTTCCCGTCGGTAGAAACAGTTCTTTCTTTTGGCCGGCCTAAATCAATCGCCGCTTTGGAGGCAGCCTTTAAAAGCGACAAACTGCTTTGTGTTTTTTCCCAGAAAGATAATCGGATTTTGGAACCGGAAACTAAAGATCTTTATCAGATTGGCACCTTAATTAAAGTAACTCGAATGATGCAAAGCGACAGCGGCTTACAGCCGTGGGTAAAGGGATTAGTTCGAGTAAGACTAAAGTCAATTGAAGCGGTCAGTCCCTTTTTAGTTGGTAAAGTTGAACGAGTTAATATCTCAGTTGAAGATCTTAAAGTTAGTCAGGGGATGAAAGCTTACAGCAAGGTTCTTTTAGAAAACTTTCAAAAAGTAATTGCTTTGGGTAAATCAGTTGATGTTTTAACCATAATGCATGTTATGGGTGAGAATAATCCGGCCACTTTGGTTAACCGGATTGCCTATACCTTGGATGTTGAGACTGCTGTCAAACAGGAAATACTGGAAACCTTGTCGGTTGAAAAACGGATTACAAAAGTTGGTGAGTTACTTAACCAGGAAATTCAGGTTTTGGAAATGGAACACTCAATTCGTGATAAAACCCAACAGCGGTTTGATAAATCAATGCGGGAAGCTTTTTTAAGGGAAAGAAAGCGGACGATTGAAGAAGAATTGGGAGAAAATGACAGTCCTGACAGTGAAATTAAACAGCTGGCGAAAAAAATTAAACAAGGTGGTTTAACTAAGGAAGCTAAAAAGAAAGCTCGGACTGAGTTAAAGAGACTGGCTCGGCTTAATGTTGCTCACCCAGAATATGGCTATATCCGTAACTATCTTGACTGGATTACTGATCTTCCTTGGTCAAAAAGCTCGCCTAACAATGTCAGTATTACCCAGGCAGCTAAGGTGCTTGAAAAAGATCATTACGGCTTAAAGAAGGTTAAAGAGAGAATTGTTGAATCATTGGCGGTAATGAAACTGCTGGAAAAACAAAACAAAGCCAAGGCGGCTAAAACTGAGTCTAAAAGTGGTCCAACCATTATGTGTTTTGTCGGACCGCCCGGAGTTGGTAAAACTTCAATTGGCAAATCAATTGCCAAATCTTTAGGCCGGAAATTTGTTCGTATCTCTTTAGGTGGTGTTCATGATGAAGCGGAAATTCGTGGCCATAGAAGAACTTATATTGGTTCAATGCCGGGCCGGATAGTCCAAGGAATGAAAGAAGCCGGTAGTAACAATCCGGTTTTTATGCTTGATGAAATTGATAAACTAGGTCGGGATTTTCGTGGTGATCCAGCTTCAGCCTTGCTGGAAGCCTTGGATCCTGAACAGAATAATGCTTTTGTTGACCATTATCTGGAAGTGCCCTTTGATCTATCGCGGGTGATGTTTATTACCACCGGTAACATGCTGGAAACCATTCCGGCTGCTTTGCGTGACCGGATGGAGATTATTCGCTTTTCCGGTTATACCGAAGACGAGAAATTCAACATTGCCAAAAAATATCTGTGGCAAAAACAACTAGTTAGTCATGGTTTGAAGAGTAACGGTTTTAAAATTTCTGACAGTGCTCTTAAGGAAATAATCCGTTACTTTACCAGAGAGGCTGGAGTTAGAAACTTGGAGCGCAACCTGGCCACCATTTGCCGCAAAATTGCCCGTCAGATTGCCGATAAGAAAAAAACTATCAATGCCGCCAAGCCGATCAGTGAAAAACAATTAAAACGCTTTTTAGGCCCGCGGAAGTTTAGTACGGCAGAAAAAGAAAAGAAAGACCAAGTCGGTTTGGCGATGGGCTTGGCTTACAACGCTTTCGGCGGCGATACTCTACCGGTTGAAGTAGCGTTGATGCCCGGTAAAGGCCAGGTGGTTTTAACCGGTAAATTAGGCAAAGTGTTACAAGAAAGCGCTAGGGCCGCCCTTTCTTTTGTTCGGGCCAACTGGAAACTTTTTAAACTTGATAAAGAATTCTACAAGGATCTTGATATTCACATTCATTTACCTGAAGGGGCAATTCCTAAAGATGGTCCGTCAGCGGGGGTGGCGATTGCCACTGCTTTGCTGTCTGCTTTTACTAATCGGGCGGTAAAAAATGAAGTCTGTATGACCGGTGAAATTACTCTGCGCGGTCGGGTGCTGGAGATTGGTGGAGTTAAGGAAAAAGTTTTAAGTGCTCACCGGGCCGGTCTTAAAACCGTTATCATGCCGAGGGAAAATAAAAAAGACTTAGAGGAGATCCCCGGTAATATTAAAAAAGAGATGCAGTTTGTTTTTGTTGATAAATTGGATCAGGCGTTTAAAGCTTCACTAGCTTCCTAAGTTTAGACTAATTTTTCTGTGCAGCAACTTGTAGTAATTTTGGGCGAAACGGTGCGATTCGTCTCTGATTTGCTGAATTAATTTTAAAGCCGGTGAATTAGCCGCCAACTTAAGAGTTTTAAAACCATCAATTTTACCTTGATTAATTTGAGGAATAACCAATTTTTCTTCTTCTTTGGCAATGCCAATAAGATTGATCTGGCCAGTTAAATCCTTTTCTTTTAAAGCTGAAAAAGCGGCACTAACTTGGCCGCGGCCACCGTCAACTACTATAAGCTGTGGATAAAGCCACTCGGGGTGATTCAGACGGCGGCAAATTACCTGTCTAATACTTTCAGTGTCGTTTTGGTCAATTAAACTTTTTCTGTCGATGAAATTAATTTTAAAGCGGCGGTAAAGACCATTTTCTTTTGAACCGTTTACAAAAGCAACCATTGAGCCAACGATTAAGTTTTTGCCTAAGTTTGAAATATCAAAACCTTCGATTTTGTTTAAGACAATCGGGTCAAAGCCTTGATATTTGACTAATAATTTTCGCAACATAAATAGCCCCTTTACTCTTTCTTGTTGGTGGGTGAAACCCTGAGCTTGTCGAAAGGTAACATGTTTTAGGGCAAGGATTTCTTGTTTTAAATAAAGCGCTTCTTCGTATTGTTGCTGCCGCGCCTTTACGCTCATTGTCTTTTCCATTTGTTTTAAAAGCAGTTTGGTTTGTCCGTTAAGTAAATTTCTTATCCGGCTAATTGTTTTTTTGTAATTAGCAGTAGGGACTTGGCACATGGCCGGACAGAGATTAATGTGTAGATAAAGACAACCCCTGGGTGGCATTTTGCACGGTGAACGAAAAGGGAAAATTTTACGAACAGTTTTAAGCACTTGACGGGCGGCATAAGCTGACGGGAACGGTCCGAACCAATCAAGTAATTTTTCTTCCATTTCCGGCCGTCTGGTTAAAAAGACGGCTGGATATTTTTCTTTTGAAATGGCAATGTAAAGATAGCGTTTGTTGTCTTTAAGACTGACATTAAATTTCGGCAAATATTCTTTAATTAATTTGGCTTCAAGAAGCAAAGCTTCAAATTCACTTGAGGCGGTTAAAAAGTCGACTTGGTTAATTTGGCTGACTAATTTTTTGGTTTTTTGGTTTTTAACCGAAGGATAAAAGTAGCTAGCAACTCTTTTTTTTAAGTCGAGCGCCTTGCCGACATAGATGACTTTTTTGCTTTTATCTTTAAAAAAGTAAACTCCGGGCCGGTGAGGCAATTTCTTAACATCCACCCCCGGGGTGTAAGATTTTGTGGCCATTTTTACTTTAGGTATTTTTTTAAGAAACTACCGGTAGCGGAATTTTTATTGTTGGCCACTTGCTTGACTGTGCCGACGGCAACAACCTGGCCGCCCTTTTCGCCTCCTTCAGGCCCCAGGTCTATCAGCCAGTCAGCGTTTTTAATGACATCGAGGTTGTGTTCAATGACGAAAACAGAACTACCCTTATCAATTAATTTTCGTAGTGAAGAAAGTAGTTTTTCGATGTCAGCAAAATGAAGACCGGTAGTTGGTTCGTCAAGCAAATAAACCGTTTGGCCATTATTGGCCTTTACCAGTTCGCGGGCAATTTTCAGTCGTTGCGATTCGCCGCCGGAGAGGGTCGGTGATGGCTGTCCGAGAGATAGATAATCCAATCCGATCTCTTTTAAAACGGTTAATTTCTTGATGATTTTAGGAAAGCCGGCAAAAAACTCCAGTGCTTCCAAAACAGTCAGATCAAGAATTTGGGCAATGTTTTTTTCTTTAAATTCAACTTCCAAAACTTCCTGTTTAAACCGGTTGCCGTCGCATTCTTCACATTTAACCCAAACATCAGGTAGAAATTGCATTTCAATTTTTTGCTGGCCCTGGCCTTTGCAGGCTTCACAGCGGCCACCATCAACATTAAAAGAAAAAAAGCTTTGCGAAAAACCTTTTAATTTAGCTTCTCTGGTTTCGGTCATTAGGTCGCGGATGTCGGTAAAAACGCCAATATAAGTGGCTGGATTACTGCGAGAAGTTCGGCCGACCGGTGACTGGTCAACCATCAATACATTCCTGATTTCTTCAGCTCCGTTTAGTCTGCTGAAACTGCCGGCAATGTCTTTAAAATATTGGTCCAAGTGTTGTTTTAGCGCCGGGTAAAGAGTGTCGTTAATTAGACTTGATTTGCCGGAGCCGGAAATACCGGTAATACAGGTTAAGGTATTAAGCGGAAAATCAACTTTAATATTTTTTAAATTGTGATGTTGGCAGCCGCTGATTGATAACTTTTTCTTATCGGCGGCATATTCCTTAAAACCGGCTGAAACCTGTTTTTTGCCGCTTAAGTATTTACCCAGCAGTGAATCGGGGTTTTTAATTACCTGATCAGGAGTGCCGGTGGCGATAATCTGACCGCCTTTTTTACCAGCCAACGGGCCAAATTCAATTAACCAGTCGGCTGAGCGGATAACTTCTTCATCGTGTTCAACAACCACAACGGTGTTGCCCAGGTCTCTTAAGGCGGTTAGAGTTTTGATTAATTTCTGAGTGTCTTTTTGGTGCAAGCCGACAGTTGGTTCGTCTAGGATGTAAAGGACGCCGGTTAGTCCGGTGCCGATTTGTGAAGACAATCTGATTCGCTGGGCTTCACCGACGGAAAGCGTTGAGGCGGTTCGATCAAGACTTAAGTAATCAACTCCGACTGCCAGTAAAAATTGCAACCGACTGTTAACTTCTTTGAGTAACGGTTCGGCAATTTCTTTTTCACTGGTGGTTAATTTTTGATTTAAAGCATTACTCCATTCCAGTAGTTTATTAAGTGGTAAAGCGCTAATATCGGCGATCGATGAATTATTAATAGTGATTGACAGTGCTTGTTTGTTTAGTCGTCGGCCGTTACAAGCCAAACAACTCTCTCTAACCATTAATTTTTCGATTTCCTGGCGAATGGCGTCGGAAGAGGTTCGATAATATTGCGCTTCCAGCATCGAGGCTCGGTAGGGAGAAACTTTGTTGGCGTCGATTTTTAGCTTGACACCGATACCGTCACACTCCTCGCAAGCTCCTTGGGGCGAGTTAAAAGAAAACATTCTCGGTTCTATTTCTGGTAGTGAGATATTGCAAACCGGACAGGCAAAATTTTTAGAAAAAAGACTGTCTTGCTGTTGCTGTGGTTTTAAGGGGAAATCCAGGCCTTTGTCTAAGATGGCGGTTAAAATTACCAAGCCATTGCTGGTTTCCAGGGCAATTTCAACATCATCTTGGAGTCGTTTTTGGAATTCTTGGTCAAATTCTTTTTTTAAGTCTTTCAAATTCAAAGACAGCTTGTCGATTACCACTTCGATAGTGTGGCGGTTAGTTTTAATCAAAGCAAAATCATCATCAAGCCGTTTTAATTGGCCGTCAATCCGAATTTGGTCAAAACCTTTTTTAATTAAGTTCTTAAAAAGACTGTCAAATTCACCTTTTTTATCTCTTACCAGCGGAGCCAGAATGAAAAACCGCCCTCGGCCTGTTTTGGTGGTTTGATCTTTAATTTCTTGCCAGATTTGGCCGGTGATACTGGTACTGGTTGATCGTTCAATGGTGCGGCCACACTTGGGGCAATGAGGCAGTCCTAGCCTGGCAAAAAGGACTCGTAAATAGTCGTAAATTTCTGTGACCGTGCCAACAGTTGAGCGGGGATTGTGCGATAAGCCGTGTTGGTCAATGGCAATTGCTGGTGATAGTCCGGTAATGGCGTCAACTTCGGGCCGCTTCATCATCCCTAAAAATTGTCTGGCATAAGAAGACAGTGACTCGACATATCGTCGCTGTCCCTCAGCGTAAAGAGTGTCCATTGCCAGTGATGATTTACCGGAACCAGAGACACCGGAAAAAACCACCAATTTGCCTTTGGGGATTTTAACGCTAACTCCTTTAAGGTTGTGTTCTCTGGCCCCAGTGATAGTGATGAATTGATTGTTATCTGTCATTTTTGAACCTTTGGTAACAAAGGTTAATTATACTCCAAATAAAAGCCGAAAGTAAGACCCGCAAGAAGAGTTTTTGGTTGTGGGACTATCTCGTTTTGCGAAGATAAAATAATGCCGCCGGAAGTAGGAGAAAGCCAAAAAATTCCAGTAATTGCGGCCAGAAAAAAACGATTATTTTGCTTTCATTTTCTTGTAGCTGCCAACCGTTGGCCCAATTATTAATTTCCATATGCTTTAATATTTTCGGTTTACCGGTTAAGCTAAAGGCCTGCCAGCCAATATCAAAAGATTGCGGCAAAATTAAGGTTTTGCTTTCTTGCTGAATATTACTGACAGTATAAAACCACAAAAAATTGTAACTGACTGGATAAGTTGTTTGTTGATAAATATTTTTAGGCAGATCATTTTTTTCAAATCGGCTGGTTTGGATCAGTTCAAAAGGGAAAGGGATAATTTTAATGCTTTTAAGATGGTTGACTGACCAGTGGTTGTTAAAGGAAAGACTTTGTAAGGTCAGGTTGATACCATAATCAAAACCGGAAAAGGGTGGAATAATGAAATAAGCTTTAGTCCAATCCTTTTCAGTTTCTAGTTTGGTTGAAAAAAATTTATATTTATTATTTCCCCCCAAGGCGTAGGTATAAAGCGGTAATCTTTTCCCAAAACGGTATTCAATTTCAATTAACCAACCGTTGCTAAGCGGCAATTCAGGGAAATTAAAAGAAAGGGAGGCGTCGTCGTTTTGAGCCGAAAGACTAACAAAATGATCTTTATTTTCTTGTTGTAAAGTGGCGGCAGCCTGGCCATTTAAAGTGTCGTTCCAGCTTTTGGCTTCAATAAGCTCACCGGAGTTAAAAGTTTTTTGAATGTACCAAGGTGAATTAATTTTAGGTATTTTTAAAATTAACCGGTTGTTTTCTTGGACGATTTGATAAAAGATAAACACCGGGTCTGTTTCGGTCGGGATTAATAAGTTTTGATTGGCGGGATCAAAGATAAAAGAATAATTGTTGCCGGTTATATTTTCCGGCAGGTCTTTTGTCAGTAACCAATTATTTTCCTCCTCTTTTATTTCAAATTGCTGTTCTTTTTGAAAACGATTAGTAAAAAGACTAAAAAATGGATAATAAAAATCAGGCTGTTGGGAATCAATTTGGTAACTATTGGTTGTTTTTAACATCGGGTCTTGGTGATAAAAATCGGCCGGATTAGTACTTGGCAAAGATTCATTGGCAGAATAAATTGCAGTTGGTGTATCTGTTTCGTAAAGACTAAGACTGCCGAAAGTTTTTACCAGTTTTAATTTAGTTGATTTTTCAAGTAATTCCTTAGTATCTAAAGAAAGTTTGGCATATTCTTTTTCGCCGGGGAAAAAGACATTGTCGTCAAAAAGAATGTAGCTAACCCGGTACTTGGTTAAAATTTGTTCTAAAAGATTAAGATCTCTTTTTTGCAGGGCGTAATTAAGCTCCCAGTAGTACTGTTCGTTTTTCAAACTCCAGACATCAAAAGCCCGGTCTAAAATTGGCTGCTCGATGCCGTACCACAAAAAACCGGAACCTCTCATGCCCCAGCGGTAGAAGGTCCAGCCCCAATAACTGCCTTGCGGCAGATTGGCTATTCGGGCGTTTTTATCTTCATGCTTAAAATAGTCAATTAATTCAAAATACTCTCGGGGAATGTTAACTTGCATTTTGTCATAGAAAAGGTTGCCGTTAAAAACCGGTAAGGCTGAATATATCAAGCCGACAGCTATTATTACTGTGGCCAGTCGTGAAAGTAATTTCTTTTTTAGTAGAGAGACAATTTTTTCTATTCCAAGAGCAAAAAAACAGGAAAAGACAAAAATCACCGGGACAATAAATTTAGTTAGTGGCGCCCTAAAGGTTTGGTTTAAAAATGAAGACTGTCTTAAGGCAAGATTAATAAAAGAAAAAGGCAAATTATCGGAAACAAAAGCAATGGCTCCGAGCAACAGGATTAAAAACAAACTTAAATGAATAACGTTAATTTTTTTCCTAACTATTTTTGTAAAAGTTAAGACGATTCCAGCTAAAACGACTAAGGCGATTACCAATTGGCTGGCTAAAACAATCGGATTGTCAAAGTGTTTCTGCCAAACTGCCATTAACGGTTCTTTAAGGTCGTAGTAGTCAAGGTAGTGGCCTTTAAGAAGAAGAAAATCAAAATAGCCTCCTCTTGCTTGACTGCGAGCAAAAGTTTCTTGAGAAGCGATTTGATTACCGATTCCCAAGAGTGGATTTTCTAAATTGTTAACCAAAAAGTAAGTAAACGGCAGCAGCCAAAAGCCGTTACTAAGAAAGATTAGGCTGAAAGTTTTTAAAATCGTTTTTAAGTAAGTCTTTATCTTGTGTCGTTGTTTGGTGATCAAAAAAGAAATTGCGATCAAACCAAGACAGAAAAGATAAACCAAAAAAATTGTTTGTAAATAAAAAGAAGGTGTGGCAAGAAGGTTGATTAAAAACAGCTTTAACCAGTTTTTTCTAACCGGTTTTTCCAAAGTTTGCCAAAATATTAAAATCAGCCAGGAAAAGAAGCCCCAAAAACAGGAAAATGGTTCAAAAGGCACCCAAAAAATTTGGATAGTGCCAAAGTTAAGCAAATAGAACAGTGAACCCAAAAAAGCACCGATGTGATTAATTTTTAGTTTGTTTTTAAGTAAGGAAAAAATACCAAAAGTACCCACTCCAAGCATAAAAAGATGCCAAAAGTAGCGTAGGTAGTTAGCCGGCATAATCAAACTAAATGGCAATAAGATTAATTGTCTAACTAAGTCAGCCGCGTGAGCCATGCCACCAACCAGCCCCAATCCTTGGTATTCCTGCCAAACGGCTACCAGCGACCGTTTTATGTTCATGACAAGATTCAGTTCAGGCATTAAGTTATCCCAGCCTGCCAGCCAAGTGCCGCTTTTAATATTGGCCAAAGAGATTACTGCCAGAAATAAAGCCAGTGTTAATAGCGGCCAGTGTTTTTTTAAAAATTTCATTTGTTTAAACTTAAAACAGTTAAGTAATCTTTGGCGATTTTAGACCACGATCGACTTTCTTTTAAAAACCGGCTTAAATTTTCAAACTGCTTTTTTTTCTTTTTTACATTGGCGATTTTGTTTTCCAGATCGTTTTTACTGTTGGGGTCAAAAAGAATTTCTTGGTAAGAAAGGTTAGTCTTTTCAAGCGCTTTTTTAAAATCATCGGAGGCAAGATAATTTTTAAGACTTTCGGAAAGTAAAAACGGTTTTTGATAAGCAAAAGCCAGTGACAATGGACCGGAGGACGAAAAAAAGACCTGGTAGGGAAGTAAAACTAGGTCGGCGGCACAAAACAGTGGGGCAATTTTTTCCTCCGCTACAAAACCGGTGGTAATAATACCTTTCTTTTTGGCAATTGATTTAATTTTTTTAACAAAGTCGGCGTAAGCTTTTTCTTTCAAGTGGTTAGGGTTGCCGTCTCCTGCCAAGATTAATTTATTGTCATTTGTATTTGGCCAGTTTTTAACCAGCAGATCAACGCCTTTATAAGGTGACAAAAAACCAAAGTAGAGGGCGTGAAATTTTTCGCTGCCGAAACCAAACTGTTTGTGAGCCTTTTCTTTCTTTATCATTTCAATTTCTTCAACTGCATGGGGGATAAAAATAGCCTTTTTGCTATTCCCTAAAATCTTTTTAAAGTACTGTTCAAACACAATTACTTTGTCGCTTGAAGCAAGGACAAGTTCTTTGAACAAGAAATTGATTTTGTTTAAAAAGAAAGCTTTAATTTTATTTTTCTCTATCAGGTTAAAATCTTCAACCACTTGGTGTAAAACTAAAACTGGTTTAACCCCTATAATTCTAAGCAAGAAAAGACCGGTTAAAAACAAGCCGGAAAAAAGGAAAGAACCAAACATAAAACCTTCAAAACAAATTAAAGTCGGCACAAACCTGTTGGTAAAAATTTGCCTTAACAGCTTAAAGACAGAAAAGAAATTATTTCTTTGCCAAACTCGCTTAATTGAAATACCCTTTTCTTCATAAATTTCTTGTTTACCAAATTTTTCCGCTAAAACCACTATCTTTAAATCAGGTTTTGCCTTTTTTAAGGCCAGCAGAGTGTTTTTGCTGTAAGAAGCAACGCCAACGGTTTTTTTGCCGTGAGTTAACCCTTTTTCGGGATAGCTGGAGATAACCAGTAATTTTTTTTCTTTTGTCATTTTCCCTCTTTCTCTTAAAGAGATTTTACTTACAAATGAAGTTGGGACACAAGGAAGTTTTTTTGAAAGAGGGAAGAAAAAACAAAGAATAGTTTAGTTTGATCTTAATAAGCTCAATAAAACTTAACGGTAGGTCTCGAACCAAATTAACCCGGGAATGGCCGTTGTCTTTCCAGTCAACCGGCACTTCTTTGACGATTAGATTAAATTTCTGGGCTAAAAACAGAATTTCAGCGTCAAAACTCCAGCGTTCGGTTTTTAAGTTGCTAAAGATAACCTCTTTGCTATCTTTGGAAAAAGCTTTAAAACCGCAGGTAAAATCGCTTACATTGGTGCCAAGTAAAAGATTGGCAATAGAGGTAAAGCCTCTGCCCAAAGCTTGTCTTAATAGCGACTGGGCCTTGATTATTTTAGACTGGCCGCTTTTACGGGTGCCGATAATGACCGGAATGCCTGTTTTCATTAATGGCACGAATTTTTTGATTTCCGACAGTGGGGTAGAAATGTCAGCGTCAGAAAAAAGAGTATAGTCGGTACCAGAGACAAGCATACCTTGTTTAACGGCATAACCCTTGCCGTGGTTTTCCGTATAAGAAATAATTTCCACCTTTACCTTTAAAGTTTTTTCTATTTCCTTTTTGCTTTTTCTTAAGATAAGTAAAGTTTTGTCGGTTGAGCCGTCATTAACAAAGATGACTTTTTGAAAACCCAGGCCACGAAAAGAAAAACCCTTTTTCAGGGTTTCGATTGTTTTTTCAATTCTCTTTTCTTCGTTAAAGACTGGTATAACCAAATTTAAACTTTTCATCTCACTCTTTTATCTTTGAAACCAAAGTTTCCAAAACAAAAGGGTGAATCTCAGGCCGGTTAGGCGGTTTGCGGGCAAATAAGCCTGCCGGCCTGAGAGACTCGAGGGTCATTGAATAGGGGTCGTTCCGTCCCAATTGCAGAGGGAATTGTAGGCAGTGATTTTGAGGGAAATCACCTTTGTGGGGGTGATCGTGATGGATCTCCACCAATCAGGCGAATAGCTCCCTGCTTGCCCCATGGTTTGGTTGAATGATGTTACATCTGGGTCAAAGTCTACACAGATTCCGGATGGTAATGTTGAGGTGAAGACCTCTCCTCTTGCTTCGGAATCAGAGTTCCCAATGACCCACCCAACTGCGACGAGACTTTCGTCGGGATTGGTGTGATTGACTACAGTCAGGGGCGCGGCGGTATCGAAGTATGCATGGGCTTCTTCGACTGTTTGTGGCGCTGGTCCAGCAGGGCCCCAAAAGAGTCCTCCGCCGGCAAAAGCAATTCCACTTATCGATATCGTTAAACCCAAAACAAACAGAAACTTCACAAGTTTCATGACAAACCTCCTTATTTTGTTTGATAGCCCGCGGGCTGGATACGCGCGAGTTGGATACCCAAGCCGCGGACTACCTTATATCAAAAGAAGGATAATAACCCTCGAATTTAAATGTGCTTATTGTTGAGAACAAGGGGTTAAACGCAAAGCTGTTTAGCCTTGAGCCCAACCTGAAGTCCTCAAGGAGCTCTTTTATCTGCTTAGAAGTTCACCTCGGCCGATTTTTCTGATTAGAATACCGGCACCGATAATTGATGTGGCAAGAAGGGTGGCGATTAAAGTGTTGCCGCCTGATTCAGGTAGTGTTTCCTGTCCTAAAATTCTGGTATCAATACAAAATTGAGCCGTGTCGGAATCATATTCATCAGTTTCACTTCTGCCTTCAGCCTTGTTGTTAACACAAAAGAGCCGGCCTTGCTCAAGGCTGTCATTATTTTTAATTTGGGCTTTGATGTAAAATTCCTTTTCTTCCCCTTCGCCTAATCGGTCAATATGCCAGGTAACATCATGGTTGCCCTCATTGTATTCGCCCGGGTATTCAATTGGTTTTATCTGGGAAGGAAGAGCATCAATAACTTTAATATTCTTTAGTTCTTCGTCGCCGGTGTTCTTAACTTTTATTTTGAATTCAACATAATTTTCGCCAGCGAATGTGATTACTTCACTGGAGAGGTTTTCGTGCCAATTATCTTGAGAGGGGGCTTTTACTTCCTTATCAACAACAATTTGCCGACCGTCTTCGTCGGTGTCATAGTCGTTTGCCTCTATTGCTTTTGGGGCAACAAAGAAAAGACTTAAAAGCATTAACAGGGTCAGAATCTTTTTGTTCATAAAAACTTATTTCCTAACTATGGGATATTATACCAGAGATGGTTTTAATGTCAAGATTAGACTCTTTCGGCAAAGACAAGCAGCCGTTTCCAGGTGGTGCCTGGTGGCCAACAAGTCTGAAGTATCACGATTTCTCTATCCTCGGTATAAAAAAGATATCTGGTATCTTTTGGTTCAACAGTTTTTTTATCATATACCTTATAGAGATAATTTTTACCGCTTAGGGTAATAACAATAGTATCATTGTTTTCCAGTTGGTTAAGCAGTATAAAAACGGCGTTGTAGCGGATGGCGTTAAAGGGAGTATCGGACGAGTGGGCAAAAAGAAAAATCGTTTTTCCTTGTCCGGGGAAGGCAGTGCCTTGAGCGTGAGCAACACCGCTTTTTAAAATCTTTTCATAGATGTCTTTATTATGAGGCGGGATGTTGGGGAAAATTTGCGCACTGGCTTTAATTTTGGGGATGTCAATATAAAAGTTAGTATAGTCAATTACTTCGGTTTGTTTAACTACCGGTGGGATAAATTCTTGTTGGGGTAAAACTAGGTAATTAAAATAGGCTTTAGTTAGAGGAAAGTAGATAAAACCAAGATAAAAAAATCCGAGCAGGAAAAGACCTGTCCCCAGGGAAAAGAAAAAGGTTTGTATTGGGGAGGGGTTAAAAAAAAGAATCCCCTTTTGTTTTTTACCAACTTTAATGGTTTTCTTTTTTGGTGTGGCGCGAAAAAAATCTCCTAACATGTTTTTATTATCGCTTAGAAGAAGAAGTTTTACTAGTTTTTAAGCGGCTTGGGGAATGACCGTTTGCTTTTTTCCAAGGCTGGTAATCCTGTCTTCGTGGTTAGAAAGACGATGGGATGAAAAAGTAATACTTTCTCTAATTGTTTTCAATTCGCCCATCATTTCATCAAGCAAGGTGACGATTTCATCCTTTGTCCCTTTTATTTCTTGCTTGGTGGCAAAAACTTGTTTAAAAGTATTTTCTAGTAAATCGAGATCTTTTTGGGTCAGCATAAAGGTAGTTTATCACAAAAATTTTACTGATTTAGGATTTTGTTGATGGTGTCGCGTAGTTTGATTGCCTGTTCAAAGTTTAAGTCACTGGCATGCTTTCTCATTTGTCTTCTAAGCTTGGGGATTAATTTCTTTTTTTCTCCTGGAGTCATTGCCTCAAGTTCATATTTTTCCTCCTCCTGCTTTTTGGTAATAATCCTGTTTCGAATTGATTTTTCGATTGTTTTGGGGGTTATATTATGTTTTTGGTTGTAAGCAAGCTGGATCTGTCTTCTTCTGGTTACTTCTTCGATTGCTAGTTTCATTGCCTGGCTTGTTTCGTCGGCGTAAAGAATTACCTTTCCTTCCACATTTCTGGCCGCCCGTCCCATGGTTTGGACAAGAGAGGTTTTTGATCTTAGAAAGCCTTGTTTGTCAGCATCCAGTATGGCAACCAGTGATACTTCCGGTAAATCTAAGCCCTCCCGGAGTAGATTAATACCAACAAGAACATCGTACTTACCGGATCTTAGGTCGGCCAAAATATCACTTCGTTCCAGTGTGTCAATGTCGGCGTGAAGATAGTTGACCGATAGCAAAACACCGGTATTTTTTACTTCTGATAGATAAGCTGACAATTCTTCAGCCATTTTTTTGGTTAAAGTGGTGATTAAAACTCTTTCCTTCGCTTTTTTTCTAGCAATGATTTCTTTGACCAGATCCTGGATTTGGCCGTCGGTTTTTCTTATTTCAACTTGAGGATCAACCAGGCCAGTCGGACGGATTAGTTGTTCAACAACTGTTTTTTCTGATTTATCAATTTCCCATTGATCAGGGGTGGCGGAAACAAAGACCATTTTTTTAGCTCTTTTTAGAAACTCGTCAAAGTTTAAAGGGCGGTTATCGAGAGCCGAAGGCATTCTGAAGCCAAAATCAATCAGAGTTTGTTTCCTTGATCGGTCACCCTGGTACATGCCTCTTATTTGCGGAATAGTCATGTGTGACTCGTCAATGACAATCAAAAAGTCATCGCCAAATTTCTGCTTGAAATAGTCGATTAAGCTATAGGGAGCCTGGCCGGGTAGTCTGCCATCGAAATATCTTGAATAGTTTTCGATGCCGTTGACAAAGCCGGTTTCTCGGATCATTTCCAGGTCGTAAGTGATTTTTTGTTCCAATCTCTTGGCTTCCAACTGCTTTTTTTGTTTTTTTAATTCCTCAAGCCGGATAGCCAGATCTTGCTTGATTTGTTTAAAAGCATTTTCCATTAAGCTCTGGTTCATTAAATAGTGTTTGGCTGGATAAATGGCACAGTTTCGTAATGGTTTTGATTTTAGTTCCCAAAAGGGCCGGCTGGTTATTTCCTTAATTTCTCTTTTATCAAAAATAATTTTGACGATATCATCACTGTAGGCCGGATAAATTTCAACCTGGTTACCTCTGGTTCTGAAACTGCCGCGATTAAACTCTACTCTTGATCTGACATAATGCATCGCCACCAGTTTATACAAAAAATCTTCCAATTTAATTCTCTCCCCAACTTTAAAATTGACAATTGAGCGTTGGTATTCCAAAGGGGAACCGATATTGTAAATACAAGAAACGGAGGCAACCACCAAAACATCATCTTGCGAAAAGATATCACTGGTGGCCTGCAGTCTTAATTTATCAATTTCCTGGTTGATGTCGGTTTCTTTAGCGATGTAGGTATCAGTTTGAGGGATATAAGCCTCTGGTTGATAATAATCATAGTAAGAAACGAAATAAGAAACGGCGTTTTGAGGGAAATATTCCTTAAATTCCTGATAAAGCTGCCCAGCCAGTGTTTTATTGTGGGAAATTATCAGTGTTGGTTTTTGAACATTTTCGATAAAACTGGCAATTGAAAAAGTTTTTCCCGAACCAGTAACTCCAAGCAGAACTTGGTTGTTTTTGCCATTGTTAAAGTTACTGGTTAACTTTTCAATTGCCTGAGGTTGATCACCGGTTGGCTGGTAGTTGGCTTTAAGTTTAAGTTTCACCTATCTATTTTAACACCTGATAAGAGTTGTTATAATGAATTGGCAAATGGTGAAAATAAAAGATTCTTTTAACGAAGTTTTTGGTGACAAGAAAAAAGTTTTGTGTGTCTTTGCCCATCCGGATGACATGGAACTTATTTGCGGAGGAACAATGGCTCGTTTTATAAATGGTGGGGGTAAAGTTCGGCTGGTGGTAACAACTAATGGCGGCAAAGGGGTTAAAAATTTAAAAGGGATTTCGGAAGAGGGGTTTGCCAAAAGGAGGAGTGTTGAACAGATTGGGGGTGGTTTAATAATCGGTATTCCTAAAGAGGAAAATTTTAATTTGGGTATTGCTGACGGAGAAGTGGAATCGTCAGTAGAAAATATCGGTAAAATCGTTTTTCATATTCGGCAATTTAAACCAGATATTGTTATTACCCATAACCCCAGTCCGGTTTTTGTTTCCTTTTCCAAAACGATAGGCTGGGTAAACCATCGTGATCATAGAAACACTGCCTTGATAGCAGTCGATGCTTCTTATCCCTACTCGCGAGACCGAGGGTTTTTTCGGCAACAATTGGAAAGAGACGGGCTGGAACCTCATGAAGTTAATTGTTTACTGATGTCCGACTCTTATACTGATCCGTCTCTTCGGTATTTTGAAGTTGGGGATTATTTACAACAAAGAGAGAAAGCACTGCTGGCTCATAAGAGTGTAACTAACCCGGCAATGATTAAGGATTTAATGGAAGAAATAAAATTCAAAGAGGGTAGTTTTGAGCCACTTGGTTTTCGCGATTTTGACTAGTGTTTTCATTAAATTGAGTTTAATAGCTCTTTTGCGGTAAAATAGGAGTATCTGTTTTAGTAAAAATAGGTTTCTTGGCGCTATCGTTACCGATCATGTGATCGAGTATCCGCGAGTAATCGGGACTAGTGGTCTAGGGCATCAGTTTCTCATCCTGAAAATCGAGCCTTAATTCCCGACAGTGTTAATGTTATACTTTTTCGTAACCGATGCAGATAAAAAAGGTTCAAAAGAAAGAGACTAAAATAGGTCAGATAAACCGCAAAAATTTACCAAGATTGCTAGTTTTGGGATTTTTATTTGCTTTTGTTTTAACCAGCCTAGCCTTTGTTGCTCTTGTGACTTACCGGAAGCGGTCAATCCCCAAAGATTGGTCTGTCTACTCAAACAAGTATTATGGGTACTCAGTGTTCTATGATCCCAACCAGTTTTTTGTCCAAACGGACTCTTACGGGCCTGAATCAGGAGAGGATATTTCTATTATTATTAATAAGATTAACAGGGCAAGTTTTAATGGTCGTGATAGCACGGAAGTAATAAAGAATTTACTTCAGGAGAATGTAAGAAGTAGAGAACAGTGGTCACCAGACCCGAAAACTGTTTTGTGGAAATTGTCGTTTTCCAAACCATATTTGTTGTCAAGTGAGGAACTTGCTTTATTATCTAAGTGCGGCCAATTGTCAACCAAAACAGGAGTAAAATATTTCTCTTGCCCGAATAAATTTCTCTTACCGTTGACCTTTCCTTATGAAAAAACTACCCCGTTTATTCGTATTTTAACTGAGTCGGTTAGTTCGGATTTGACAGAGGATGACAAAAAATTGGTCGCCGAAATGCTTCGTAGTATTAACCTTGAAGCTGTTGACCTTCCTTTAACTTACCCGACCAAGGGTCAACTTGAAAGATCGGTTCGCCCAATGCTCTGTGCTATCCATTCTCACAGTTACAACAATTTTGATATTTGTGAAAATGGGCTGAAAGTTTATGACCCTTACTTAATTGCTTCGGCTGAGGAGATAATTAAAACGGTTAATTTGGTAAAGCCGTTGTCATATTGTAAGCTTGACATCTCGTTTTTCCCGGATATAAGTGGGGTTGAGTGCCCTTACCCGGGCCAGGACGATTTATACGATATTTATTCTTTGGGACAGTGTGGTAATCGTCCATTGTGCGGCAAGCCTTTAGTTGAAGATGGTGTTTATGAAAACACCTCATTGGGTAAATCTACGGCTTTGGCGGAAATCGTAAAGCTGTTGTCTGTTCCTGGTGGCTGGGAATATTATGTGTCAAGTTGGGGAAATTTCGCCATTGCTGCTCCAGTTAATTGGGACATCCATGAATCAATGGGTGGAGCCCAGGGCAAGGAATTTAATTTTGTGAATGTAGTCAGTCCCGATAAAAAGCTTAAATTATCTATAAATGATGCTAGCCGGATTGTTGTTTTCCGGACTGAAACTGACATTCCAGCTTCAGCAGTAAAACTTGGAACTTTCTTTTGTGGACGATACGCATCTTGCGGTTTGGTTCGTTACAAAAGTGACGATCCCATGTTTAAAGTTCCTGTTTATGAGTATGGATTATACAGATTGAATGAAGCTAATATTTTTAGTTTACCTAATCAGGTTTTAATTTATATCCATGACGAAACAACTGGAGATATTGGTTTGGTTGATAGAATGGTAAAAACCCTATTGACCCTCTCTCCGGAAAACTAACCACTTTTTGCTATCCAATTGAGCTTTTTTGAGCCTTAAGGTAGAATAAGGGCATCTGGCGCTATCGTTACCGATCATGTGATCGAGTATCCGCGAGTAATCGGGACTAGTTGGTCTAGGGCATCAGTTTCCCTGTCCGCAATGCCGCCATCGTCTAGTGGCCCAGGATATCTGGTTCTCATCCAGAAGATCGGGGGTTCGAATCCCCCTGGCGGCACAGCTATGGCAAGCTCAGGGTAAGCTGAGGCTTACTTCGGTTAGGGTTTCTTTGATTTCTTGGTCGCTTACTTTCTTGCCTGGCATAAATTCGACTTTCTCTGAATAATCGATATCTTCAAAATAAGCGAGCTGTTCTCGCAAAAGTTTTTCGTTGAATTCTCCTTTGAAAATTTTCTTTGCCTGTTTGGAAATCTCACTTAGCGAATATCGTTTAAAAAGAAAGTACAAATCAACATAATCCTTCCACTTGGCTCGTCTTCCCAAAGCAAAAGATTTCATTGAAGCGAGGGTTAATAAATCTGGTGTTTTAATAATATTTTTCAAGGTAATTTGGTACTTGATGTTGAAGGGATATTTATAAAAGGTAATTTTCACCTTGTTAACCAGAATTGTTAATTCGTTGGGCCTGTCAACGAATACTTTTTCGATTCTGAATTCATCTCTGATTTGATCTTGAATGCGGGTATTGAAGAAGCGTTTGTTGGAAAACAAATCAAAATCAATTGACCGGCGGTGGCCAATTTGCAGGGCAATAGCAGTTCCGCCGACTAGACCAAATTGACCCGAGAAGTTTCTAATGGGTGACAGCAGCTCCTTTTGCTCTTTGGTGAGTACCTCTTCATGCATATCTAGCAAAATACTTTTTGAAATAGTTTTTTGTTTCCGGCCTGATATTGGATCGTTTTTTGTTGGCTATCTTTTTAAAGAGTAGTTGAGAGTTTTTAATCCCGAATATGTTTTGTAATTTTGTAAAGTCTTCCCAGTCGCCGTGATTTATAATCGCCTCAAAGATGCTTTCTTGAGAAAGATTTTGGAAGTTTTTTGAGTACCAGATCAAATATGGCTTGCTCCTGATAAATATCCGTGCCTTATGAGTTTTAGAAGCTTTCACTCTATTATTTTACCATATTGGTACTTACCATTCAGACATGGCTCGAAGCGCCCAACAGAGACCCTCGTGGCGTTGATTGGTGCCATAAACAGTAAAACATTTTTGGCAAACAGCGCCTGGTTGGCCCGTTTTTACTGGGGTTAATATTACTAACAATTCGCCAACGGCATGATCACCGCCACCGGCTCCGCAGCCGTGCATAGATGGATTAATAGCCCAACTGTGTTGTCCATCCGGGCAAATTGGCGGTAAGTCCGGCTCTTTTTCCGGTGATGGTTTTTCGTGCATGGTGATTAATTATAGGGCTATTGACAAAAAAAGTTTAGTTTTATATCATTTTGCGAGGATAATGAACCTCCCTCAAGAAGACTTTCGCAAAAAGCTTCGAGATAAAGAAACGGGAGGTTTTTCGTTTTAATAGCTTTTAAAGAAAAAAAAATAACATGATTAATAATGATGACAAGATATTGCTGACTAAACAGGGCTTGGAAAACCTTCGTCAAGAATTTGACCGGTTGAATAAAAGGAGACCGGAGATTATCGAACGGGTTGAAGAAGCCAGACAACAAGGTGATCTTAAAGAAAATGCCGAATATCAAAATAGCCGGGAAGAGCTGACTTTTATTGATGGTCGGATCGAAGAACTGAAATCAGTTTTAGAACGGGCTGAAGTTGCCGATGAAAACAATGGCTGTCAAGAGGTTGCTTTAGGTTGTAAAGTTACGGTTGGGGTTAACCAGGATGAACATGTTTACCATTTAGTTGGTGAATGGGAAGCTGACCCGATGGAAAAAAAGATTTCCCATCAATCGCCGCTGGGCAAAGCCTTAATGGGCAAAAAAATTGGTCAGGAAGTTGAGGTTGAAGTGCCAGCCGGTAAGTTAAACTACAAAGTTTTGTCGATTGACTAAATTTTCTTTTAAAAAACAGCTGTTTTGTGCTAAACTCTTGGAATAACAGAGGCTGTTTCCATGGCTAAACCAATAGAAGAATTAAAAAAAATTCGCCTGACCAAATTAAAAGAGATAGAGGCCTTAGGGATTGATCCTTTTCCGGCTCGAGCTAAAAAGGAGCAATCGGTTGCCTCGGCACTAAAAAGCATTGATAAAAAGGTAGCGGTAGCTGGCCGGATTACTGCTATAAGAGGCCATGGCCGGATTCAGTTTTTTGACTTAACTGATCAAAGTGGAAAAATTCAACTGGTTTTTAAAGCCGATGAAATTAATGACAGCCAGCGTCGATTGTTGCCGCTTTTGGATGTTGGCGATTTTTTAACTGCCACTGGAAAAGTTTTTGCTACCAACGCTGGTGAAACTTCGATTTTGGTTAAAGATTTTGCCCTTGTAAGCAAAGCCATCCGTCCGTTACCGTCTAAATGGTATGGTCTAAAGGATGTCGAGGCCCGTTTCCGTAAGCGCTATCTTGATTTACTACTTAACCCGTCGATAAAAGAGGTGTTTATTAGCCGGACAAAGATAATCCGGGCGATTCAGCAATATCTTGATAATTTGGGTTTTATCGAAGTGGAGACACCGGTTTTGCAAAATCTTTACGGCGGGACTAATGCCAAGCCATTTAAAACTCATCTTAATGCCTTAAATTTACCGGTTTATTTAAGGATTGCCCCAGAGCTATTTTTAAAACGATTGGTTGTTGGCGGTTTTGAGAAAGTTTATGAAATTGGCAAAGACTTTCGTAATGAGGGAATGGATTTATCTCACAATCCTGAATTTACCATGCTTGAGTTTTATCAAGCTTTTGCCGATTACCACCAAATTATGGCGGTGACGGAAGGTTTGATGAAATTTATTGCTCAAAAATTATTCGGGAAAGAAGAGATTGTTATTAAGGGTAAAAAAATTGATCTTTCCGGTCAGTGGCCAAAGATCACAATGGTTGAAGCGATAAAAAACAATCTTGGTATTGATGTTGAGAAAATGAGCGAAAAAGAATTACTCGCTTTTGCCAGAAAACATAAATTAGAGATCAAAGGAAACGAAAGTAAAGGAATGCTTATTTTTACCATTTTTGATCACCTAATACCGCCAAAATTAATTAAACCGGTTTGGATTATTGATTACCCGATTGAAGTTAGCCCGCTTTGTAAAAAACATCCTCAAAAAGAAGGCTGGGTGGAGCGGTTTGAGGGTTATGTTGGCGGTAAGGAGCTTTGCGACGGCTGGTCGGAAATAAATTCGCCGCTAGAACAAAAACAGCGTTTTGAGAGTGAGCAAAAAGCAATGCGTCAGGGCAAAGAAGATGCTCATCCGGTTGATAAGGATTTTTTGACTGCTTTGGAATATGGCATGCCACCTACCGGTGGTATTGGTATCGGCATTGATCGATTGACGATGTTTTTTACAGACACTTGGTCAATTAAAGAGGTAATTTTATTTAATTTGTTAAAACCGAAACATGATTGACCACAATAAGGCGTTAAAGTTTTTGAACGACAAAGGTATTAACGGCAATATTGTTAAACACATGTTGGCAACAGAAGCTTTAATGGCGGGGGTTTACGATTATCTGAAATCTCAAAATGAACCTGATTTAGGCGGTACTAAACAAGAGTGGCAGTTGGCTGGCCTGTTTCATGATGGGGACTATCTTGACCAGGTTCCAGTAGAACAGCAGGGGATTAAGATTGCCGAATGGTTGAGACAAGCCGGTTTTGAAATTCCTAATAATGTTGCCTGGACAATGGCGGCTCATAACTGGGACAAGACTGGTGTTGAGCCGAAAACAAAGATGGATTGGGCTCTTTTTTGCGGCGATAGTTTAACCGGGCTAATTGTTGCTACTGCTTTAGTTAGACCGGATAAAAAACTTAGTAGCGTTACGGTTGAGTCGGTAATGAAAAAGTTTACTACCCCTGCCTTTGCCGCCGGTACCAGAAGGGAAGATATCAAGAAATGTGAAGAAAAATTGAATATTCCCTTAGAAAAATTTGTTGAAATTACTTTAAAATCAATGCAGGGTATTAGTGACGAACTAGGGCTTTAAAAAAATGATAGACATTAAACTTTTAAGAGAAAACCCAGAATTTTTTAAAAAAACAACCAAAGATAAAGGTTATGACGATCAAGTAATTGATCAGGTATTAACTGTGGATAAAAAAATGCGCACCTTAAAACTAAAAGTTGATCAACTGCGGGCAGAAAGTAATCAAGTGGCTGACCAAATGGCCCAAAAGCGCTCGGCTGCGCTAATTAAAAAAGGCCGTCAATTAAAAGAGCAAATCAAGTCCGTTGAGAAAGATTTAACCGACACAGAAAAAAAGGTTACTAAATTACTTTGGCTTGTCCCTAACCCGGCTTTGGCTGATGTTCCGCTTGGTAGAGGTGAAGCCGACAACCGACAGGAAAAAATCTGGGGATCGGTTGCCAAGTTTGATTTTAAAATTAAAGACCACCTTGAACTGGGTAAAGATTTGGCGATTTTGGATTTTGACAGTGGTGCCAAAATTAGCGGGACGCAGTTTTACTTTCTTTATAACGAAGGAGCTTTATTGGAGATTGCCTTGATTCAATACGCTTTAAACAAGCTGAAAACAAATGGTTTTATACCGGTCATTACTCCTGACTTGGCCAAATCTCGTTATTGGCTTGGTACCGGCTATGTCCCCAAAGGTAAAGAGGCTCAAACTTACCTAATAGAGGGTGAGGATTTAGGTTTAATCGCAACGGCTGAAGTAACTTTGGCCGGTCGGCATGCTGACGAAGTGATTAGTTATAAAGATTTGCCTTTTAAATATGCTGGTTATTCACATTGTTTTCGACGGGAAGCCGGTGCTTACGGTCAGTATTCAAAAGGGCTTTATCGGGTTCATCAGTTTACTAAGGCGGAAATTTTTGTTTATTGCCTACCTTCTGAATCGGAGAAAATGCATCAATTGATTTTGTCCCTAGAGGAAGAAATTTACCAGGAGTTGGGTTTGCCTTATCGAGTGGTGCAGATGTGTACCGGTGATTTAGGAATGATGGCGGCCAGAAAATATGATATTGAAGTCTGGATGCCAGGCAGAAACGAATATGGTGAAGTTACTTCAACTTCGAACTGTACAGACTACCAAGCCAGAAATTTAAATGTTCGTTTTAAAAGTAAAGACGGTAAAGTTGGTTTTGCTCACCTACTCAACGGTACAGCGATTGCCACCTCTAGAACAATTATTGCCATTTTGGAAAATTATCAGCAAAAAGACGGTTCGGTTTTAATACCGAAAGTTTTACAAAAATATACCGGCTTTGAAAAGATTACCCCTAAAGTAAAGTAAACTGTATTATGATTAATGTTCTTTCTCGGTTTTTCGACACCAGTCAAAAAGAATTGAAAAAAATCCAGCCCTTAATCGACCGGATTAATGACCTGGAAAACAAATATCAAAAGCTAAAAGATAGTGATTTTCCTAAACAAACAGCCAAATTTAAAACCCAATTGAAAAAGGGTGAAAAACTGGACGATTTATTGCCGGATGGCCTGGCCTCGATCAGAGAGGCGATTAACCGAACCGTTGGTGAACGGGCTTTTGATGTTCAGCTAATGTCGGCGATTGTTCTTCATAAGGGGATGGTGTCAGAGCAGAAAACCGGTGAAGGGAAAACTTTATCAGCCGCCCTAACCGCCTACCTTAATGGTTTAAGCGGCAAGGGCGTTCACATAGTAACCGTTAATGATTATTTGGCCAGAAGAGACGCTGGTTGGTATGGCCAGGCACTTCATTTTGCCGGTTTGAGCGTTGGCTGTATTATCCATGAACAGGCTTTTTTATTTGATCCGGATTTTATCCAGGCTGGCCAGGAAGACGAAAGATTACGGCACTTAAAACCGGTTGAGAGACGGCAGGCTTATGAGGCGGATATCACTTATGGTACTAATAATGAGTTTGGTTTTGACTATCTTCGCGACAACATGGTCAGAAGATTGAAAGATAAGGTTCAGCGTGGCCATCATTTTGCCATCGTTGATGAAGTTGACTCAATTTTGATTGACGAAGCCAGGACACCACTAATCATTTCTGCCCCCGATATGGAACCGACGGAAAAATATTATCAATTTGCTAAATTAATTGACTCATTGTCACCGGAAACTGATTTTGAAATTGATGAAAAATTAAAATCGGCTCAACTAACGGAACACGGGATTAAAAAAGTCGAAAAAATACTTAATGTTGATAACTTGTACGAAAAAGATTTTGATACGCTTCATCATATTGAAAACGCTTTGCGGGCTCGAAGCTTGTTTTTGCAAGACCGTGATTATGTTGTCAAAGATGGACAGGTGACTATTGTTGATGAGTTTACCGGTAGGTTAATGCCGGGGAGGCGCTGGTCAGACGGCTTGCACCAAGCGGTTGAGGCTAAAGAGGGGGTTAAAATCCAACAGGAGTCGATTACCCTGGCGACGGTTTCCTTTCAAAATTATTTTCGATTATATAAAAAACTAACCGGTATGACCGGAACGGCGGCAACTGAAGCCGAGGAGTTTAGGAAAATTTACGGCCTTGAAGTGGTGATTATCCCCACCAACCGGCCGATGGTTAGGAAAGATCAACAGGATTTAGTTTATAAAACCCGTCGGGCTAAATACGCGGCTATTGTTGCTGAAGTTGAAGATTGTTTTAAACGAGGCCAGCCGGTGTTGGTTGGGACGACTTCGATTGAGAAAAATGAAATCATTGATCGATTTTTAACTAAGAGAAAAATTCCCCATCATGTTTTAAACGCTAAATATCATGAAAAAGAAGCCAAGATTTTATCCCAGGCTGGTAAAAAAGGGGCGGTAACGGTAGCCACTAACATGGCCGGTCGCGGTGTTGATATTATTCTGGGCGGCGCTTTGCCGGAGCATCCGACTAAAAAACAAGTTGAAAATTGGAAAAAACTTCATCAGCAGATTCTAAAATTTGGCGGCCTTCATGTTATTGGCACTGAACGCCATGAATCAAGACGAATTGACAATCAGTTGAGAGGCCGGGCCGGCAGGCAAGGTGATCCTGGTTCTTCTCGTTTCTTTTTGTCTTTGGAAGATGACTTGATGAGATTGTTTGGTGGGGAACAAATTTCCCGGATCATGGAGATGTTGAAAATCCCTGAAGACCAGCCGATTGAGCACGGCATGGTTTCTAGGGTAATTGAAGGTTCACAGTCTAAGGTTGAGTCATTTCATTTTGATAATCGGAAACGGGTGGTTGAATTTGATGATGTCATGAATCGGCAAAGAGAGGTTGTTTACGGTAAACGGGATGAAGTTTTGCGTTTTAAGGAAAAACATGGTCAAAAATTGAAAGAAAAAACCTTGTCTGTCCTGGAAAAAGAGACTGATTTGATTCTGAATCTTTATCAGGCTGAAGCGGAAACTAACTGGCAGCAGTTGGTTAATAATTTCTGCGAACTCTTACCGTTAGATGAAGCTTCGCAAAAGCAACTGCAAATACGGTTGGAAAAAAGTAATTTTGATGAAAACAGGCAGCATTTACACCAATTAATTGATAAAGCTTATGCTCTTAAAGAAAAAGATTTGGGTAATGAAATAATGCGGGAAGCGGAAGGCTATGTTTGGTTGCAGTCAATCGACCGTTTGTGGATTGACCACTTGGATATGCTTGATGATTTACGGGAGGCGGTTTCTTTGCGAGGGTTTGCCCAACAGGATCCACTGGTTGAATACAAAAAAGAGGCTTACGCTTCTTTTGAAAATTTACTTGCTAATGTTGAAGCCCAGGTTGCTAGAAGGATTTTTCGGGTTCAGGCTGCTAAACCTGCTCAGCCAGTTATTAATCTGGCTCAAGCCAGTACTAATCTGGATCCGTCGGGGACAACAAGTAAGCCGTTGCTTGCTAAACAGACAAAAAAAATTGGCCGTAATGATCCCTGTTGGTGCGGCTCGGGTAAAAAATGGAAGAAATGTTGTTATCCTAAAACTTAGCTAGAAATAACAGTAGGCGTTACTAGTTAATTTGACAAAAAATACCGGTGTTGTTTATGATAATTTTAAGATGAAACGGCTGTTGATTTTACTACTGACTGTTGCCGGCCTTTTGACTTTAACTGCTCCGGCACTGGCTGATGATCAGTCTGTCCCGTTTTGGCAAAAAAGCGATGAGCTGATCGTGGTTGAAGAAAATGAGGTTGTTGATCGTGATTTTTACGGTGGAGCTGGTCGGGTAGAAATTTACGGAGTTGTTAATGGGGATGTGTTTACTGTCGGTGGCCAAATTTTAATCAACGGAGTTGTTAACGGTGATGTGTTGGCGGCGGGGGGCACGGTTGATGTTGGCGGCACGGTCTCTCAGGATGTTCGAATTGTCGGTGGCCAATTAATGATTTCCGGACAGATTGGTAAAAATGTTACCTTTGTCGGCGGCAATGTTCAAACTCTTGACAGCGCCCGAATTGGCGGCAGTATTCTAGGCGCTGGCGGCAGCGCAATTATTGCCAGCCCGGTGGCGAAAAATGTTACCGTTGGAACTGGCAACCTGATTTTGTCAAGTCAAATCGGTGGTGATGTTGAAGCTGGTGTTGGTAGTTTGCGCCTAACACCGGAAGCGGAAATTTTGGGTGATTTGACCTATTGGAGCGACAATGAAGCTTCAATTGCCAGTGGTGCGACGGTTGGCGGCGAGATTACAAAGAAAGAACCGGCAAGAGGATTGACTGATTTTAATCAAGAAGCCGGTGTAGTCGGTTTGAAAGGAGCCTGGAAAGGTTTTAAAACCTTTTTAACCTTTACCAGCGCTATTTCCAGTTTAATTATTGGTTTAATTTTTTTACTGCTTTTCCCCAAATTTAGCCAGGAAGCGGCTGAAATTATCAGCCGAAAACCGTTGTCTGTTTTTGGTTTAGGCTTGGCCGGTTTAGTAGTAATCCCACCGCTAGCGCTGATTTTACTGTTGACTGTTTTTGGTATCCCCCTGGCTGTTATTCTGTTGACTTTTTACTTTTTTAGTATTTACTTGAGTAAAATTTTTGTCGCTATTTTTATCGGTGGTTTTATTTTGACTTGGCTTAAGGTCAAAACTAAATTAATCTGGACTTTTATTATCGGCTTGGCAGTTTACTTTTTGATTCGCAATTTAATCTTTGTTGGTTGGCTGGTTACTTTGCTGTCATTGTTTTTCGGTTTAGGGGCGTTTTGGTTGTCGTTGCGAAACTCAATTTTCCTCTCCGGTAAAAAAAAGTAAAAAACTTGTTCTTTTCTTGCTAGAATTAATTTATGCTTAAAAAGAGATTGTTTCGGCTGTTATTATCGGCGGCTGTTTTTGTTTTAGGCTTGTTGTGGCTTTTGTTTTATCTTGACCTGAAATCCGATTTAGTTTATCTACCGGCCAGTTCCTTTCAAAATTTTAAAGACCGAGTAGGGCAAAAGGTTCAAAAAAGTTTACCGGCTATTAATAATAAAGAGCCTCTGGTAATTGACTTAGGGACAGTTGTGGCCAAAATTAACAATCATCGAAAAGAAAATAATCTTTCCCAACTTAATGAAAATCAAGTTTTGCAAGAAATTGCCAACCTTAAAGCCGAGGAAATTATGACCAATGGTGACTGGCTGGAGGAAAGCGATAAAACAAAAAAACTACTTGATCAGAAGAACTATGTTTATCAGCTGGTTGGTGAGTCTAATTTATTTTTACCCGAATTTGGCAGTGAGGTGATGATAGATGAGTGGCTTAAAAAGGAGAGCGATTTTTTCCTTGAAAGTAAATATCAGCAAATCGGCTTGGCTAGTGTTGCCGGCCAGTTTAAAGACTCTAGCGGTACCCTATTAGTTGTTATTTTAGCCCGACCGTTTGTACCAACACCGACTCCAACAGCAGTTGTTATCAGCGAAAGTGAATTGTGGCAGGCTTTGACCGTTTATCGTCAAGCTCATCAAAAACCGGCTTTAGAAAAAAATGAAAAACTTTGTCTTTATGCCCGGGCTCGAGCCAATGAGCTTTTGACTAGGCTGTCAACCATTTCCCGGGACGATAGTCCTTTGGACAACCATGCTGGTTTTATCCGTGATACCGAGTCAGGTAAGGCTTTTGAAGACACCGGCTTTGTTGGTTTAGCCGAGAATCTTTCTTATGATCCACCGGCGGTTAACGCGACCCAGGTGATTGAATGGGGTTGGGACAGCAGTGCTCCTCATCGGGAAAGTTTGTTGGACCAGGAAATGACTCACGCTTGTGTTACCGGCGACTATCCAATTTATGTCGCAATCCTCGGCCGTTATTAGTTTAAGTTGAGGGTTAGCCCTGGCTTTCTGTCCAGTTTGTCAATGTTTTTAACAAACTGGTTTCTTTGGGCTTTAAAGTAAGCAGTAATGCCAATCATGGCGGCGTTATCGGAAATTAGTTTTTTATCAAAAGGAATAAAAACTTCCGTTTGATAAAGTTTGGCGGTTTTTTTAATTTCCCGACGGATTGTTTGATTATTAATAACGCCGCCGCCCAAAAAGATCTGCCTGACCGGATATTGTTTTAAGGCTTGGTTAAGTTTTAAAGTTAATGATTTGGCAATCGTTAACTCAAATGCGGCGGCAAAATCGACAATAAACTGTTGATCTTTTTTCAGGGTTTGTTCTATTTTCTGTCTAGCGGCAGTTTTAAGGCCAGAAAAACTGTAATTAAGGTCGTTGGAATTTATCATTGGAATGGGCAGTTTTATTTTAGTTTTATCGGTTGATAAACGGGCTAGTTTTTCAATAATTGCTCCGCCCGGATATCCCAGGTCAAGCAGACGGGCGACCTTGTCAAAAGCCTCACCGGCGGCATCATCCAAAGTTTGACCCAGTATTTGGTATTGGCCGATTTTTTCAGCCAGGACTAATTGAGTATGGCCACCGGAAACGAGCAGTCCTAAAAAGGGGAAGATTATTTTTTTGTTTTTAAAAGGGCCATTGCCTTTGGAATTTTTTGCCAAAGGAGCCAGTAGATGAGCTTCCATATGATTAATTCCTATCAGGGGCTTGTTTTCTTTTTTTGCCAGAGCTTTGGCAAAATTAATGCCGGCCTCTAGCGCTGGTGCCAGTCCTGGTCCGTAAGTAACGGCAATCGCCTCTATTTCCTGTAAGCTGACCCGGGCGGTTTTTAGCGCTTTTTTTAGGCTTGGCTCCAGCAGTTTAAGGTGCATTCTTTTGGCAATATTTGGAACGATACCGCCAAACGGTTGATGAAAACGGACTTGAGAGGCAATAACATTACTAAGCACCCGGTCGTTAAGAGTAACGGCAACACTGGTATCGTCGCAAGAGGTGTCAAAGCTTAAAATTAACCAGTCTTTTTTATTACATCGGCTGCAAGGCAAAGCCGCTGTCTCGCTTTTGCGAGATAGCGCAGCCATGTAAGACGGAGCTGAAGTGATGTCATTCATAAATCAAAATTTGTCTTTTATTTATTCCGATTTCAATAATTTTAGCCCAAATGATTTTGGCCGAGTGATCAACAGCGGCATTTTCCAAAATTGTTTTTATTTTTTCAAGCCATTCAACGGCAATCAGGTTGCCGTTTTTAAGCATCCCTTCCCAGCCAAGGTCAATTATTTCCCGTCCGTCTTCCAGGCGCCAGGTGTCAAGGTGATAAAAGATATTACTTTGGCTATTCCCCTTAAAGGGGTATTCTTTAATTAAATTAAAGGTGGGGGATGTTACCGGTTCTTTTATTTTTAAAGCCTCGGCGACCCCTTTGGCAAATTGGGTTTTGCCGACGCCCAATTCTCCCTGGAGAGCAAAGATTAACGGCCGCTTTAAATCGCGGTATTTAAGGGTTAACCGTTGGGCAAGTTTTTTTGTTTCTGCTTCACTGACAGAGATAAATTTTGCTACCAATTTTTGCCGGAGATCGATTTGGCCTTGTCTTAAAATTTTCAATTCGTTTAAAGTAGTGTCAACAACGGTGGATGTTTCTCTTTCTTGTAAGTCACCGGGATTAATAAAGAGATTGATTAACTGCTGGGTTTTTTTACTGGTATATTTTTGAAAAGTTTTTAAACTGTAGGGTGGTAGGCCGTTGCTGATATTGGCCGAAGTGGCAGTAATCGGTTTACCAAAAGTTTTAATTAATTTGACAGTAAAAGAATGATCAGGAATCCTGACCCCTAAAGTTTTTCGGCTCGATTCCAGTTTTTTAACCACTTTTCCTTTAGAAAAAGATACCACCGTTAGCGCTCCCGGTAGAAAGTTTTGATATAAGTTACGAGCAGATTGATTTAGGGTGACATATTTTTCCGCCATTTTTTGGCTGTCGACAGCAACCGAAACCGGTTTGTTCCGTTCGCCCTTAAAAAGAAAAACTTTTTCGACCGCTTTTTTATTGGTGGCGTCAGCTCCCAGTCCGAAACATGTTTCGGACGGGTAGACGATCAAGCCGTTGTTTTTTAAAGTATCAACGGCAGTTTTGATTACTTTAGATTGGTTTAGGGAATTTAAATTAATAACCTTCATCTTCTTTGCCTGTCGCTTTGATGTTAGAATGTGACTTAGCCTTAGGAATTATAACATTTAGGCGGCGATAAAATTTAACAAGTGGGGAAAATAATTGGCCGGTGGCTGCTGCTTTTGGTAATTGGCCTGGTTTTATTTTTATTAATCAGGTTGTTTTTAACTTGGGGCAGGAGTGACATATTAACCGGTCAAGTAGGTAATTTTGCCAGTCAAACAGTCAGCCGAGCGCTTGAAGCTGGCGGCCAGGTTTTAGGCACTTGTCTGGACCAGGCGCCGATTGACCCAAAAATAAAGGAAACGGTAATTAAAAGCGGCAGTGTTTTTTCTTCCGATAATCAAGAAAAACCACTGGAAAAATTAAGCCCTGAAGAAATAGGTGAGGCTGTTAAGGCCCTACCGGCTAATCAAGCAAAGGAGATTAAAAAAGAGATTTTTGGCGATTTTTGCCAGGAGATATTAGATGACTGATTTAGAAACACGATTAAAAGCCGTTAAAGATAAACTGAAAATCAATCAATTAAAGGAAAAGGTTGTCGATTTGCAAAAACAATCGGGAGAGCCATCGTTTTGGCAAAACCATGAATTGGCGGCTGAAAAAATGAAGGAATTGGCGGATTTACAAAAAGAGATTGAACAGTTAGAGCAAATTGAACAACTGATTCAAACCGGTGATGAAGTTCAGGCGACTCGATTACTGGATAAGTTTGAATTAAAAACTTTTTTGTCTGGTCATTTCGATTCTTCAATGGCGATTGTTTCGATTCATTCCGGACAAGGTGGAGTGGAGGCGATGGACTGGGCAATGATGTTAAAAAGAATGTATTTAAAATATTTTGATTCAGTTGGCTGGCCTTATGAAGAAATTGAAGAAATTAGCGGGGAAGAAGCCGGCATTAAAAGTACCACCGTCAAAGTTAACGCTGCCTATGCCTACGGTTTTTTAAAACATGAAGCCGGGACTCATCGGTTAGTTCGTCAGTCGCCTTTTAACGCCGATGGTTTACGGCAGACATCTTTTGCTTTGGTAGAAGTATTGCCGCAGATAAAAGAAGCCGGTGAGATTGAGTTGAAGAATGACGATCTTGATTGGCAGTTTTTCCGATCTTCTTCTCAGGGTGGCCAAAATGTTCAAAAGGTTTCAACTGCCGTTCGGTTGATTCATAAACCCAGCGGTATAGTGGTGACTTCTCAAGCTCAGCGGTATCAGGAGCAAAACCGGAAAATTGCCTTGGAATTATTACGATCCAAATTATGGGAACAACAGGAGAAAGACAGAAAAGAACAGCAAACGGAATTGAAAGAAGGCCGGACTCAAGCTAGTTGGGGAAGCCAGATCCGTTCTTATGTACTTCACCCTTACAAACTGGTTAAGGACACTCGAACCGGTCAGGAAAGCAGTAGCGCTGAAGCGGTTTTAGACGGTCGTTTAGACGAATTTATTGAGACTGAAGTTCGCCAGCTTGAGTGAGTTGTTTAAATTGTGTTATTATCAAAAAAGCTTTTAACAGACATGGAAGAAGGTTACAACGAACAATCTCCAGTTAAGGATTTTTCCGCTTCGAAAGACGGTAATTTTGTTAAGTCGGTTTTAGCGCCGGCGCTGATCATTGTCGCTTTAATTATTACCGGTGGAGTAAGCGGTTATTTTCTCTCCGGCCAGACTTCGACTGTTGGCCGTAGTGTTGGCATTAGTAATAATGACGGCAAGGTCAGTAGTGGCGGTGTGCCGAAGGAAGCCGGGGTTAACAACCCAAGCGTTTATAAAGATCAGGCGGCTGGTCGGTTGGAAGAAAACACGAATAAAGATGTTCCTGAGGGCAGTCATAAACTAATTCGTCCCGGCGGTGACGATCAAACCGCTTATTTGACCAGCTCGGTGCTAGATTTAGACCAATTTTTGGGACAGTGTATTGAGATTTGGGGGCAAACTTACGCCGCTCAAAAAGCTGGCTGGTTAATGGATGTTGGTCGAGTTAAACTTTTAGATTCTTGCCCCGAAGGGCTTTAAGATTTAAGACTGCCTTAATGATATCTTTTGAGCAAGTTGATAAAACTTTTGGCCAGCTTGCGGCTTTAGACCAGGTTAATTTTGAACTAAAAGAAGGGGAATTTGCTTTTCTGGTTGGTCAAAGTGGCGCTGGTAAAACCACCTTACTTAAATTACTGTTGAGAATTTATACTGCCTCGGCCGGCAAGGTTACTGTTGACGGTACCGATTTAAGCGAAATTAAAAAAAATAAAATTCATCTTTACCGACGGAAAATCGGTATTGTTTTTCAGGATTTTCGCCTTTTGGCGGATCAAAATGTTTTGGAAAATGTTTCTCTGCCGTTAAAAATCGCCGGTAGTGATCCGGCGGTGATTGAAAAGGAAGCCGAAGAAGCGCTCGATTTGGTTGGTTTGAAAGACCGCTTGCTGTCTTTCCCTTCCCAACTATCAGGCGGTGAGTTGCAGCGGGTTTCTTTGGCCAGATCAATTGTGGCCAATCCGGAAATTGTGCTGGCTGACGAGCCGACTGGTAATCTGGATATTGAAACCGCCAGAGACATTATTGGTCTGCTTAAAAAAATAAACCAGTTAGGCAAAACCGTTATTGTGGCGACTCATAATTTTGACATAGTTGACGAAATGAAAGAAAGGGTTTTAGTTTTAAAAAATGGTAAATTAATTAGTGATGAGAAGAGTGGCAAATATAAATTAGAATGAAAGACCACCTGCACACTACCTGGATATATATTCGCCGGTCGCCTTATCAGGCGGTAGCGGCTGTGCTGGTAATGTTTTTGGCTTTTTCGGCCGTCAGCGCATTTGTGATTTTAGCCAGCGGTTCACAAATCATTTTGCGCTATTTTGAGACCAGGCCGCAGATCAGCGCCTTTTTACAGGACGACACCACCTTGGCTCAAGTGGAGACATTGCGAAGCCAATTAGAGACAACCGGTAAGGTTAAAGAGATTAGATATATCAATAAAGAAGAAGCGCTGGATATTTATAAAAACCTTTTTGCTCAGGAGCCGCTGCTTTTGGAGCTGGTGACGGCTGATGTTTTGCCGGCCTCACTGGAAGTTTCTACTCAGGAGATTGAATACTTAGGTGAAATAGCGTCTGTCTTACGAGCTTTTCCTCAAGTTGAGGATGTTGTTTTTCAGGAAGATGTAGCCCAATCATTACAGCAGTGGACAGTAATTTTACGGCAAGTGGGGATTGGATTAATTGCCTTGTTTAATTTGGTTTCTATTTTAGTTGTTATTATTGTTGTCGGTATTAAGGTAGTTAACCACAAAAAAGAAATTGAAACACAGCGTTTACTTGGCGCCAGTAGCTGGTATGTCCGACTGCCGTTTTTGTTTGAAGGTATGTTTTACGGCGCAGTTGGTGCCGTTTTGGGCTGGGGGGTTTGTTTCCTGGCCTTGCTTTATTCAACACCGTTGTTAGTTGACTTTTTAAGTGAAATTCCTATCCTGCCGGTGCCCGCTTGGTTTATGCTGTCGCTTTTGGGAGCAGAGCTGGCTTTGGGACTGTTGGTTGGTTTTGTGTCTGCCTTTTTAGCCACTAAGCGCTACTTAAACCAACCGTAGGCAATTATTAAAAAAATGACGGTCGTTAAGAAAATTTTCTTACCATTATTGCTGTGTGTTTTGCCGCTTTTTTTTCTTCATTTTGGTTTTGCCCGGGCGATTGGGCTGAAAGACTGCGAAGAAAAATTGGGTAAAGGTGAGCTGGACTTACAAGAAGCTAGAGATTGCGAAGTTCTTTTGGACAGCCTTTATAAAGAAGCTTCGGCTAAAAAGAAAAGCCTGCAGTCAGAAGTTGCCCGGTTTAACGCCGCCATTGGCTTAACGACGACAAAAATTTATTCGACCAACAAAGAAATTGAGACGCTGGAACAGGAAATTGTTAGCTTATCAGGCAAAATCGGTAAACTTGATCTTTCTTTAAATAAAATTTCCGCTATTTTAGTTAGCCGGATTGTCCAAACCTATAAATCCGGTGCTCCTGACATGTTTTCGGTTCTTTTTACTTCCCAGGACTTAAGTCAGCTTTTTTCAAGATTAGCCTATTTACGGTCGGCCCAGCTTCATGACCGAGAACTAATGTTTGAACTGGAGTCGGTCAGGACTGACTTTGAGGACAGGAAAACTTTAAAAGAAGAAAAACAAACCGAATTGGAAGAGGCAAGAGTAAAACTGGAAAACCAAAAGGCCTTACTGGCAACCCAAAAAACTGACAAGGAACGGTTGCTGGCGGAAACCAGAAACAGCGAGGCTCGTTATCAGGAACTGCTGGCGACTTCCCGGGCAGAGATAGAAGCGATTCAGGGCATTATTGCCGGCCGGGGTCAGGAAACACAGGCCGGTGGTGTTAATGAGGGAGAAAGAATCGCCAGTATTATCCCTGGTGCTTCAGCTTGTTCAACCGGTACTCATTTGCATTTCGAGGTTCGGGAAGGCAATAATGTTAAAAACCCACTCAGCTTTTTGACAAATATCAGCCTTGATAATTGTTCGGGGTCAAGATGCGGCAGTGATGATGGTGATCCAGCACAGGGCACAGGCGATTGGAATTGGCCGTTAAATGATCCGGTTAAGTTTAATCAGGGATTTGGTTATTCTAAGGCAATTGCCTCTGGTTATCTTTGGTACTCTTCTCATACTGGTATTGATATTGCTTCACCCGATTTGATTGTCAAGTCGGTTAAAAGAGGCCAACTTTACCGAGGGGCGATTGGTTGCGGCGGCGGAACCTTGCGTTATGTTCGGGTTGATCACGATGACTCGGATATTGATACTTATTATTTGCATGTTAATTATTAAAAAATGAGCTAATTTCTTAATCCCATGCCTGCCCCGAGTTTAATTAAACTTGCTGTTGGTTTTTTGACCGCCTTGGCGGTCTTTTTCTTTTTTAAGGGGCAAATTTTGGCCCAGGTAGTAATAAACGAGTTTTTGCCCAATCCGTCCGGCAGTTCCAGTGAATTAGACGAGTGGGTAGAACTTTATAATTCAGGCGAAGAACCGGTCGATCTCTCCGGATGGAAGTTGGATGATATCGCTGACGGGGGAAGCAGTCCGTACCAATTTAGCAGTGAGACAATCGCCCCCAAAGGCTTTTTGGTTTTAACTAAGGGAGAAACAGGAGTTGCTTTGAATAATTCTGGTGATAGTGTTCGTCTTTTAGACAAAGATGGTAACGCAGTTGATGATTGTGTTTATGAAGCTGATATCGGTGAGGATAAATCTCTTGCCCGTGTTCCGGACGGGGGTAGTGTTTGGTTTATTCTGGAGAATCCAACCAGAGGTGGAACAAATTCTTCACAGGCGGTGACTGGTAGCCCGACATCTGGCCCCACTTCAACAAGTTTACCCACCCCGACGGAAACAGTTAAGGCAACTTGTCTTGTTAATTCACCAACCGACCCGTCCGGTAATGTGCTAACTAGCGTAAAAATTTATGTTGACGGGCAATATATTCACCACTACGCTCCGGAGAGTTTGTCTTTTGGGTCGGACTGTTTTTGCGATGACGACAAGCAAATTTCTTGCGATTTTGGCAAGCATACAATTACCTTGGAAAAAAACGGTTATGAACCGAAAACAATTGAAAAGGAATTTTCACCGGGGACGAAGACTGAAGTGAATCTGGTTTTGGATAAAATGGCGGTGATTATTGCCGGGAATACTTCGACTCCGACTCCGACTCCAACCTCGTCTCCTGGCTCGACATTGGCTTTGGCCGCTACTTCAGCCAGATTATCCTCTGACTCGGGAGAAGTTTTGGGCCAGACTGCTACCGAAAGTGCTTTTTATCCTTTGGAAGGCAGTCGAGCCGCTGTTGCCTCGTCAACGCCGGGCGTTGAGGCAAAAGGACAGTCATTTTGGCCGTGGGTGATTTTAAGCAGTGGTTTTGTTTTTCTTTTTTCTGCCGCCTTTTTGGGTTACAAGCGTCTCACACCCTGAAGGTGTGATAAAAATATCTTATGATGATTAGAAAAACTCCTTTAATTACAAATGAAATTTACCATGTCTATAATCGTAGTGTTGCCCAACAGCCGATTTTTACTGGTGATAAAGAATGCCGACACTTTTTAGATTTAATAAATTTTTATCGATTTAAAGATAATTCTTTGCGTCTTTCTTATTTTTCGAGGCTTCCGGCAAAAAATAAAGAAAAATATTTGTCCTCTCAGTATTTATCGGAGGAACATGTTAAGGTACTCTCTTTTTGTATTATGCCTAATCATTATCATTTTTTATTAGAGCAAAGTATTGATTTCGGGATAACTAATTTCTTGAAGTTAGTTCAGAATGGTTACGCTAAATATTTTAATATTAAATTGAAAAGATCCGGGGCTCTTTTTTTCCATTCTTTTAAAGCAGTTGGAGTGGAGAACGAAGAGCAGTTTTTGTACACAGCACGTTATATTCATTTAAACCCTCTCACTTCTTTCTTATTAAAAGCGCCTGAGGAATTGAAGACTTATGAATGGAGCTCTTATTTTGATTATATTTCCGATAACCCGCGCCCCTTTATAGATACAGAAAAATTGACTAGTTTGCTTAAAACAAAGGACGCCTTTGCACGATTCACATTGAATCAATTGGATTACCAAAGGAAACTAGAGCAAATTAAACACCTCTGTTTTGAAGATTAGCCTTCACACCTTCAGGGTGTGATAAAGTGTGACAGTCTTTTTCTTTTTACCAGCGCCTTTTTAGGTTACAATCGTTTAAAGTGAAACGGTTTTTATTTTATCTTAATCGCCTTCTGCCGCCGGTTTTATGGATGGCGGTTTTGTTTTATCTTTCTTCCATTTCCAATTTAAAAGCGGTAGCTGATCCCCAGCAAGATGAATTATTAAGAACCGTGGCTCATTTTCTTTTTTATACCGCAGGCTATGGATTATTTTTCCGAGCCTTCTTGAGCAAGAAAGCTAATTACATTTTACCGTTATTACTGGTTTTACTTTATGCTCTTTTTGATGAAATTCACCAACACTTCGTTCCGGTACGAACTTTTCAATTACAGGATTTATTAGTTGACGGACTGGGAGCCTGTTTGGGATTAATAATTCTACAAGAGCAGCGATTGGTTAAACTAATTGGCCGACTGGGTTAATCATTAGGCTACTTCTTGACAGTCCTTTTTAAAAAGGTTATTGTTGCTTTAATGCCCTCCGACCTGGAGGGTTTTTAAGTCTTATGAAGCAGTCGAAACAATTAACTTTCGGACCTAGATTATTGGACGACCTGAGTCAGTCTTTAAAGACATTGGAGGGGTGGGGCAGCGTTGAAATTTTTGTTCAAAATAATAAAATTACTCAAATTTCGGCCCGTAAAATTAAGAAAACCAACCATTCGGTAAAATCACTATAATCCCCGGTAAATCGCTCCTTTGTTAATCTTGACAACGGGTAAAAATTACTATAATGTAATTGTAAAGCTAGAGTTTAATAACTTATAGTTTTATTACTATAAGACGCTGACCGCAAACGGAGGCACCTGAAAATTTTTTGGGTGTCTCTTTTGTTTTTAAACTTTAACTTGCCTGTATGAGAATTAGTAATCTGCCCAAAACACCAGGCTTGTTTTCGGTTCCCACAGCCCAACGGCTATTTTTTGTCCCCTTTTTATCTTTTTCAGAACTTTTTTCAACTAGAATCTTTTCAAACGGAAAGGAGGTGAAGAAATAATGAAGAAATTAATTGCTTTTTTAAGTGCTACTTTAATGTTGGTGGCAGTTGCCGCTCCGGCTTTAGCTGGAAGCCCTTGTGGGCAGTGCAAGCTGCCGAAACAAGGTATCTGTTGTCCAAGTGTTGAAATCTCAAACGACAACATGGCTGTTGTAACAACTGGCGCTACATCTTACAGCAATAGTGGTGGTAATACTCAGACAAATACAGGTATGTCTTTGGGTAGCAGCAATAGTATTGTTGCTGGGGATTCTTATTCGACAGCTCTATCCGCTAGCCAAGTTAACAGCAATACTAATACTGTTAGGACTTGGAACTCAGTCGGTGGAGTTGAGGTTAGGAATGGAAACGGAGCCTTTGTAGTGACGGATGCTTTTGCTGATTCTAACAGTGGCAGAAATAGCCAAACAAATACTGGTTTTAGTTGTGGTACTAACACAATTCGGACTGGTCTGTCTAATTCTTACTCTGATTCGCTTAGTATTGTTAATAGTAATACTAATACGGTCAGGAGTTGGGGGACTTGGGTAATGCCAAGATAATCTGTTTTTACTGGCAGGGCGCGGGGGGAGCTTGACTTCCCTCGGCCCGGTGGCCAGTTTGTTAAGTTAGTTTTTTAGATTTAAATAAGGATAATTTTGAAAGGTAGACTGTTAAAAAGATTACTTAGCTGTTATTTAAGCCTGTTTTTACTTCTCGGGCCTTTCTTTTCCGTTTTGCTTTATGCTCAAGAGAGCGAACCGTCGTCAGCAGAGGAAACAGTAGTTGTTGTGCAAGAGAGTTCGCCTGTCGAAGAAATAATAGAAACAGGCGATGCCGTTTCCGTTAGTGATGGCTTAACTGAAGTTAATCAGAATGTTAATTTAATCGAAGAAACCGTAACTGATGAAACAACTGACGAGTGTAGTGATGATTGCCTTGTGGTTGAAATTGAAAACAGCAATCAGGCGACAGTTGCCGCTCAAGTTGAAGCCGAAGCCAACAGCGGTGACAACTCGATTGAAGTGGCGACCGATTCAGCCGGTTTAGAGCAGGCGGTTATTGACACCGGTCAGGCTTTAGCGGTTGCCAATAACGCGGTGGTGGTTAACACCAATCTTACCGGCAGTGATTTTGAATATTCTGTTTTAACTGATGAAGATTTATCAGGCGGAGCTGATTTTTCGACAAATTGGCAGGAATTTGAAGAAGAAGCTGGCAATCAGAATAGCAGTGCTCAAGTCGTGGTAGTGGCAAATGAAAATTTAGCCGATGTTAATTTGACCACCGTGGCAATTGCCAACAGCGGTAACAATTTAATCGATGGGGCGGCGATTGGCCAAATCGAAACCGGTGACAGTATTGCCCTGGCAAACAGTGTTGCCATTGTTAATACTAATTTCACCAACAGTGAATTTCTTTACACGGTTATTAATATTTTTGACACCCTTGAAGGTGACTTGGTTTTCCCCAGCCCTGACTATTTTTTAGCTGATAGCCAGGCGGTAGTTTTATCATCGGAGATTGAAATTATCAACAACAACAAGGCTGGGGTTGATAATCAAACAATCAGCAGCGCCGATAGTGGCGGCAATTTGATTACCGGTAATGGTCAATTAATAATCGAGACCGGTCAGGCAGTGTCAGTCAGTAATGTTTTTAACTGGATTAACCAGAATTTTGTCGGTGTTTCTTTTTTTAGCCTGCTTTTTAATAATTTTGGAAACTGGGACGGGCAGCTGCTTAATTGGCAGGGCGCTGGCACTGTTACTAATTTAGGTCAAGGCAGTTACTTGTTCCAATTTGGTAGTCAACCGGATGAGTCGGTTGGTGTTGTTAACCAGAATGACTGCTGTTCTGCGCTAGCGGTAGAAAATGAAAACCAAGCAACAGTTAATACCACTACTACCGCCTCGGCTGTCAGCGGTGATAATATTATTTCCGGTTTGGGTAACGGTGAGATTAAAACTGGCCAAGCCTTGGCGGTGGCTAATTCGACCAGTGTAGTTAACAGCAATTTTGTTAACAGCAAAGTCTTTTTTGGCATCTTTAACTTATTTGGGCTCTTTAAAGGCAACCTGGTTTTTGCCTATCCTGATTTGGAAATTGAGATCACTGATAATCGGGATGAAGTTTTACCTGGTGAGGAATTGGCTTATGTCATCCATTATCGTAACTCTGGCCAGGCACCAGCCAGAAATGTGACCATCCATCAACAAACAAACCCTCAGCTTAATTTGTTGTCTGTCAATAGTCCGCAGCCGGTTGTTAACGGCAATGATTTTGACTGGTTTTTAGAAGAACTGGCCCCGGGTCAGGAAGGTAAAATTACCGTTGTGATGGAAGTGGCTGGCGAGGCGGTTGAAGATGATTTGGTCAGTCCGATTATTATCGAAAGCCAGGATCAAGACATTGACAGGGAAAATAATTTTGCCCAGGATTTAACCAGATTAGTTTTTCCTGATCCACAGCCAGCTTCGGTACCTGATAATGATCAAGACAATGACAACACCAGTAATGACAACAACAACCAGCCGGAATTAATAATTACTTCTTCTAATAATGTCGCTGATTTTATTTATCCCGGTGACAGCTTGCTTTTTAAAGTGGTAGTTAAAAATCAGGGTGATGGTTTGGCGGAAGATGTGCTGTTATTTAACCAGCTTTACAACCAGATCCCCGATCCTTTAGATGAAGCCGGGTTACCGATTGGCAACTTGGAACCAGGCGAGGAAAAAGTAATTGAATTTGGCTATCAGTTGCCGGCAGACCCCACTATGGTTCACCCCGGCACTTACCGACTGGAATCGTGGCTGGAGGGTAGTAATGTTGCCGGTGATTTAGTTTTTTCGTCTGTCAGCAAAACTTATTTTCAAGTTAGACTAAAGAATCAGACGGCCGGATTAATTGAAACGGTTCAGGCGGCTGAAAACGAACAAGTTTTGGGAGCATCTCAAGCTTGTTCAGGTTCTGACAGTGAAGAAAAATTGCTGCCCTACTTATTGCTTTTTGCTATGTCTGGCCTTTGGCTGGTGGAAAAGGGTCGGCGGTTTTTAGTAAATTAGAA
Source organism: uncultured Gammaproteobacteria bacterium (assembly GCA_964655765.1). Classification (GTDB taxonomy): domain Bacteria; phylum Patescibacteriota; class Microgenomatia; order PFEM01; family CAYPPS01; genus CAYPPS01. The sequence goes on from CAZZNI010000002.1 coordinate 56,991, forward strand.
ATGAAAATGAAAAAAATAAAAAAACTTGGCCATCTTTTAGTATTACTGATTGTTATTTCCATTTTCTTTTTTTCCATCTATAAAATTGCCGCTTTAACCGGTTTGGGTCGATTAAATGTTTTTGGCTTTAATTGTGATATTTGTAACGATTGTTTTTGCGATATTTGCGATGATTGCGGCCCATGTTGCCCAACACCAACCGAGGAACCGGAGCCAACTCCAACTGAAGAGTTATCTCCGTCACCAACGCCTATTGAAGAACTTTCGCCAACACCGACTTTAACGCCAATCCCAACTCCAACTTTGCCTTCCGAATCGGGTAATGGAGATAGTGCCAATGGTGATGTTGGTGGTGCTTCGGCGCCGGTTTGCGGTGAGGAAAAACCAGGAACGCCAATATTAACTTCTCTTGAAAAAATTAGTGGTGATCAGACCAAGTTAACTTGGACAACGGCCGACCGGGCAACTGGTTATTCTATCGCTTACGGTCTTTCGTCCGGCAATTATCAGTTTGGACTTGATGATACCGGTTTAGTTAATCAGTTTGCTATTGGCGGTTTGGATGCGGGGGTCAATTATTGTTTTGTCGTTCGGGCCAATAATAACTGCCAGCCGGGTGATTTTTCTAACGAGCTTTGCCAGAGTCAGCCTTCCGGTTGGGGAGGCGACCAGGTTTTGGGGGCATCAACTTTGGCAGCCACCGGCAGCAGCTTGAATGATTTTATTTTTAACTTAAATACAGTTGAGCAAAAAGCAGTTGATTGGTTTAATTTAACGGTCTTTGACCGGCAGCTGCCGGAAAGAATTGTTATTGACGACCTAAAGATTGATTTACCGGTTAACTTAACTAAATTAAGAGATGGCCAGTGGCCGGTTGCCGCTTCTGAAGCTAATTTCTTACTTGGTTCAACACTACCGGGCCAGTCTGGTAATGGCATTTTTTACGCTCATAATAAAAACAATTTGTTTGGTTCTTTAAATCAGATTAAACCAGGAAATGACATCACGGTTGTTACGCCGGAAACAAATTATACTTATGAGGTATTTGAAATATTAACGGCTGAAAGGGACGATTTGTCAATTTTAGAAAAAGGGGACGGTCAAATTATTACTCTTTTTACCTGTACCGGCCCTAATGACAGCCAAAGACTGGTGGTTAAGGCTAAATTGAAACAGGGGTAAAATTGGTTTAAGATAAACTTTAATGGACCTGTCATTAAGGCATCTTTTTACCCCTCACCACAGTAATAATTATCGTGCCCGGGTTTTACACCCTTCTGTTATTTCTCTGTTTGCCAGTTTCTTTTTGCTTTATCAGTTTTTTATTAATTTTTACATTTTTTCTTGGCCGTCGGTTTTAGGTTTTGCTTCTAATGTTACCCCGCAAAAAGTCGTTGAACTGACTAACCAGAAACGGGCTGAAAATGGCCTACTGCCGTTAAAAATTAATGAACAGCTTAACCAAGCGGCGCAAAGAAAAGCGGCTGATATGTTTGCCTTTAATTATTGGGCCCATATTTCGCCTTCAGGCCGCCAGCCGTGGGATTTTTTCCATGAAGTCAATTACCGCTATGTTTACGCCGGTGAAAATTTAGCCAGGGATTTTATGGACTCATCGGAAGTAGTTGAAGCTTGGATGCGCTCGCCAACCCATAAGGATAATATTGTTAATTCACACTATCAGGAAATCGGCTTAGCAGTAGTTAACGGCACCCTGGACGGAGTGGAAACAACTCTGGTAGTTCAATTGTTTGGTACGCCAGTCGAGACTCAAGCAAGCAAACCGGCAATTCCGCCGATAGCCCAAGCGGCCGAACAGCCGGTTAAGTCAGCGGTAATCAGTGAGGAAAAAACAGATGAGGTTGAAAATCAGTTACCGCCGGCAATTTATTTTCAGGAAGAAGAACAAACATTCCCGGCTTTTTCGCCTTTTTGGCTGACTAAGATAGCGGCCATTTTCCTTTTAGGCTTAATAATTGGAGCCTTGTTGTTGGATTTAATTCTGGTTTATAAGTTCAATGTTGTTAGGCTTTCCGGCCGAACGGTTGGCCATTTAATTTTTATCACTGCTTTATTGATAATAGTTTTATTAACTGACGCCGGAACAATTATTTAAAAATGAAAAACTTACGAGACTATTTTGCCTTAATCGCTTTTTTGTCGCTGGGCTTGGCGGTGTTTTGGTTTTTTAATTACAACCGTGATTTTCAAATTTATGTTATTTTGTCGATGGGTTTAGCCCACTTTTTATGGGGGCTGGTTCATCACGGGTTAAAAAAGGAGCTTCATTTACAGATAATCGTTGAATACCTGGCAATTTCTTTGATCGGCTCTCTTAGTTTAGTTTTTTTGTTAATGAGAGCTTAAAGATAAATGGTTGAAGCGGTTTTAAGTCAAGTTGGTGGACAGATAGATAGATTACCGGGGCGGCAATTTGCCGAATTTGTCACTAGTTTGCCACCTTATGTTGAACAGCGTTTAGATAACTTGCAAGCTCAATTTGTGTTGCTGCTTGGTAATGGTGGGGGAATGGAAGTCCGAGCGGCGATTTTAGAGCCATTGTCAGTACAGATGGCCGGTAGTGAAGAAATGATTGTCGGCCAGAAACGACCGGCAAGAGGTGGGCAGGAAGAAGTGTTTGTCCAGTGTTGCACCAGGATAGAAAGCTTGGGGCCGTCAGTTTTGACACCGGTTTATCAAATAACCGTTGACAAATCGGGCCATTTTGATTTGAGAGCTCCTAGTCTTGGATTGTTTTTGCAGGGTGGCGATTTGCTTTTTAATCGACTCTTGTCGGCGGTGAAAAACTGGCCGATCAGGCCATATTATCAAGTTACGCCAACGATCAGCCTGGAAATGGCAGACAGTTTTTACCAAAAAGCTAATTGCGGTTTTCCTCCGGCTAATTTTTAAAAAGTGGTAAAATAGGCAGGCGATGAACAAAAAGAAGACTTTTGTCAGTCCTAGTTTGGGCCGGGTTAGCCGGTTATCTTTAATTGGGGAACTGATTAATTTTATGCACGATCAACCGGATAGTTTTTATCGTTTGGTGATCGGTACTGACTCGAAAACGGCGCTTTTAGACGGTAAAAAACCGGTTGATTTTATTACCGCTATAGTTATTCACCGTCAGGGCAAGGGCGCCCGCTATTTCTGGCAACGGCGGACAATTGATAAAGTGGCGACCTTGCGCGATAAAATTTACACCGAAACCGTGTTATCGATTAAAATGGCGGAGACAATCGTTCCCCGGTTTAAACAAAGATTAAACGGCCAGAGTTGTCAGGTAGAAATTCATATTGATGTTGGAGCGGTGGGAGAAACTAGAGATATGATTAAAGAAGTGGTTGGTATGGTTAATGGCAATGGCTATGCGGCTAAAACCAAACCACTTTCCTTCGGAGCGACTAATGTTGCTGACCGCCACACTTAAAGTAGATCCGGCCGTTGTTTTTTGGTTTTTTCCAGAGCTTTTTTAAGCCGCCAGTCGTCTACCTTTTTATGATTGCCGGAAAGTAAAATCGGTGGCACCTTTTCTCCTTTGTAATCAGCTGGTCTGGTGTAGTGAGGGTACTCAAGTAAATTGTCAGTAAATGATTCATTTTTAGTGGCTTCTGATTTTTCTAAAACTCCAGGGAGCAGTCTTACCGTGGCATCAACTATTGCCATGGCTGGTATTTCACCGCCGGTTAAGACAAAGTCACCGATGGAAATTTCTTCATCAACCAACCCAGAAACTCTTTCATCAACACCTTCGTAATGCCCGCAAATAAAAATTAAGTGTTTTACTCTAGAAAACTGAATCGCCTTTTTTTGATTAAAAACTTTACCCCTCGGACTTAAGAGAATCACTTTTGACCCTTTTTTCTTTAAATCCTTTAAGGCTAAATCAATCGGTTCAATCATCATTACCATGCCAGCGCCGCCGCCGAAAGGCCGGTCGTCAATCGTTTTATGTTTATCTATTGTCCATTTTCGTAAATTATGGAGATTGATGTTTACCTTACCTTTTGCTACGGCTCGCTTGACAATTGAATGGCTAAACGGTCCGTCAAACATTTCTGGAAAAATAGTTAAAATGTCAATTTTCATAGGTCAAACGGGCTTTTAATATTTTTTAATTTTGGGTTTGTTACTTGAGTATAAAGCTGTGTGGTTCTGATATTCAGATGACCTAAAAGCTCTTGTACATAACGGACATCAATACCGTTTTCCAGTAAGTGGGTAGCAAAACTGTGTCTTAAGGAATGGAAACTGGCCTCTTTTTTAATGCCGGTTTTTTTTAAACAAGCCTGAAACACTTTTTGCGCTGTTCTTGTGGTTAATTTTCCGCCGCGCTCGCTAGCAAAAACATAATCGTTGCCACTTTTTCCTGCCAGGAAATTTTGCAAACCTGTTTTTATTTTTTCAGGGAAAACAGTAATTCTGTCTTTGTTGCCTTTTGCTTTCTTGATATGGATCGTTAATTCACTGAAATCAACATCTTTTATCTTTAAAGTAACGATTTCACTTACTCTGAGTCCTGCGCCGTAAGCCAAAGATAGCAACAATTTGTGCTTGGTATTTGATACTGATTCAATAATGCGTTTTATCTCTTTCCTTGACAAAATTACCGGTAGTTTTTTATGCCTTTTGGCGTATGAAAAGCGGTAGGAGAAATGTTGGCCATATATTTTTTCGATGACATACTTCATTGTTGCATGATAGAGATTAAGGGTATACGGAGAATAATTTTTATCTGCCAATATGGCAAGATATTGTTTAAATTCGCTTTCGGAAATTTTATTTAAAGGTTTTTGAAAATGTTGGTATATTTTTTGAGCGCACAAAGAGTACGACTTAATTGTTCGGGGACTAAATGCCGATATTTTCATTTCTTGTTGCATTTTTGTAATTAGCATAATAAAATTATATCATGATTTGTTGTTTATACGAACAACAATTCGCATAAACACTAGTTATGTGTAATCATTTTTTTAAAAATTTGATTATTTGCAAAGAGATTTTTAAAATAAGGAAAGAAAATTTAATTTTTTCTTTATAATTGAGAGGGATAAACGGAATTCCTCCGCTATCGCTCCGAAATGAATAATTTTATAAACTTTTAATTTTTAATAAAATATTATGAAAAAACTTTTAACAATTACTGGAATAGGAATCGTGGTGTTAGTTTTGGCATTTTTTACTTGGCAATACTTTGTTCCACACAATAATATTCAGAGTAATATGTCTGGAAATTACCTTGGAAGTGATTATAAGGGAAATTATGTTTGGGGTGGAGCCATGAATTTGGCATGGAATGAATTGAACGAAAATATATTGCATGAAAAACTACAACTAAACACAAACGACGAAACAGCTCTAGAAATGGTCAAAAAGTTAAATGACGCCCCATTTTCAAAAAGTGATTTAGATGAAGAAAGCTATTATGTTAAGAGTGGCTATGGACAAAGTACTGTTGATGAAATTAATCGTGAATCAAAAAAGAAATTCCCATCGAAAAGTTTTAGTGATTTAAAAATTGATTTGTCTCCAAAAGATATTATTTCCTATGCCTACTTTTTGAAAGAAGTTGAGTATGAAACTATGTTTAAGAAAGATGTTGTTTTATTCAAAGGCCAGAAAGTAGAAGGTTTTATTGCCGATAACGAAGCTCAAAGAGAAAATGTAAAAATTATCAAATACCAAAATGATGATAAGTTTATTATCAAATTGCAGTTGAAAGACAAAAATGATGAACTAATTTTGGCAAAAGGATATGATATGAAAAACCAACAGACAGTTGTCGACGAAATTAATCAAAATAATAAAAAGAATCTTGCAACAATAGGCGGATCAGACAAATTTAAAGCTCCAAAATTACACCTAGATCATCATCGCGATTATGTTGAACTAATTAAAAAATGGTTGTCAAATGAAGGTTTTAGTGATTATTATATTGCTAAAATGTTTGAAAACATTAAGTTTGATATGGATGAAAAAGGAGCAAAAGTTGAGAATGAAGCAGTGATAGCAGTAATAGGTAGATCTGCTGGACCAAGCAAAAAACCTAAAATTAAAAATTTTATTTTGGATAAACCATACTGGGTAATAATGAAAAGAGCCGATTCTCAAAATCCATATTTTATTTTAGGAGTCAATAATGTGGAGTTAATGGAAGCAAAATAAGGTGTTTTGAAAAATGAAATTCACCCCTAATCCCTCTTTCATTTTTCAAAACGAAAAAAATTAAATTTTCGAATAATAAAAAAATCTCTCTGCAGAAAAATAATAAAGATAAAAAATGACTTCTCCGCTTCGCTACGATCGTGTTGCACTCTCCTTTTCGACTCTTTTTAGTTACCCAGGATCGGGCCAGATAACACAGTATATGTGGTTCGCTCGTTGCACTTCGCTCACTCATATTCCGCCGAAATTTGATAAAATAAATCAAGGTTTAGGGAGGACATTAGACACGCCGAAATGTTATATAAAATTCGACCTTTAACTTTAGAAATAATAATTTAAAATAGTACTATGAACAAAACAACAAAAACTGCATTAATAATTATTGGCGTTTTGTTGTTATTAAATGGATTGTTAAATATCATTGACGATGGAACAATCTTAACTTACGACATTGCCTCCATTTTATCTGG
>CAZZNI010000003.1:0-62704 GCA_964655765.1 uncultured Gammaproteobacteria bacterium
ACCGGTAATTTAGAAGCTGGTATTAAAGCAGTGGAAACCACCGACCATTGTTTAGCGGAAATAGTTAAAACTGCGACACCGTTGAAAATGGCGGTAGTTATTACTGCCGATCATGGTAATGTTGAAGAGATGATCGATCTCAATACCGGCCAGATCGATACCAAGCACTCAACTAACCCGGTACCGTTAATCGTTATTGACGAGCAATTTGAAGCCAGTGGCCGAGTTTTACAAAGCGGTATTTTAGCCGACATAGCACCGACAATTCTACATTTAATGGGTTTAAGTAAACCGGAATTAATGACCGGCCGGAGCTTGCTGTGATCACTGTTAAACAAAAAAAGAAACTAAAACCACCGTTTAATTTAAAAAACTATCCTGTTTTTAAAAAATCTTTTAATTGGACTGCCGCTTTGGATCAAGTTCATTGGTTTAAAAAAGGTTTTATTAACGCCGGTTTTAACAGCCTGGATAAAAATATTCTCAATGGTAATGGTGAAAAAACGGCTTTAATCTGGTATTCCGATAACGGCAAAAGACAAAGTTACTCATTCAAACATTTAACCGAAAAAAGTAACCAAGCAGCTAATTTTTTACTTAAAAAAGGCTTAAAAGCCAAAGACCCGGTTTTCTTTTTTTTACCGAGAATTCCGTTGCTTTATTACAGTTTTTTGGCTGTTGTTCGAGCCGGGGGAATAGCGGGAACTTTATTTCCGGCTTTCAAAACCCAAGCACTTCTGGAAAGATTAAAAAACTCTAGGGCAAAAATAGTTATTACCAACAGCCAGTTGGCAAAACGATTAATAAAAATAAAAAAACAACTGCCTCACTTAAAACAAATTATTATTGCTGAAGAAATGGAAAAAGAACTGGCCAAATACTCCGACCAGTTTGTCTGCCATCAAGCGAAAGCGCTTGATCCGGCTTTTATGCTTTATACTTCAGCTACCGGCCACACACCAATTTGCGGCATTGTTATTCCGCACCAGGCGATCCTGCAACAGCACCTGAGCGCTAAATGGGTGCTTGATTTAAAGCCTGATGATATCTATTGGTGCACCAGCGATCCCGGCTGGGTGACCGGCGTGGTTTACCAAATACTGGCCCCTTGGTCACTGGGAGTAACCCAAGTAATATTTGAAGGTCGTTTTTCAGCTCAAAACTGGCTAAACTTCCTTAAAAAAGAACGGGTGTCGGTTTGGTATACCGCCCCAACAGCCTTGCGATTAATTCAGCAGGAAAGCCAACCGCAAGCAAATGATTTTCCCTGTCTTCGCCATCTTTGCACCGTTGGCGAAGCGCTTGATCCAGCCACTCTTGCCTGGGCCGAAAAAAGTTTTGCCGTTATCGCCCATGATACCTGGTGGCAAACAGAAACCGGAGCGATGATGATTGCTAATTTGCCGGTTCTTCCCATTAAGCCCGGCTCAATGGGTAAACCATTACCCGGTATCGAAGCAATGATAATTGATGATAAAGGCAAAAAAATTAAAGCTGGTCACGAAGGTTATTTGGCGATAAAACCAAACTGGCCGGCACAAATGATTGATATTTGGGGTAACTCCAAACGAATGAAGGTCTATTTTAAAAAAGGCTGGTATTTTAGCGGTGACAAGGCAAGTCGAGACAAAGACGGTTATTTTTTCTTTCTCGGCCGAGCTGATGAGATTATTAAAACTGCCGGAGAAAGAATCAGTCCGGCTGAAGTTGAAGCAGCCTTAATGTCTCATGACAAAATAATCGAAGCGGCAGTGATTGGCAAAAACGACCAGGTCAGAGGCCAAATTATTAAAGCTTTTTTGGTTTTAAAACAACCGGTTAACAATGAAGAAGAATTTTTTGACGAAGTAAAAATTTACATTAAAAACAAACTAGCCGGCCACGCTTACCCAAGAGAAATAGAGATTGTTGATAGTTTGCCCAAAAATCAATCAGGCAAAATTTTACGCCGACAGTTAAAAGCCCAGGAAGAAATTAAAAATTAATCTTTAATTAGATGAAACAGGACAACAAATTCACCTTTATGTTCTTTTTCCTTTAAAAGGGTTGCTAGATCAGCCAATGTTCCTCTTGATATTTGTTCAAATTGTTTAGTCAAATCTTTTACCAGCACCGCCTCAATGGGGTCAAAGTTTTTACTCAAAGTAAGTAAAGTTTTCTTTATCCGAAAAGGTGATTCAAATAAAGCAACCGTAAAACTTTGTTTTAAAATTTTAAGGTCATCAAAAATTTTATCTTGTTTGGCTTGTTTTTTCGGCAAGAAACCCAAAAAGATAAATCTCGCCATTGGCAAACCGGAACAAGAAAGGGCGGGGATTAATGAATTGGCTCCCGGCAAGGCAATTACTTCAATGTTTTGCTCCCGGCAAGTTTCAACTAATTTAAAACCGGGATCAGACAATAGGGGACTGCCGGCGTTAGAAACCAAAACTATTTCTTGACCGGCTTGCAACATGTCCAAAGCCAAACCGATTCGTTGTTTTTCATTGCCTTCAAAAAAAGAAATTAGCTTCGGCCGAGGACATGGACTGTCAAATTCTTTAGCCAACGCTTGAATTAGGTGAAATGTTTTCCTGGTATCTTCACAAAAAATGACTTCACTCTCAAAAAGAAGTTTTTTGCCTCTTAAAGTAATGTCATTAATATTACCGATCGGTACTGGCAATAACAAAAGTTTCCCTTGTGTCATCAAAGTAAAACCATTATACTCTTTTGGAAATAACCATTTACCGATGATTGAAGTTTTGGCTGAATTTATCATTAACTATATTTCCCAGGTCGGTTACCCGGCTGTTTTTTTGCTAATGACATTGGAATCAGCTCTTATTCCAATCCCTTCAGAAGTAACGATGCCTTTTGCCGGTTTTTTAGTCGGCGTTGGCAAGCTTAATTTCTGGCTGGTGGTGCTATTGGGGGCAATCGGTAATCTGGTCGGTTCACTGGCGGCCTATGGACTTGGTTACTGGGGTCAGGAAAAATTTGCCAGAAATCTAATCAAAAAATACGGCAAATATTTACTAATAACCTATCACGAGGTTGAGGTCGCCGAAAAATGGTTTCGTCAAAGAGGGGAGCTGATCGCTTTCGGTTCAAGAATGTTGCCGGCAGTTCGAACCTTCATTTCTTTACCGGCTGGTTTTGCCCAGATGAATGTAATTAAATTTTCCCTTTATACTTTTCTCGGTTCTTTTTTATGGTCGGCTTTATTAACTTATCTGGGAGTTGCCTTGGGAGAAAATTGGACTTCTTTACAAACCTATTTTCATAAATTTGATTTTCTGATTGTCGGTTTGGGAGTCGGCCTGGTTGTCTTTTATATCTACTACAAACTGAAGAAAATCAAACAGGAAAACAATTAGTTGTTATAGCGCCGGATTACTCCTACCAACTTACCCTTAATGGTAACATTTCTGGCAAAAATTGGTGCCATTTGCGAATTAGCCGGTTCTAATCTAACCCTGGTGGCTTCCTTAAAGAATCGTTTTAAAGTGGCAAAACCATTTTCTAAAACTGCAACGACAATATCACCGTTATTGGCAACTTCTTGTTCTTCAACCACCACATAATCGCTGTCTAAAATTCCTTCTTCTATCATCGAATCGCCTTTAACCTGAAGGACAAAAGACCGTTTTTTACCGGAAAGAAGGGTCGGTGATACCATTAAACTGGCATTTGGATCGGTATGAGGCTCAATCGGCGCTCCGGCAGCGATAAAGCCCAAAATAGGCAATTCAACACCCTGGGTTAATTGAAGATCTTTTTTACCGGTAATCTCAATGCCACGAACTGCACCTTCAAAGCGCTTGATGACCCCCTTCTTAGTCATTGTCTGCAAATGTTCATGGACAGTCGCCAATGAAGAGACGCCAATAGCGTCGGCAATATCCTGTAAAGTCGGGGAAAAACCGTTTTTTTGAATATATTGAGCGATAAAATCTAAAATTTGTTTTTGACGACGATATAGTACTACTGGCATTAATAATTCTCCTTGTCCAAATATTACCCGAAAAGAAACTCCTTTGTCAAGTGGCAAACACCTTTACAAGGTCACGACAATCCGGTTAGAATTTTAACATGAAGAAACTGATCAGCGCCAGCCTATTTTTTTTACTAGTGCTAGTATTACCATCAAGAGCGTTGGCGGTTGAAGAATTTGAAACTAAATACCAGGCTTTTTATCAAATTAATGAAGACGGGCAGAGTAAAATTTCCCAACAGATAAGCCTGATCAACAAAATTTCTCAAGTTTATGCCACCAAATATTCACTGATATTGCAATCAGGCAGTCCCAAACAGGTAAGTGCCAGCAACGACAAGGGTAATTTAGAAACCAAAGTTTTTGAACAAGACGGCCAAACGATCATCGATATTTATTTTAAAGACCCGGTAGTTGGCGCTAACAAAGAGCAGAGTTTTAAAGTTGATTACACCATTGACGATATTGCTGAGAAAAATGGCCAAGTTTGGGAAATTAAAATTCCCAAAATCGGTAATTTAAATCAGATTGACAGTTATTTACTGCTTTTATCGGTCCCTGATTCTTTTGGCTCCAAAGCCTTCATCTCTCCGGTTCCGATCGAGGAAAGCAAACAAGAACAGCAGACTGTTTTTCGATTCACTAAAGACCATTTAGAAAATGGTATCGTGGCTGTTTTTGGCAAGATGCAAATTTTTGACTATCTGTTGACTTATCATTTGGAAAACAACAGCAATAACCCGGTCATTTCCCAGATCGCTCTGGTACCGGAAACTCCGTACCAAGAGATTTATTATGAAAGCCTGGAACCAAGGCCGGATAATATTGAAATCGATGTCGACGGCAACTGGCTAGGATTCTACCGGCTTGAAGCAAGAGAGAAAAAAAATATTAACTTAAAAGGCAAAGCTAAAATAACCGCTGAAAAAAGACCGCTTTTCTTTTGGCCGAAACCAGTTGATTTAAATAACTACTTAAAAGAACAAAAATATTGGCCGGTTAGTGATCCGGCAATTAGCACCTTAGCTAAGAATTTAAAAAATGCTAAAGATATTTATAATTTTGTCGTTGCGACATTGGACTATGACTTAAGCCAGGTAAATGAAAATGCTCGACGGAAAGGTGCCCTGTTTGCTCTTGCTAACCCCAACCAGGCAATTTGTACTGAATTTACAGACCTTTTTATCACCCTGGCTCGGGCTAAAGGCATCCCGGCCCGGGAAATAAACGGCTATGCCTACAGTAATGAAAATAAATTAAAACCGTTAGGAATAGTGGCTGATATTCTTCATTCTTGGGCTGAATATTGGGATCAAGAAACAGAACAATGGCAACCAGTTGATCCCACTTGGGGAAAAACCACTGAAGGAATTAATTTTTTTAATCGGCTTGACTTAAACCGTTTAGTCTTGGCAATTCACGGCCAAAACAGTCAACAGCCAGCTCCTGCCGGTTCTTATAAAACCAGTAGCTCTAATGGCAAGGATGTCCAAATCACTTTTGGCACCTTTACTGACTTTCCCGAAGCTGAAATTAACCTGGAGATTATTTTAGAACCGGAACTTTTCCCGGAACAACAAAAACAAGGCAAGCTAATTATCAATAATTTTAGTGGCGTTGCTTACTACCCAAAAAGCTTTACTGTTAATCCGCCAGCGGTCGTTGAAATCGAAGCAGATAAGATTATTGATTCAGTTATTCCACCTTTTAGTCGACAAGAATTTGTTTTTTATTTAAAACCGTCAAAGGGGTTACTGCCGGGCACACAAGAATTAAAATTTAACCTTGATGACTTTGAAGCCACTGCTAACCTAAAAACCGGTTGGCAGATAGGGTCGTTAATTTTACCAACGGCTATTTTTTTAATACTGTTTTTAACTGGAGTTTTAGCTCTGATTATGATAAAAAAGAGAAAGTCTTTATGAACCTGAAAAAACACCTAAGGCTCTACCTGATCAACTTGGCGGCACTAGCAATTACCGCCCATTTTATTGACGGCGTTTCCTACCAAGGCGGTTTTTGGTCTTTGGCTTGGATTGCTCTTATTTTTCTATTAGTAGAAACTTTCCTTAAGCCGCTTGCCAAATTGTTATTACTGCCGATTAACTTAATTACGCTAGGAACTTTCCGTTGGGTTATTAATGTCTTGGTTTTGTATTTGGTCACCAGAATAACTCCAGAATTAACCGTTATTGGCTTTTATTTTAAAGGCTTCACTTATCAGGGCTTCACCATTCCAGCCATGAATATCTCGCTAGTTTGGACCTTTATTCTTGCTTCCTTTTTTATTAGTTGGGTTTCGGCAACCCTGATTTGGTTGGCTAAAAAATGATCACACAAATTTTAACTATTTTCCAACTACTAATCGCTGTTTTATTAATTGCCGCTATTTTAATTCAGGCAAAGGGGACCGGCCTTGGTTCAGCTTGGGGTGGCGGTGGTGAATTTTACCGGTCTAAAAGGGGAGTGGAAAAATTTCTTTTTGTTGCTACAATCACCCTTGGCTCCTTGTTTGTTTTAAGTGGTATTGCTAATTTAATTATTGGTTAAAACGATGGATTGGGTAGGAAAGCAGTTTCGCTTTGCCTGGCGATTTACTTCTGTTTTTTGGCAAAAACAAAAAATCACTATTCTAATTAGTGCCTTAATATCAGTGGCAGTTTTTTTTCTTACTCCCTGGGCAATCACTTATTTAGGTATTAACCCCAGCCGAAATATTGGCTTGGTGGGTAAATTTACCCCCAGCGAATTACCACTGGAAATACAAAATCTAATTAGCCAAGGACTGACTTCCCTGGACGAGCAAAATTATCCTCAAGCTGGGATAGCCGAAAATTGGCAAGCTGATAACAACCATCAAGAATATATTTTCACTCTAAAAGACAATTTATTTTGGGATGATGGCAAAAAGGTTAAAGCCGGCGATATCGTTTATAATTTTGAAGATGTCACTATTCAGGCGTTAAACGATAAGCAAATTAAGTTTTCCCTGAAAGAAACCTTCACGCCACTACCAGCAGTTGTTTCCCGACCGATTTTTAAAAATGGCCTGGTTGGAATTGGCCAGCATAAAATAACAAAAATTAGTGAAAACAACGGCATTATTGAAAAAATGGTTCTTAAGCCGAAAACTACCTTTAAATTCTATCCATCAGAAAAAGCAGCCAAAACGGCTTTTAAATTGGGGCAGGTTAACGAATTGTGGCATATTTCCAATGTTGAAGATCTGGAACAGTGGAACAATCTTAAAGTAGAACCGGAAGTCAATTACTTAAAATTTGTGGCGATCTTCTTTGACACTCAATTGCCAAAATTTGCCGAAAAACAAATCCGCCAAGCTCTGGCTTATGCCATTAAAGACCGTTGGGAACCAAAAGCCTTAAGTTCAATTTCACCTAAATCATGGGCCTTTAATAAAAATGTTAAACCATACAATTACGATCCAACTAACGCTCAAAAATTAATTAAAGAAATCGGTAGTCAGGCTGTTCCTGAAGAAATTGAACTATCAACCATTCCTTCTTTACTACCAACCGCAGAAGCAATTAAAAACGACTGGGAAGTGTTAGGAATAAAGACTAAAATTAAAATTATTCAGTCTTTAGACGAAGGCTTTGAGGCCTTACTAGTTACTCAGGAAATCCCTCCTGATCCGGACCAATATGTTCTTTGGCATTCGACCCAACCGGCTAACATCAGTAAATATCATTCACCAAAAATAGACAAATTGCTTGAAGATGGCAGGAAACAGGATAATAAAGAAGAGCGAAAGCAAACCTACTTTGATTTCCAAAAAACCTTAACCGAAGATCTACCGGCAATATTTCTCTACCATCCGACTACTTATAAAATCACCAAGTCTTCAACCCGCCTTGCTCTGTGATAAAATTATTAGCGGCATCGTAAGATCCCGACACAAGGATAACCTTGACATTACTTGCGAAAAGTGGCGGCATCGTAAGATCCCGACACAAGGATAACCTTGACATTACTTGCCGAAGTGGCGGTATCGTAAGATCCCGACACAAGGATAGCTTTGACATTACTTGCCGAAGTGGCGGAACTGGTAGACGCGCACGGTTCAGGACCGTGTCCCACTTATACTGGGGTGTGGGTTCAAATCCCACCTTCGGCACCGACTTTTAAAAATTAATGAACTCCTTTACCTTATCCCTAGTCGCCGCCATCCTAACCGGCCTAATTTCTCTAGTAAGTTTTTTTCTACTAGCTTTAAATAAAAAAAATCTAAACAAAATAATTTTCGTGCTTGTTGCCCTGGCAGCGGGAACACTGTTGGGAGACGCCTTTATCCACTTAATCCCAGAAGCTTTAAGCGAAAACAGTTCAATTTATACATCCTTAATGATCCTTGGCGGTGTTTTGCTTTTTTTCTCACTGGAAAAATTTTTGCGCTGGCATCACTGCCATAAGGAAACCAGTAATCCAAACTGCCATCACCCTGTCGGTATAACCAGTTTAATTGGTGATGGGCTGCATAATTTTCTCGACGGCATTATTATTGCCGCCAGTTTTCAAATTAGTTTTGAACTGGGAATGGCTTCAACTTTAGCAATTATTCTACACGAAATACCGCAAGAGATAGGGGATTTTGCCATCTTGCTTCACGCTGGCTTCCCAGCCCAAAAAGCAATTTTATTAAATTTTCTTGTTTCTCTAGCGGCTATTTTCGGTGTTGTTGTTTTTTTTACTACCGGTAACTTTTTAATTGAACAGTCTCCTTTATTACTAGGGCTGGCAGCTGGTGGTTTCATCTATATCGGCGGCTCCGACCTTATTCCGGAACTGCACCACGAAACAAATTTCAAAAAATCTCTGCTTCAATTCTTTTTTCTCGTTTTAGGCGGCTTAATAATGGTTGCCCTTAAATTAACTGGCTAAAAACCAGCCGTTTTGTTAGAATTATCAACAGTTAGTTAACACACGGGCGTGGCGGAATTGAACAAATCCCGCCACACAAAATTAGTTTACGAGCGGACGTGGCGGCATCATTAGATCCCGACACGGAAGCGAAGAGTTGAGCGGACGTGGCGGAATTGGCATACGCACAGGCTTGAGGAGCCTGCCTCATATCTGAGGGTGGAGGTTCGAGTCCTCTCGTCCGCACAAAAGTTGTATCTGCCTACTTTCCTTGATAAAATAACAAGCACGGTAAGGGCTTGTAGCTCAGTCGGCTAGAGCGTTCGGTTTACATCCGAGAGGTCGCAGGTTCGAGCCCTGCCAGGCCCACTCTTCGGTAAGTTCGGGGGCCTTAAAGAAGGTGATGGGTTTTGAGCCGAGGTAGCCAAGTTGGTCACGGCGTGGCTCTGAAAAAGCTAAGATAGAGGTTCGATTCCTCTCCTCGGCACAATGATTAACAGAGAACTTTGACATAAACTCATTATTCCCGTTAGAATTAATCTGTATGAGTTCGAAAAGAGAAAAAGGAATTCGCTTATTAAAAGAGGGGTTTAGTTATAATCAAATAAGCTCAAGATTAATTGTGGCTAAAGGTACTATCAATAGTTGGTTTGTTAGACTTCCTGAAACAGATAAAGAAAAAGTCAGGAAGTTTCGAATTCAAAACTGGAAAGAAAGTAACAAAGAAAAATCAAGAAAACGAGTTAAGGCAACTTTGGCGAAAGAAGAAGAAATCCAAGTTAAGGCAGCCAGGAAAGTAAACGCCTTATCACAAAAAGACTTGTTTCTTGTTGGGATAAGTTTGTACTGGGCTGAAGGAGGAAAGAAAAACCGTTATGGTCTGCAGTTCAGTAATTCAGACCCCAAAATGATTGAATTAATCATGCATTTTTTCCGGAAAATTTGTCGAGTTAATGAACAAAAATTTTACATGCAAATGATTTTGCATAAGAACATTAAAGAGGAAAAGGCTTTAAAATACTGGTCTGAAATAACTAAAGTTCCCGTTAAGCAGTTCAAAAAAGCTTGTTATTCTGTAAGTAAAAGTAGTAAAGGAAAAAGAAATAAATATAAGTTGCCATTCGGTACTCTACAAGTTAGAATACATGACAAACAACTAACCCATCAGATTTACGGTTACATCCGAGGTCTGAAACGCGAGGGTAGTTCAGTGGTAGAACGTCTCGTTGCCAACGAGAAGGTCGCGGGTCCGACTCCCGTCCCTCGCTCAAGAACCAGTATGAAATAATCACGCTACTGCGGGGTCGTCTAACGGTAGGACAGCGGCCTTTGAAGTCGTCAATCCTGGTTCGAATCCAGGCCTCGCAGCAAGATTGGACACCAAGTGACCGTAAGCTCTAAAAAAGCCCGATTCTGCTTGCTAAGTGTCATTTTATTTTAGGAAGTCTCGGACCGTACCCTTGTTATTCAGCGGTCCTTTTTACCCTCGAAGATACGACCCTTCGGTCGTGAAGATACAACTGTTCGTTGAAAAGCTGAATTAATTGGCGTTTTCTCTCCACGTCTCCGTTACTTAAAACATGCCTTGCGTAGTCCCTTACGTCCATTGTCTTCTCGTCCGGGTTGATGTCTTGCCTTAGGAGTACGTCGTCTCTAACCTTCTTATATTCGTTTATTCCTTCCCGGATCTCTGGGGTTAGATTAATGATTTGTGGATGGGCAATATAAGTAAAGTTGATAAATCTAAATAATGCCTTTGCCAATCCTTCTTCACTAATGTAGTCTTCTGGGCAGTCATAGTCTATTTGACGAGTGCAGTGATAATAGACGTGATAAACCGGATCTCTAAATTTTCTTTGTCTGTATTTATCTTCACCTACCAGGCTTGATCCGCATGAAGCACATTTGAATAATCCTTTGAAAGTAAATGTTTTACTGCCCCATTTTGATTTTGGTGGGACATAGAGTTGTTTTTGAACTTTATCGAAAATCTCTTTAGTAATCAGTGGTTGATATGAGCCTTTATACCAATTGCCTCCACCGATTGGGTACTCAAATTCTCCATAATAGAATGGATTTTTAAGCATCAGATAAATTTGGCTTAAGCTAACAGCCGAACCAGATCTATTGGTAAATCCTTTTTCGACTAACCACTTTTTCAAAGCTCTCCCGGAAGTTCCACTGTCCGCTACTTTTTGGAATGCCTCAGTCACTATTGGTCCTCGCTCTGGATCAACAATTACATCTTTAATTCCATTGAAAGCTCGATTGAAATATCCAAGCGGGGCCATACCTGGCCTAAAACCCATCTCACATTTTGCTCTAATTCCTCGTTTGACGTTTAATCCCTTTTGGTCGTTCTCTAGTTTTGCCTGACTACAAAGGATCATTAATAGAAATTTTTCATTGGGGTTATTGGAAAATACCTGAGAAAATGTCCTGATTTGCACCAGTTTCCCTTGGTCCATTAAATCCACCAGCATTCCAAGATCTCCGGCATTTCTACTTAACCTGTCCGGAGCCCATGTAAGTAAGCCTGTAAATCTACCTTCTCGAAGATCGTTTAGTAGGCCCATGAACACTGGTCTTTTACCAGATATCTTGGCGGAATGACTTTCTTTTCTTATTTCTTTAATGACAATTCCATCTTTTGTTGCCAAATCAGTCATCTCCTTGATTTGAGAATCAATTGACATGGCTTGCCGTTCATCATCCTCTGAGGACTTACGCGCGTAAAGGCAATATTCAATTTTTGGAGCTTCACTATTTGTAGGGGTAGTACCCATATCAGGGTACAAGGTACCGCAAATACGGTGGAAGTCTAGTCGGGAAATACTATATTCGAAAAAAACTTATGGTCGCTTGCTGTTAATTTCAAATAGGTGGTCAATTTCAGCTATCACTTCTTTAGGGAGGTCATTTGATTCCCTTATAACTGGTGTAATCGATAATCTATTCTCATACCTCTTATGATTGTGGCTTAACCAGTATTTAACAGCGTTGAAATCTCCTTCTATTATCTTTTGGACGAGCTTAGATATCGCTAAATCATTTATGAGATTTCTACCTTCCTCTAATGCTTCATCAGCCTTGGAAGCGAAGTCATAATCATCCTTCCTCCAACGATAGTATGTAGTTCTTCCTATTCCGGATTTGTCACAAGCAACCTGCACAACAGGAGATTTTCTAAACTGCTCTATTAGAGTCGCTTTGTCCTTTTCAATTCTTTGATCGACTGTACTCTGTTGTTCATTATCAGTCATATAACTTAATTGCCTTTAAACCTGTTAACTTTTCCCATCTATGACGGATAACCTCTGCATAGACAGGTGACTTTTCCATCACGCAACATCTTCTTTTTAGTTTTTCTGCTGCAATTAACGTACTTCCAGAACCTCCAAACGGCTCAATAATTAAATCTCCACGCTTGGTTAACACCTTTATGTAGGGAATTAAAATTTCAACGGGTTTTGTTCCAAAAATTACGCCCTGACCTGAATGTTTCTCATCAGAGGCGTTAAATTCAATAAAGTCCGTCGGTTGATTCTTCTTACCATGTTCGTAACCCTCCCAATGAGGCTTGCCTGAGATGGCATATAGGGCTGTTTCATACTCTTCTTGCAACCCATCAACTTCTTCTTCTAGGTTAAACGGAATATCTTTATCTGGTGATGCTCCCACCATAGCAATGTCATGTTTTGAGAAAAACTTGTACTTTGAAGAAAATCCCTGATGTCTGTTGGGAAGATGCCAGACAATCATGTTTTTTACTTTCCAATACTTTTCCATTTCTCCCCATATTGTTCTTAAATTCTTCCAGTTTTCATAAATAATGATGCTGAAGTGTTCGTTTTGAACCTTTGCTATATTGGCTATCCATTTTTCTGAAAAATCCGGGGGAAGTACGTCGGTTTCTAAATATTTCCTATCTCTTTTATAACCAAATCCTTCAGTCGGTTTACCGTGTTTTTGCTTTCCATGAAGATAGTCGAGAATATATGGTGGGTCGGTAAAGCACATCTTTGCTTTCTCATCACCCATCAACTTGAGGATCTCACTTTCTATGGTGGAGTCCCCACACATTAATCGATGTTCACCCAACTGCCACACCTGTCCTTTTTGGAATTGAATGGTATTGATATTTAGCTTCTCCAGTTCTTTCTCAAGATCAAAAACTTCCGGTTCAAGTTCAAGATCAAATACTTTATCTATATCCTCACTTGAGAAACCAGCATCAGCGAGTACGGTTTCATTAAATTTAGCTAATAAATCCCAATCCCAGTCTCCAGTGTTTTTATTTAAGCGTAAATTTAATTCTCTTTCTTTTTCTTGATCAGGAATATTTATGTAAACGACAGGCATTTCCGTAAAACCAAGGTCTTTGGCTACTTTTAGTCTGAAATGGCCACCAATAACAATGTTTTCCCTGTTAGGAGCAGAGTTGACGATGATGGGATCTACTAACCCAAATCTTTTGATACTTTCTGAAAGATTGGCAATGGCAGCTTCATCCCACTTTCTTGGATTGTAATCTGCTGGCTTGAGCAGATCGGTGTTTACATAGACTACTTTAAGTTCGTTTTTCATAGGTTTGCCATCAAAAAAGGCCTCCTTATAACTAATAACATCCTGATTCCGATTCTATTCTGATGTTATTCTGATATAAGCAGGCCTCTTAGGTGACAAACCCAAAAGCTGTCTTGTAATTTAATATTACTAAACCAAACTCCTCTTGTAAAGGGCTTTTAAATGACTACTTTTTTCGATTCCGTTGATGTATGATAATAGTATCAAATGTTAGGTAGACAATTATGACTAAAGATACCGAAATTCCAGAGCTAATTACACTTAAAGAAGCTTGCGAGATACTGAAGGTCCACCCTAATACGCTTAGACAGTGGGACAATAAAGGAATCCTTAAAGCAGTGCGATTAGGTGTTAAAGGGGTGAGAAAATATAGGAAAATAGATATAGAAAATTTTATTGGTAATAAAAAGAAATAATATGGCATTAATCGATAATAAAAATCAAACTCTACAAAACGCTCTCAAAAATGCTTTGGTAACAGCCGACAGAATAGATATCGCAGTCGGTTTTTTTTATTTCTCCGGTTTTGAAGCTTTGGCTAATGAGTTAAAGGATAAAAAAGTGCGTATTTTGGTCGGTCTTGAAGTTGATCCAAAACTTGTTTCAGAGATATCCCAAAAAGCTAAGGATGGAGATGTCGATTTATCCAAATATCAAACCCGAGATTCGATCAACTCCAGAACAGTTAAAAAACTAAATTACGTTGACGCTTTCGTAGGTTTTATGAATGACAGTGATGTTTTCGACTCAGACAAAGCAAATGAACTTTATGAACTATATATCCAAAAGATAAATGACGGATCACTCGAGATAAGAAAAACAGTCGATGATTACCATGGTAAATATTATGTAGTTCATAACAAAAAGGAGACATCTCAGAGTGGTGATTTCCCTGGCACGGTATTTTTTGGTTCAAGTAACTTGTCTTATAGAGGATTGAGTGGGCAAGGCGAGTTAAACCGCTCCAGTCGAGAAAAGAATGAGTTCGAAGAATTTGTTGGTCAATTTGAAGAAATGTGGAGTGATTCAAAATCAATTTCGATAGCAGACGCGAACACTAAAGACCAATTTATTGAAGCAATTAAGCCTCGTATTTGGAAGTACAGCACGCCTTTACCTTACTATATTTACATTCGTGTTCTTCATGAATTGTTTCATCAACAAGAAATAAACACTCTCAAAACTCCGAAGGTAATTACAAATGGCCTGTATATCGATTTGGAATATCAGATTGATGCCATAAAAATGGTTATAGATAAATTGAATAAGTATGACGGTGCCATTCTTGCCGATGTGGTAGGTCTAGGGAAAAGCATTATTGCTTCTGCGGTAGCCAGAAATATGGATGTGAAGACGGTAATAATTGCCCCTCCTCACCTTATGTCTCAATGGGAAGAATATAAAGAACAATTTGGTATTAGAGGATCTAAAGTATATAGCTCAGGAAAAATTCAAGAAGTTTATGATCGATATCATGAAGCCCGAGAGCCAATGCTATTCGTTCTTGATGAGGCACATAGATACAGAAATGAAGATACGAATGACTATAAATTACTACATCAGGTTTGCCGAAGTCATCCGGAAAATAAGATACTTCTTCTAACAGCGACTCCTTTTAACAACGACCCGAAAGATGTTTTTGCTCTTATTAAGCTATTCCAAACTCCAGGTCAGTCAACTATTCGTTCGGTCGACAACTTAAGCCTTCGTTACCGTGATTTAATCCAGCGCTATAAAAAATTGCGCCGGGATATGACGAAAGGAGTTGATCAGGAAGCGGTTGATAAAGAATCCTCAGAAATTGCAGCGGAACAACGAAGGTTAATCGAAACAATAATTATCCGAAGGTCTCGTCTTGATCTCAATTACATCACTCGTTACCGGGAAGATCTCCAACGTCAGAACATATCCTTTGCTGAAGTCAGAGGCCCGGACCCACTTGAGTACGATTTAGGAGAGCTTTTTGGACCATATATGAAGACGTTAGATCTAATTATCAAGCCAGATAATGAAGGTTTTATTGGAGCTAGATACAAACCTACCTCAGAAACCTACATGGATGATGAAAATCGCAAGAAGTTTATTGAAAAATATAAAAGCGAATTTGACGACATCGAAGACATTAGAATTGCTCAAACTAACTTGGCAAAGTTTATGAGACGTCTTCTTGTTATGCGTTTTGAGAGTTCCAAAGACGCCTTCCGTTCAACTTTAGAAAAGATGATTGAATCTAATAAATTAATTGAAAATTGGTGGAATGAACTTGGTATTGTACCAATTATGAAAAAGGGGCAACTTCCAGATCCACAAGATTACGATACCGAAGATGGTGAATCCGATTCTATTGCGGAAGATTTAGAACTTTTACGAACAAAAAAGGGATTTTTAGAAATTAGTAAAGACATGCTGAGTCCTAAGTTTATTGAAGATGTACGGCATGACACGAAACTATTACAAACTATTCACGATGACTGGTATTCAAATCCTAAATACGCTGACCTTGATCCAAAATTAGATAACGTTATAGAAAAAATCAAGGAATTATTATCTGAAAACAAGGATAGAAAGATTGTTATTTTCTCGAGTTACAAAGACACTGTTGATTATCTTTATAAAATGATGGATAAACGCGGATTTGCCAGAGTAACCAGATACACTGCTTCAGAAGGCACTGATGCATATAAAAAGATTATTCGTCAGAACTTTGACGCTTCAATCCAAGAGTCGCAACAAACGAACGATTTTGATGTTCTAATCGCTACCGATGCTCTTAGCGAGGGCTTTAACCTTCATCGAGCCGGGATCGTGATTAATTATGATATCCCCTACAACCCCACAAGAGTTATTCAAAGAGTTGGCCGTATAAATCGTATTAATAAGAAGGTCTTTGAATTCCTAAATATTTACAACTGTTTCCCCACCGCGATAGGAGAAGAGACAACTCGACTAAAAACAATTTCTACTCTCAAAATGAAATTGATAAATGCTGTTGTTGGGAGTGATACAAAGACATTAACCCAGGATGAGGAGTTGGTTACCTACTTTAAAGATGAATTTGATAAAGCCAGAAGAGAAGATGAAAAATTATCTTGGGATACAAAGCACAGAGAAAACTTTGAAAATGCTTTAAAAGATGATGACTTAATGAAAAAAGTTCTGAATCTACCTAGAAGAAGTCGTATTAAAAGAAACACCGGAAAAGACTTTGGAACGATTGTTTTTGGTAAAAAAGGGCAAAATACTATTTTTACTTTTGGGCTCACAGCTGAAGATATTAAAGTTACTTCCGCCGAAGAATCATTACCAATTTTTGACGCCAAGCCAGATGAGAAAGGTGAAATGGTAGATAAAGACTTTACAAGTGTATTTAATCTGGCAAAAGAGAAACTTTTTGCTAAACATGAATTACCTCAAATCAAAGGCAGAAGAGCAACTGCTATTAATGTATTGAAAGTAATAGCTGATAAGTTACCAATTTCCAGAGACTACTGTGAAGATATTATTTCTATTATTAAAACTCTTGATGATATTAGTGACGGGTCACTTAAAGACATCTCTCAATTGGATGCAAACAAGGTCGAAGAATCCTATAAAGAACTGATAGATATTATTCCAGAAGTATATGTCCGTAATATCTTAAATCGATCTAAACATACTGACGAAGCACAAGAGTTATTGTTATTTGCGGAACAATTAGCATGATGCAACTAAATAATGATTACCAACGTGACGACTTACTTAAATTTCTTGAAGAAGATTTTTTAATAGACTTCAGGCGAGATATTCGGCCAGTTAATACCAGCTCACTATCTTGTATTCAAAAGGCCCAGTACTTAGGTGAAAGTCGCGAACTTGACCTTCAAGTTTTTGAATTTGTATTCGATGGATCATCAAATAAAAGAGTAGCCTTAACCAAAGATGCGTTTTCTGTAATGAGATCGAGCGCTATCTACAACGCTTTGGCTGTTTTTCATTCACCCGATAACAAAGATTGGAGATTTTCCTTATTAACAGCTACTCCAGAACCTACTGAAAAAGGTAAAGTTTCATTAACCTACTCTAATCCCAAACGTTTATCTTTTTTCCTGGGTCAGAACGCAAAAATTAATACCCCAACAAAATTTCTCATCAGCAAAGGGAAGGTAACTGATTTTGATGACTTAAAAAGCAGATTCTCAATTGAAGTCGTAAACAAAGAGTTTTATAAGGAAATTTCTCAGGCATTCACAAAGCTTGTATCCGGACAGCTGAAACTCCCCTCAACACAAGATAAGAGTAAAACAAACCTAGAATTTGCAGTACGCCTGATAGGAAGAATAATCTTCTGCTGGTTTTTGAGAGAAAAGAAAAGTGAGACAGGTTTATCTCTTATGCCTAAAGATCTCTTGTCAATAAGTGCTGTTCAAAAAAATAAAGATTATTATCATAGAATCCTCGAGCCTATCTTTTTTGAAGTATTGAATAAACAAGTCAAATCAAGACGCGAAGATTTTGCAAAAGAACCTTTTTCTTCTGTTCCATATCTAAACGGAGGACTGTTTTCACCGCAGGAGGATGACTTCTACAAACGAATGAATGGTGATCTCCAATCACAATTCCATAACACTTTAGTTATTCCAGACTCGTGGCTAAATGATTTTTTTGAAATTCTAGAAACATACAACTTTACCATTGATGAAAATACCAGTTATGACGAGGAGCTTTCAATTGATCCGGAAATGCTTGGGCGTATTTTTGAAAATCTTTTAGCAGAGATTAATCCGGAAACGGGAGAGTCAGCGAGAAAAAGTACGGGAAGTTACTACACTCCAAGATCGATCGTAAATTATATGGTTGATGAGAGTTTACTTCTTTACCTTAAAGAACAAACTGGAATTAGTGAAGAAAAACTTAGAGCAATAATTAGCTACGATTTAAGCGATGATTCGGAAAACCCTGTAACTCTTGAGGAAAAAGAGAAGATAATTGGAGCGCTTGAGAAAGTCAAAATACTTGACCCCGCCTGCGGTTCTGGTGCATTTCCAATTGGCGCACTACAGAAAATAGTATTTATCCTTCAACAAACTGATCCAGAGGGTCAATTGTGGTTCAAAAAACAAATTAAAAATACATCTCCGGAAGTCAAAAGAGTAATTGAAAGAGAATTTGAAAATAAAAATTTTGACTACATCCGAAAGCTGGGAATTATTCGAGAAAACATTTACGGAGTTGATATCCAATCCATTGCGACAGAAATATCTAGGCTTAGATGCTTTCTCACATTAATAGTTGACGAACGTATAGAAGACAAGCATGAAAATCGTGGTATAGAACCACTACCAAACTTGGACTTCAAGTTTGTTACAGCAAATAGTTTAATTGGACTCCCTAAAATAGATCTCTCACAGCAGTCAATGTTCGACGATTATCAGAAAATCGATGACCTGAAAAATATTCGCGATCAATACTTCAACGCATCTGGTATTGAACGTGAACAATTAAAAACTGAATTTGTTACCCAGCAAAAAAGGCTAGTTGATCAATTAATTAAAGAGCATGGTTTCATGGGAGTTGCAAAGGCTGAATTAACCCAAAAACTCACCGACTGGGAACCGTTTACACATAAATCCACCTCTTGGTTTGATCCGGAATGGATGTTCGGAATAAAAGATGGCTTTGATATCGTTATCGCTAATCCACCCTATATTAGCCATGTAAATTATAAATATGACGATAAACCAGTACTCAGAAAAATATATAGTACCTATAGCGGAAGAGCAGATGTGTATGTAATCTTCTATGAGAGAGCAATCAAATTGGCTAATATACACGGGGTAATATCTTACATTACACCTAATAAGTTTTTTAGAGCTGGATATGGGGCAAAAATTCGCCAATTATTTCATAGCGACATCCAAGTAATTTCGATCGTAGATTTTGGAGATACACCCGTTTTTGATGCTACAACGTATCCCGCAGTGCTAATTTTAAAAAACACTCCGCCGGAAAATTATACATTTAGTTATCTTAAAGCAAAAAATCTGAATGGATTTAACCTCAGGGGGAAAATTCAGAATTTTCCACGCGACTATTTAACTCAACAATTATGGTCGTTTGAAGAAGATGAATTGGCGGAGATATGGAAAAAAATACGACAAAATTCCCAAAGTCTAAAGCAATATATTAATGACAAATTTTACAGAGGAATTGTGACGGGATTAAATGAGGCTTTTCTAATAACAGAAGAGGAAAGGTCTAGTATATTGAAAGATAATCCGGAAGCATCTGAAATTATAAAACCATATCTCAGGGGTAAGGATGTAAAAAGATGGTTAAGCAAACCAAGCAATTACATAATATTCACATATCATGGTGTCGATATCTCGAAATACCCTGCCGTAGAAAAATATTTAGCAAGCTATCGAAAGCAACTCGAAAATAGAGCGACAAGCAAGAATCATAAATGGTATGAATTGCAACAACCTCAAACTGGAATCTTTCGTCATTACGAAGAAATTAAAATAATATCAACTGATATAGCAAAACGGTGTGAGTTTACGATTGATACTACAGGTGCATACATTGATGCAACTTTATTTTGCATTCCCTTAAAGGATTTTTATCTTTTAGCTCTTTTAAACTCAAAACTATTGGAGCTTTTTTACAAATCTATTTCGAGTACTATTAGGGGCGATTTCTTGCGTTTTAAAAAGATTTACCTTGACTTACTTCCAATTAAAGTTCCATCAGAAAGTGAAAGGTTTTATCTTAGTAATATAGCAACGAAAATTTTGGAAATTTCTAAGAATCAAGAAAATATTGACCAAGTAAAAATATTTGAAAAACAAATCGATAATAGTGTCTATAAACTATATGGTTTAACCAAGGAAGAAATCGATTTGGTTGATAACTATGCTTAGCCAGACAGAAGTTAGAAAAATAAAACTACTAGATCGAGCTGACCTCGATCACTTACTAGCAGATATTGACTCAACTGAAAATTATACTTACGAGTTTAAGGCGAAATTCTATTCTGGTCAGGGATGTAATGAAGAATGCAGAAAAGACTTTTCCGCATTCGCCAATTTTCTAGGAGGAATTATTTTTATCGGTATCGACAAGCATAAAAATATTTGTGGCGATAATGTTTCTGAAATTAACAAGCAACTAGATGAGAAGCTTAGGATTTTAGGAAGATCTTTAGAATGGGATGTTGTTAAAACAATTGACATAGGAGGCGGAAAATACGTTTATGTAGTAGCAATCGAAGAAGTTCGTCACTACTGGGAAAAACCATTGATATCAGATTCAACAATATACATCAGGGGTAATGGTTGCATAAAAACAATAGATAGAATCAGCGATGTTCCCGACGCATTCGATTTCACTCGTTTTTTACCGACCGATGTAAGATATTTCGAAGAGTTATTGAGTTCAAGAGACGGCATATTGGAAGGATGGACAACAACCGCCAATACAATTCCTATGCACTACGTAAGAATTTTCGCACATTGCGACTCCTTCTTAGAAACTGAATTAAGAAAAACGACCACGTCAAAAATTAGAGATGACTTAGTGAAAACAATTGAGTCGTTTAGAGGGTGGAGAGATGTTCTAAACGGATCTGGACTAGCATTCCCTAATACTACCCAGTCAACTGAGCCGGCATTACAAAACTCAAAAGGTGATGAGGTAAGAGTGAAACTTAAGGATTTTATTGAAAAGTTTAATAAAACATTTAAATATGAGTAAAGCTGGACAAAACAATTATAAAGGTATTAATAATCAGGCATTCAGTGCTCTATCTTTATTTTTGCAAAATTTAAGAAGAACTGATTTTACAGAAATAATTTTGGAGGGCGATAAGCTAGAAGATTATGTAATTATTTATGATGCTGGTAAGAAAATAATTTGTGAATCAAAAATCCGTAAAAATGGTATCAAACTTAAGGAACTAAAGGATATTTTAGACACCGTTATTGCTAATGGAAAGTTGTCAGTAAATGATGAATTACTGATTGTATCTGACAAAATTGACGATCAAGTAAAAAGTATTGTAAATAACTATATTTTTCTTAGTGACACATACAAACAATCTCTAAGGTCCAAATCACCTCATTTCGAGGATAAGCATTTTGAGTTGGTAAGTTCACAGGTAAAACTTTGGGAAGTTTCTCAAATCGAGAATAGAGAAGCCATTCTGCTTTTTATGTATCAAGCTATCAGTATGGGAGGTTCGTTTTGGGTTCCCCAAGCAGTTTTGGAAGATTGGGTTAATTCATTATTGGTTAACGATATTTATTTAGGTTCACAAAAAGGAGCCCATATCAGTAAGGTAGAGTTTCTATCGAAACTTATCGATAAAAAACAGGAATATTTAAAGCATAATGGCACAACGTATGAAGAAGCTAGAGAGGTTAGCATAAAGAAGATAGAAGATGTAATTAGACTTGTAAACGAACATGATCCTGACAAAAGAGCCGTTTGTGCTAACGCAATATCAGAACTATCATCTAATCCGACACTTCATTACGAAGCTTTGAAGCGGCTATCAAGTAGAAACAATATTGATCTCAAACAATGGGAACAATTATGGCTTGCAACAGCAAGTACGGCCTATTCTTTAGAGCTATTTAAAGTTTTTGAGAACAATTCATCAAACGATCCTAATCAAAAGTACATCATTACCTTCATAAATAAAATCTTAGATGAATATTTAATCAATTACTTTAGGGAAGAATTCGTAAAGAAGGATATCGTAGATCTATGTAAAAAGATATTCTCCACTTCCCCAAGCTACGTTGAGAGCATCTTCGAGGTCATCAAAAAATTATATTCTTATAAATCAAGTAGATTTCTCTATGACCAAAAGCAGAATGATGAATCATGGGAGCGAGAAGAAATATCCAACCTATTAAAACACATATATTTAGGATCAACCGATGACAAACTAAAGAAAAAGATAATTGATTTTATTCTTGATAATTTCAACATTGTGGAAGACGATGGAAAATTTTGGCATTACACACCGCCACAATTATTTGATATTTTATCTGATTATGTAAACCAAAATGCCTCTGAAAAAGTTTTGTGGTTTTCTAAAATAGCTTCTGATCAATTTCAAAAATACTATGGCAGGTATGGAAAGAAAATTAACTTTGAAGGCTGGGAGCATATGGGAGGTGGGATCTCTCAAGCTGGTAGTGAGTTTTCTATCTCAGATAGGCATTTTGTAACGCGAATTCTGAGGCCAACATTAACTACTATTTATGAGGCAAATAAAGAAAAGGGTTGGAAGTTCATAACGACAAACTGTGTTACAAGAAAGATGGATGACGTCAGTAAAGTTAAACCTGACTTTCTTAATAGAGCAATTATTGGAATCCTTTTCCAAGAATATAAAGGGGGTAAACATGCCAAAGAAGCTTTCGAGATACTAGCTGATTTTGTAAGAATGCGTAAAGGCATACCATGGAAAGCTGATCTGGTATTCCAAGAGTTAAAGGGTGACTATTCTGACCTGCAGAAATGGAATTTAGTTAAAGTAAGCTTGGATGAATTTAAAAATCTTCCGGTAAATGTGTTTGTAGAAATGATAGTGTCTGATTTGGCATCTAAAAGTGATGATAAGGAATTACGAAAATTAGCTACAGAAACTATCAAATCTTGGGCCACAGATCCCGAATATCAAAAAAGACATAATTACGGAGAATTGGATACAGTTGATAGCGCATTAAAACTTATTAATAATCCAGACTCTCGAAATGAAGGAATAGATATTCTTGAGAAGTACATAGAAAGTGACCATTTCAAGACAAGAAGAGACACCTTCGATACATACGATGTCGCCAATACCCTAACGAGGGTACTCGAAGAAGACTTTGAAAGAGGATTAAAGATTCTTAATGAGGTTAATAAATCATCTAACTTAACGATAAACCAACAAATACTTATATCCAGCAGTCTTTATAAGACAAACGATAATAGGCCCGAAATTCTGATAGCTATTTTCGATAGATTCTTAAAGCCACTATTATCCAGTCTTGTTGGTAAAAAGATATCTGATCTTGATAATTTAAATGAAAAAGACGTTAAACCCCTCGAAAACAGATTCAACTATCGTTATGCCAGAGAATCACTAGTTCAGTTTTCTAAGAAATTGGCCAGAGCTGGATTCAAGAAGGATTCACTCTGGCTGGTAAAGATATTTATCAACGACACTGATCCACCAAAAGACGGGTCAAACTATCCGGACGATCCAAAAGGAGAATTAAATGAACACGTTAGGGTTGCTAAAGGAGAAAAAGACCTGGCCATTAGAACAGTTCGGGGCTACTTGGCCTGGACGTTGCAGAAACTGGTCGTGCCTTTCGGAGAGACTGACCAAAAAGTCACACAGGAAATAATGCCGGAGTGCATAAAGTTGGTTAAACGATTATGTAGTGACTCAAATTATTATGTACGTGCTGAAGGATGTATTCCTCTAATGGAATTAGTAAAAAATCGTCACACACACTTACCCGGTAAAGATGAGAGGTTCATTTCTGAAGAATTAGCAGAGGAGATTGAAGAAATCGCTTTCGGGATGTTAACAAAGGAAAATATTAACCTTAAACAGATAGCGAGACATTTAGCGATGGTTTTCTCCTACATGCGAACTTTGGGAACTCAAAAGGCGATGAGGGTTCTCGAAGTATTTTTATCGTCAGATGATGAGGATGTTGTAGATGAAATACTACCATTACTAATTTATTATTCACTTTTTAGAAATAATGCTTTTCCGAAATGGCCGTGGAAAAAGCTGGAACCCTTTGATTTTAAAAAGATCGAGGAGTTGTTGTTAAAACAATTAAAAGATGGCAACAATACTGTGAAAGCTCGATTGGCTTGGCAATTTGAACGATTACCTGATGAAATTTCAAAAACACCTGAAGAAAAACGTACCCTTTCCGTCAAACAAGCCGTTGAATTATCTGCTAAATATCTTAATGAATTAATTTCCGAGTACGATCATAGCGTATATGATGACGTCTATCGTTTCGTCGAAGACTATTATCAAGAATATTTTGACACTTGTTATGACATTTGGACCAAGTGTATTGACATAGAATCGGACTATTTCAAAAAGAATTGGGACGAAAGCAAGTTACAAGAGATGTATTGGTGGCCATTTTTCTATAACGGAAAGATTTTAGAGGCCATATTAGATCATAAAGGTAAAAAGGAGTTTCTTGTTTGCCTAAAAAAACTCGCCGAGTATCCAACTCCTGTGTTGATTGCTCATGACCTAGACGTCGCTGTCTCAAGACTGACAAAAATAAGCGGACACGATAAGGAAATCGGTGAGATTTTTGATTTATTGATCAAAAGAGATCCAAAGTATTACGAGTTCAAAGAGCAATGGAAGCAAAATTTTAAGAAAACCAAATGAAGTTACAGATAATCGATAAGCTTAAAGCGTTTTTATCCGACCGTCCTTTATTGAAAGAGGAATACGAAGTTGTATACCTAATGGTTGAGTTAAGGAAATTGCTTGACCGGGAAAGACAAGAAGTTGGGTCTGAAGAATTTTCATTAATTAGATTTCATGCCGACTGGATTGTGCATACGAGAAAGGATTATGTTACCTCAACAATGAAAAAGATAATGAAGAATATTGATGATTCTATTGATGTGTATCCAAAAAATGGGAATATAGATTTTTTATTACTTCCTGAATTTAGGAAGGAAATGATTAATATTTTGAAGGAATACAATCTACCAAACCTTTTCGCGAAAGATGATGATAAGTGGATGAAATTTATGTTAGCAATGACTCAAGTCGTAGCAGACCAACCCATTATTAACCCTACTGAAAACATCGCAGAATTCCGCTATGTTGATATGAATAAGGAAGGAATTATGGCGACAATCGATTTTTGTGGATCGAAAACAGGAAGCAGTATTACTTTAGGATTTGGAATTTAACCTATGTTGTCAGATAAGTTAGTCCAAGAATATAAAGAGATTTTTAAAAAGGAGTATGGGCAGGACATTACTGACTCCGAAGCGAGAGATCAAGCTCAACGGCTAACAAGCTTTTTCGAAATCCTCTACGATCAAGCAGTTATTGAACATCGCAGAAAGTTAAGGCTCAAGAAGGAAAAGGTAAGAGGTTTTTATCTGGAACCAACGGAAGGTCCATACACTTGCGGAATTTGTGGGGATAATTATCAAGGAAATGACATTTGGTGGAATACAAAAGGCTTAAGATGTCGAGATTGCTGGAACAATATTAAGAAAAAGTTAATTCCGGCACTTACTTACGACAGCGACAACAAAGTTTGGATTAAAGAATGGCAATTACAGTACGATTATGGTCTGCATCCGGCAACAAGAAGTAAATTAAGAAGGCAGGGATTATTAAAAGGAAGAGATTTAAAGAGAAGTGATGGATCGATTTATTGTACGGTTTATCTAATTTTTGAAAACGAAGAGTTTCTCAAAAAGTATCCAAAGAAACCCTCAATGAAAGTTAATTTTATCAATGCCAACTTGCCTAAAGATAAAACTAAGGAGTAGGAACATCTGACCATCCCTCCTTACCTTGAGTAAATTCTCGTCCATCAGGTGAAACACATCTTCTTATCCCGGTTCTCTCAAAATACTGTTCAGATGATAATTGCCCTCCATCATGCCCAATCGCTTTCACACAATCCTCGTATGTTTTGACCCAGGAATATCTCTCTTTTATAGTTGGAGCCAAATCTCCACCGGGAATTAATTCCGGATTAAAAGCACTATCTGGACAACCATGATCACAGGAACGGTGTTCACCCGTATTAAGTAGTATATTTGCCAATTCCCAAGCATTCATGCTTTGAGAGATTGTGTAATATGCTTCTCTTTCTATTGTTTTGCTACCTTTACCTACTCGGATAAAGTTCGTGCCACCTTTGGTGTTATCTTGTGTGTGTTCTAAGGCGAATGTAAAAGCTCCTTCGTCTTTTGTGAAACCGTAATATTTAAGATCACCAATAATTGCCTGTAAGGTCATATCTTTGCTAATCGTGAATTCAATAGTTGGGGCGTTTTGTCTAGGTGCCTCAAATTTACTTTGCCAATTTCGATAAGCAACATAACCAGTCACAGCCAAAATTACCGCTACAAAAACGATAGATTTTATAAATTTGAAACGATTAGATTTCTTCACCATATTCACTTATTCAATTATAAGACTTAGGAAGTAAAAGTTCCATTATATTTGACTATATCATACTATATCAGTTTAACTTCCTTTTTATATGTTCCATTTGTTCCACTTAGCCTTAATTTGGTACACTACTATAAGGATGAAAGGGTCCTAGACCGGCCCGCTCAACCCAAAAGTATTAGTACGGTTATTTATACCCCAAACGGATCTGTTCTTCATAACCTAAATTCTGCTAGAATTAAAATCATGGATAGCCTCAACCGATTAGAACAAGGAGTCGTTCGCTTTGGAAGAGAAATAGGCAGAACTTTTCAGGCAATCGATTGGCGGCTTGACCCAAAGGCTAGTTCTGCTAGACAAGAACTACTGAAACTAAAAAGTGCTATCGCTGTTGACATAAATAATCTGCCGGCAACATTGCGGATAGAGGCAGGCGAGGAGGAATATTTTTCAATAAGAAGGATTGAAGGAGACCAGCTTTATAGAAAAGAAGACTCTCATGATGTTTATGATTCAAAAACAATTTTTGGAATCCCAGCAACAACCATACCAGACGGAGTAATTGGTGTACTAATAATCCCAAACCGAGCTAAATGCCAAAACGAAGAACTGTCCCAAAGATACCCCGACAATACTTTTAGCGGCTGGGTCTTTGAAGCGGCAATGGCAGATGGAATTCCGTACCAAAGAAAGGACTGGGAAATTAAAAACGGTTCGCCAATCTTAATTTCCAGAAAAGGCGACAATGTTTATCTGCTTGGCGGCACCGAACTTCTCGGTCAACGAACGATCGACAAATTTGATGAACAGGACATAATTTCCTTACTTAAACCAGATAAAGACGGTAAGCTTAACTTACACGAAGAGGCACAATATTTATCACCAACAGAAAGAGATACAAAACGCCGGTGGTACAGCAACATGACAAGGCTCTATGTGATGGTTAGGGGATCTGGCGAAACTAAAAAAACAGACAAACTACCACCAATTAAAACAAGACAGGTTGCAACGGCTCAAATATAAGATAAATGAACTATCCGAGCAACCAATATTATTTTAAAGGCCATAAGATTACTCTGAGTTGGATAAGAAGTGACAATATTTCTTCATTCACACCAATAACACAAGCTTATCCGATTATTTTCAACAGTAAAGACAAGATCTTAATTTGCCGAAGAGATAAAAACAGTGATTGGCAGCTTCCCGGCGGAACAATAGAAAAGAGTGAAAGCATAAAAGAAACATTAATCCGTGAAGTTCTAGAAGAGGTAGATGTTGAAATATTTAACATAAAGGACTTAGGGGTTCAAAGAGTCGAATTTCCGAATAACCCCAATCAAAAGGAAGGAGAAGTTTTTTATCAAGCAAGATCTATCGCCAAAGTCAAAAGACTTCTTCTGCAAACCATTGATCCTGATAGTAAATTAGTTTGGGAAAGGAAACTTGTTCCCGCTTCTAAGATTAAAGAATATGTAAAATGGGGAAAGACAGGAGATGCCATGTTCGAAGACGCAATCAATTTAAACCAACAATAAAAACCTCCGAAGTATTAGGGTATAATGGCCACAATGGTTCGCAAAATTTCAAAAAGAAAAATTTACACGATTCTTTTCTTTTTGTTTATTTTTATCGCTTCCACCTTTGTTTCTTTCATATATTTTTCCAAGAACGACAAAAATATCATAGAGCCATTATCGCTAATTCCTTCGTCAACACCTAGTCCGAACATAGTTTCCCCTCCCGATATTTTTACCGCTCTTTTGTTGGGCCAAGGTGATCCAAGCCATGCCGGCAGTGCTTTAACAGACGCTAATCTGGTGGTTAATGTTAATAATGACAGTAAGACAGTGACTCTTATTTTTATTCCTCGCGATTTGCAAGTATCCCTTGGAGATAAGGATAAAATTAAAATCAACGAGGTTTACTCCTTGGGTGGTTTAGTATTGGCTAAAGAAACGATTGGTAAAGTCATTAATCTACCGATTGACTTTGCCATCTTAGTTGATTTCAACTATTTTACCCAAATAGTTGACCTGCTTGGAGGCATTGACATAACTATAGAAAAAGCCTTTGACGACTATTACTACCCAATCGCCGGTAAAGAATTGGATAGCTGTGGCATGGATCCGGAAACACTGGCTGCCATCAACGCGACCATGTCGGGATTTTTACTAGAAAAGCAATACGACTGCCGTTATGAACATCTTCATTTTGACAAAGGTAAAACCCATGTTGACGGAAAAACTGCTTTAAAATTAGCCCGTTCTCGCCACTCAAGCCAAGACGGGAGTGATTTTAGTAGGGGAGGCCGACAATTAGCAATCTTAACCGGCATTATGGATCAGTTAATCAGCATCGAGGCATTAAAAAATGTTGAACAACTATTTACCACCATGGCAAATATGGTTAAAACAGACTTGGTCCTTAAAGATGTTTCTGACATAACAAAGTTAATAATTAACCCTGAAAATTACCAAATTACAAAAGTGGTTCTTTCTGAAGAAAATACCCTTAGGCCTTCAAAAAACAATCGTGGCCAGTATATTCTCATCCCCAAAGCAGGGGAGAATGATTTTTCCCAAATACAAACTCTGGTCAAAGAATCTTTATAGAGAACTTATTATCTGGTAAAATAACTCCAGATTAACCGAGGTGGCGGCATCGTAAGACCTGGCCGCTACCGACAGACTTTTTGACATTACTTGCCGAGGTGGCGGAACTGGCAGACGCGCGAGACTTAAAATCTCGTGACCCATAAAGTCGTGCGGGTTCGACTCCCGCCCTCGGCACACGATAAAACACCCGGAGTGTAGTTCATCGGTAGAACGCTCGGTTTGGGACCGAGAGGTAGAGGGTTCAATTCCCCCCACTCCGACAAAACAACTATTTACAAATTCCGCTTAAAAATCTTAAGATAAGATAATGAGCTTGGAGAGTGTCTTCCTGCCAATTCTTATTTTAAGTATTTCTTTTGCTGATTCATTGCTAACCAGGGCCAACACTGATTGGTACCAACCAATTAACCCGCCGATTTGGTCTCCCAACAAAGAACTAACTGTTTTTATTCTGGCGGTGGTTGGTTTTCTAGCCTTAATTTCAACAGTGTCACTTTTCTTTGATGTTCCAAACCAAAGCCATTTATGGTTAACCAGCGGTTCTTTTGCCATTAGCGGCCTTACTGGCGCCTTTTTTAATAACAGCCATTTTAATGCTTATCTAATTAGCTTCTCATTAATCGAAAACCTTTTTTTCTATTTGGCAATGATTGCTCTAATAGTTTTAACCTGGAAAGTGTCTAAATTTGCCGCTGTTTTGTTAATCCCTTACTCTTTCTGGTACGGCTACAATTTTTATCTAAGCTTTCGTGTTTGGCAATTAATTTATTGATTAATAACGGAAAGGAGGTGAAGATAAGTGAAAAAGGAACCATTGGCGATAATAGCAACAATCTTACTGATTGTCGGCGGCTTGAATTGGGGATTAGTGGGACTAATGGATCTTGATTTAGTGGCAATGCTTTTTGGCACCATGACCACTGTTTCCAGAGTAGTTTACAGCCTTGTCGGACTGGCGGCAGTTTACAGCCTGATTGGCATGCTAACCAAAGAGTAAAAACAATTGGTAAAAAATTACCGTTGTTGGTAAAATAGACAAGTGAGCACGCGGGAGTAGCTCAGTTGGTAGAGCGTTTCCCTTCCAAGGAAAAGGTCGCGAGTTCGAACCTCGTCTCCCGCTCCAATTTTTCCTTCCCAAAAATTCAAAAAATAACATGTCGCAAACAAAAAAGAATTTGAAAAAAAGTTTTGATGAGTTTTCTGATCTTTTAATCTTAAAAGTTATTTTTGATAACTTGAAAGATGAAAAAAGAAACAGGAGTTTATCACCTTACTTGAAGGGGAAAAGCAGGGAGACATTGACACCTTTCTAAGAACAAATATTAAAGATCTGGAAAAAAAGATTATTAAAGAAAGTCAAAAAGAGATTAAAAAAATGGTAAAAAAAGAATGACAGAAAGACCTGACAGCGGCTTCATTGGCAAGGAACAATTCCTGGGAGAACGGCAAACAAGGCAAGAATATTTGAGCCAGGCTTTTGCCTTTGCCGAAAGTAATCTTGGTTCATACCAAGAACAAGAAATGGTTCCGCCTCCAGAAAATTATCAACAACAACGACAAGCACTGCGAACCAGAATGAGAGAAGCGACAGCTAATTTTTGGCAAGACAGAAGTCTAAAAGATATGTTAGCTCTGCAAAATTTAAGCCAGCAAGAAATTGCCGATTTTCTTACTGAACGACTAAAGGAACAGGAATTAGAAGAAAATGGCGTCTATTACCAGGAATTGATGAGCTACATGACCAGGGGTATTAAAGGCAAAATTAACTTTATGCTAGCTAAATACCTGGCTAGCGATCAGCAAGACCAAGAAATCATTGGTAAGCAAGGCCAGGTTTTAAAAGGAGCCGCCAGAACAATTAGAGCCGCTTCACTGGCAAGAGAAGCGAAATTTAACAGCGAAAAAATTAGTTATGCTGAAATCTTTAGACAGAGACTGGAGAAAAGAAGCAACGAACTTAAAAAAGAACTTGAAACACAAAAAATTACCCCTTCTTTATTAGCCAAAGCCGGAAAATTTCTTGGAAGGCATCGAAGAGTAATAATAAGAGAACTTGCCGCCGGCACACTATTAGGAGCTACACTTTTTTTTGCCACAGATCAAGCAGCGGAAATAATCGAAAAGAACTTTTTCTCACCGATTGAGGTCATGGCTTTTTCCAGTGAAGACGGTCAAAATTTAACTGCCGAAGAAATTGAAGAATTGGGATTGGGGGTTATTGTTAAAGAAACAGAAACCGTAACCCCTTCGCCAACAAGTTCGCCAACTAGTAGCCCTACACCCACGGCTACTGTCACCAGTACACCAACAGCAACAATAACAGAAACAGCCACACCATCACCAACACCAAGCCCGACAGAAACAGCTCTTCCAACCAACACTCCCAGCCCAACCCCAATAAGAGAAAAAGTTCCCAAGCCAAGTCCCACTCTGGTTATGAGACTTAAACAGATGTTACCGATTATTTTCGGGGCAGGAAAGCAACAACCGGAAAAAGTAATGCCGCCAGAAGCTACCAGCACGCCAATTCCGGCAACAGAAACAGCTACCTCAACTCCGACTTTGTTCATTTTAGAACCAACCAATACTCCCAGCCCGACACCATCGCCAACACCAATGCCAACAGAAACGGCGACCACTCCTCCCAGCCCAACACCGGAGATTCCGATCACGACTGTTTCTAATCAAGAAATAATTTTGCCCAACCCGGATTCCTATGTTTCCAGAGCAATGAGTCGAATCTTT
The DNA here is from genome assembly GCA_964655765.1 of uncultured Gammaproteobacteria bacterium. GTDB lineage: Bacteria > Patescibacteriota > Microgenomatia > PFEM01 > CAYPPS01 > CAYPPS01. The sequence goes on from CAZZNI010000003.1 coordinate 31,973, forward strand.
CCTCGCATACAAGAATTAAGACAACAACGAGCTGAAGCTGATCCGGAATACTTAAACCGAGTCGACCAAGAGCTAGCGGCAACAACTATTAATTTTGCCATTATTGGACTTGATGCTGGTAAAACTACAACCAGTGGCCAAATCATCGCTAGGGCCGATGCCCCGATTATTCTTTCCGTCAACATTAAAACGGGAAAAGTTACCGCAATCAGACCTCCCCGTGATCTGCACGCACCGGGAGTGGACAAATTAACGACTAAATACCAAGGTGCTAAATTCAGAATTAATGCCATGACAGTCTTTGGTGGTTCTGAAGATGCCAGGAGGATTCTCGAAGATGCGACTGGACTACCAGTTGATTTTGGCGCCTCCTTTAGTTTTAAAGGTTTCGTTCAGGTTATTGATAAAATCGGCGGTATTGATATTGAGTTAGATGAAAAATTTGTCAACCGCTATGGAGATGGCAGTGGGGTTGAAGGTTTTAGGGATTTAGGGATCGAAATAAAAACAGGGATAAATCATTTTGATGCCCAGGCTGCACTGAGATATGCTCGTTTAAGAAAAAAAGATAGTGATTATTTGCGCGGTAATCGCCAAATTGAAGTTATTAAAGCAGTCATAAATAAAATTTCCGCCAACCCGACGGAAGGACTTGAGACAATACTTTCCTTGCTAACGGACCCGACCATTAATATTTTCGGCAGTTTGTCCTACGCCGACATTGCTAAGATAACGGCCGAAATTATGTCTCAGGAACCACCGTCAACTGAACAATTACGGCAAATAGACTTTAGTACGTTTGATCCTTGGGGGGACTTAATAACCACAGGCGTTTTAGAAAAAGACAAATATCAATCGTTTGTTAAACCAGAAGAGGGAGAAAACAGGCGGCCGGATGAATACAAAGATAACAAACAGTATTGGCAAAGATTAAGAAATGCAGTTAAAGGCCGCATTATTCCTCCCGGTCAAAATTTGCGACTGACACAAAGATAAGATAAAATAAAGCCCAAGCCAAGCTCCCATAGCTCAACTGGACAGAGCGATTCCCTTCTAAGGAATAGGCTGCAGGTTCGAGTCCTGCTGGGAGTACCAGTTTTTTTAGCCTCAAAAAATGCCGCAGTGTGAACGGGACACGAACTTTTAGCTTCGGGGGAAATAAAGAACCCTTGCTCCAATAAATTGAAATAATTACCCCATAGTGATAAAATAACATCATTGTATTGGCACATTCCCATCAGAAAGAGGTGAAAAAATGAGTGGTTACGACGGATTCCGTCAAGTAGGTCAGTTTTCAACTGACGATCCTCTTATGGACCGTCTACGGATCGAGGCCGAACTGGGGCCAGAGGCAGACGGGGAGCAATACGAAGCCGAACAAGACCACGAGGAACTAGAGTTTGACTTTGGAGAGGAGCCCTCGGAAAAAACGTATGTTTGCGCAACCTGTAAGGCCTGTGGCCTTGTCGACTGGCTCTCGTACACGGAGGGCAACGACCAAAGTAAGGAAGCCGCAAAAAATCTGTTGAAAGACCGGCACGGAAACTGTCCGGGTCAACTCAAATTCGAGGGATAGTGTGCCACACAAGGCCAAACTTTAACACAAAGGTTTGGCCTTTTTTCTTGGTCTTTTGTATACTTAAATTGTGAAGCGAATTTTCTTAATCCTTTTTTTTCTAATTATTTCTGTAGCCGGTGGTTACTACGGTTACAAAACAGAGAAAATACCTTTCCTCAAGCCGCAAACGACAAAATTAAATTATGTTCAAGGCGAGGTACTGGTTACCTTTAAAGATGAAGCCACCCGTGATCAAATTGACAAACTATTCCAAAACCACAATCTTGAAATCATAAAAATAACCGAATTAGGCTACACGAACCTTTTTAAAGTTAAAAAAGGGAAAGAAGAAGAAACCATAAACGCCCTACAAAAAGAGCCCCTAATAGAAATTGCCGAGAAAAACGGTATTTATAGCCCTCAATAAACAACAGCGATTCTTTCTTGACTTTGCTTTCCCGATTTTCCATACTGGTTTAAATGGAAAACATCACAAATCCACAAATCCTTTCAGGCGAAATTCTGACTACCTCTGGCTCGCAAAAAATCATTAATGGCAAACAAACAACCGATAAATCTAAATTTCGCTTTATTTCGACCATAATTTCTGCAATATTTATTATCGTCACCTTGATTTTTTTCGGTGGTTTAATTCCCACTCTTCTTACGCTTCCAAAAACCAATCCAATCTCCATCCCTCTGCTTTCCTTTTTAGCTCTGTGGGGAACTCTCTGTACTTTTATGGCCTTCGTAACAATAAATTTAATTAAAAAGAAAAGGCTAGGTTTTTATCTCGGCATAGGGATCTATCTCATTGCGTTAGTATATTCTTTATCTGAAGGTTCTTGGGTAGTCGCTCTCTTTTGCCTATTAGTTATATCAGGGCTAATTGCCGCTAGAAGTAATTATTCTTAAGCTAGAATATCCAAAGATCATCAATTTCTATCGCAAACCGAAGTTAAAAAGTTCTAAAATCCTTCCACTGAGCGTACAAGCGTTTTTTCCTTAATACAGTCCTAAATTAACTGCCTTCTCTTTTGTCGCTTACTGTTCATAGTCACAGGTTTCGCTCACTTGATACTGCTCGTCTAAAAAAGATTCGCAATAAGCCACCCTCTCAACACTTTTGCTTGTAAAATTAATTTCATAAATACTTCTCAACCACGAAGGCCCATCTCCTCCCCCACACACATAAAACAAACTGTCAGATTTAGTTAACTGAAGAGGTCGATGACAGCTAAAATAAGCTATATTTTCTTGTATTGTCCCAATCTTTTCGATTGTATCGCCTGGAAGAACCAGGCCAAAATAATCGGCAGTTCCTGCGCCTCCGCCTACCAGAGGAATTTTATACGCCAAAAATTCTCTCCCATTTTCTGCCTGACAAAAAGTTATCATCTCCACATCATGAGATGACCTTCCTCCTGCAAGTTCAGGATCTTTGGTCATGTTAGCTGCCTTCACCAGTGCTAGAAGTCTACCGTCTACAATTTTAACCGAAGAATCCGCTTCTTGTTGATGATAAATACATTCAACATACGGATTGGGACAATAAAGTTCAGGTGTGCACCTCATTGAAACCAAATCCGATTCATCCTTAGAAACAATTTCGGCAGGAAAACTATGATCTTGAAAAAATTTTTCACCAGGATCAAATTGTCTTTTAGAATAACTGCCCATCACTGACTCTAGTGTTACAGAAGGCAAAACAGTCGGTTGAGGTGTAGGTGTCAAAGAATCTCCACTTTTGTATCGCGTTCCTGATAGGCGCCATTCCAATTGAAAAAGTGGAATAAGTACCAAGGGTATTAAAACAACTGCAAGAGGAATGCCAATACCCACCCCTGTTATCCACCACTTGGCTTTTTTACTCCACGGAGTACAGCACCACATCAAAACTAAGCCAAGAAGAAAGGTGGGGAGAAAAAGCAATAGAACTATCGTTAACCAACTGCGCCAATCCTGATACCATTTCCTAACCATAACAGTTTGATTTTAGCATTATCGGAAAACAGAAACAAAAACTCTCTTTCTTAAAATTTATACCTAAAAGTTCTAAAATCCTCCCACTGGTCGTACAGGTAATTTTTGCCCTTATTATAGGTCTAAATTAGTTATCCTTTTTCACCTTAAAACTTGCAAAAAATCGGCCTCGTTGTCCAAAGATTATTCCGTCTTCCAGTCTACAAGTTTTTTCGGTAAAAGAAATTTGCTATACTGAACCCGTGGCTCAAGATCTCGTAAAATACTTTCAAATACTAGTTGTTCTGTCACCATTGTTTTTATCGGTCATTTTAGTGGCCATCTTTTTAACTAAAAACCTAAGGAAACTTCACAAACACGCACTATTTTGGCTCCTTGGTTTTGTTATTGTTTCTGTTGCGTTAACTTACGGAATATTGACAAACAACATTTCTAGTTACTCAATAATAATCGCGATTATTGCCGCCGAAAGATATTGGAACCAATATCTCAAAAAGCGAAAGAAATAATACTACCGGCATTATGTTCTGGCTTCTTTTGCAGGTAGCCGTCATCCGAAAATTATCCCACTCAGCGTACCAGCTTTTTTAGCCTCAAAAAATGCCGCAGTGTGAACAGGACACGAACTCTTAGCTTCAAAGACAACAGAAAACCTTTACCCCAATGAATTGAAATAATTATCCCATAGTGATAGAATCTCTCCTTATCGGTTGGCAACTTAACATTATTGGAATTTTGAGGCAAGAGAAAGGAGGTTAATAGGAGATGTACGGCAGAGTAAAAAAACAGACAATCGTCCAATTCCTGGCGTTGGTAAGCCTCGGTACCTTGCTGTTACTCCTCGCGTTTTTCTACACAGAAGCGAAATTCTGGAAAGAGGAAACCGAGTCTTGGAAAAACATTACCCACCAATATGAAACAGAGATCGTCCCAAGCCTAAATAGAACAATAAACACATACAGAGAACAACCGTAACACCAACCGGGCCAAACTTTAACACAAAGGTTTGGCCTTTTTTCTTGCTCAAAAATTACTCCTTTGAATTTTTAAATGAGTTCATATTATAATTACGATAGGGTATGAAAGCTAATAAAAAAACAGCCTCGCTGCTTCCGTTTGGTCTTGGCTTTCTAGTGGTGCTCCAATTTATTGCGATAATAATCTTACTCCCAACTACCAAATTAACCTTGTCAGACTTGTTCCAACTTAAAATTATTAAATTAAAACAGGCAAACTTAAGTTCAGTAAGAAACGACCAAACAGCAACCGACTTAGCCTTTCCTTTCCATGGCTTATCTGTTTTTAATCCTCCTCAAGATTGGCCGCAATATACCCTTAACGCAGAGGATAGTGATAATTCAATAACATTTAAAGTACCAAGCCAGGTAATTATCCAAAATTTTCAAGCCCGCTACCCGTTAGATCCTTTTCCCGCAATTGAGTTTAAAATTAACAACTCCTCTATGGTTTTTAATGATTTAGAATATTTTTCAACCTCAGGAAGTTTATTTTTAATAAACGGCCAAGAAATCGGGAGGATGAATATTAATTTTTTGGGGCATAAATTGGCTGTTCCCATATTGCAGGAATTTGGCTCTGAACCGGAAACACAAAACCAGCATAATTGGTACACCACTCGCATCTTTATTAACCCTTTTGATTTGTATGATCTTAATAGTGAATATTTTTCCGATAAATACCCGGTTAGCATAAGAGCCGTTTCACTTGACGATTTCTTTTTATTCTTACAAATAATTGAAAGCGCAGACATAAACATCATTTCTGGTAAAGACCAACAATCCGCTAACCAACTAGAAAAATTTAAAGTAATCAAGATTATTGACGGTGATACGATTGAACTGGAAAATGGCCAAAGAGTAAGATACATCGGCATTGACGCCCCGGAAATCGAAGAAAATGAATGTTACTCCACCCAAGCTTCTGAAAAGAATAGGGAGTTAGTTTTGGGTAAAGAAGTAGTTTTAGAGAAGGATGTTTCTGAGGTTGATGATTACAAGCGGTTATTAAGATATGTTTATTTAGGAGATTTATTTATAAACGAAATTTTAGTAGAGGAGGGCTTTGCCAAGTCAGTGCCAATTTCTCCTGACATTAAATACCAAAGTGTTCTTTACTCGGCCCAGAAACAAGCGCAGGAAAATAATTTAGGTCTTTGGGGTGAGTGTTTGTAGGCCCTTTTGCCTTCTTTTTTCATCCGTTTCATTAAGAATGATTTTTCTGATTCGAATTGATTTAGGGGTAACTTCAACCAGTTCAGATTCATTAATGTAACCCAAGGCGTCTTCCAATTCCATGATTTTTGGAGCATTAAAGTGAATTGCCGTTCCTTCACCTTTGGAACGCATATTGGAAAGCTGCTTTTCTTTACAAACATTAACCCAGATATCATCGCCTCTGGAATTCTGACCAACCACTTGACCTTGATAAACTTTTTCTCCCGGCCCGACAAAAAGTTCACCCCGGTCTTGAACATGGGTTAGACCATAAAGTCTGGTTTCACCGTCTTGACTGGCAACTAGTGAACCTTGCTGTTTTTTAATTATTTGCCCTCTGCTTGGTGCATACTGGTAAAAACTGGTGTTAATAATACCAGTGCCGTGAGTATCGGTAAGAAACTCGCCACGATAGCCAAACAAACTTTCGGTCGGAAGAATAAACTCCAAGTGAGTAATACCATCATTATTGGTTTTAACTTCTCTTAATTCAGCTTGCCGGCTGTTTAATTTTTGGATCACTGCCCCCTGATACTCTTGAGGAACTTCAATAAAAGCCTCTTCATAAGGAATCAGTGTTTGGCCGTTAATTTTTTTAACAATCACTTGAGGCTGAGAAACTTGAAATTCATAACCTTCCCGTCTTAAGCGTTCAATCAAAATCGCCAAATGGAGCTCACCTCGACCAGCAACAACCCAGCCGCCAGACGGACCATCGGTTATCTGCAAAGCGACATCGTTTTCTAGTTCTTTGACAATTCTTTCGCCGATTTGCCTGGAAGTAGAAAATTTACCCTCTTTGCCAGCGAAAGGCGAAGAGTTAACACTTAAAGTCATCCGGACTGTCGGCTCTTCTATTTTTAAAAGCGGCAAGGCTTCAGGTTGAAGGGGATCGGCAACAGTTTCACCGATAGTTATTTTCGGGATACCGGCAACAGCGACAATTTCTCCCACCGTGGCCTGATCTGCTTCCTTAGTTTCCAAACCCTCAAAGACCATTAGCGAAGTAAGTGTATGTTTGCTTTTTTCTCCCTGTCTGTTAATCAAAACTACTTCCTGGCCAGCTTTAATCTCGCCGTTTACAATTCTACCTCTGCCAATCCGACCCTTAAAATTATCCCAATTGGTTGAGGTAATCATCATTTGCAGTGGTTTTTGTGCGTCACCTTTAGGAGCAGGGATATGTTTAACAATTTCTTCAAAAAGCGGGGTGACATTCTCCATTTTGTCTAATTCGGGGCTCAAGCCAGCTTTACCCAGTTTGGATGAAGCATAAACAACCGGAAAATCGATTGTTTCTTCGTCAGCCCCCAAGTCAATAAAAAGATCAAAGGTTCTGTTTAGGGCCTCAACAATATTAGCATTAGGTTTATCAATTTTATTAATAACAACAATAATTTTGTGTTTAAGTTCCAAAGCCTTTTTTAAAACAAAACGGGTTTGCGGCATCGGTCCTTCCTGGGCATCAACCAGCAGTAGTGAACCGTCAGCCAGTTGTAAAACTCGTTCAACCTCACCAGAAAAGTCAGCGTGACCAGGAGTGTCGATAATGTTTATCTTTACTCCCTGCCAAACAACGGAAGCGTTTTTGGAAAAAATGGTAATACCGCGTTCTTTTTCCAGCTCGTTGCTGTCCATAATACAATCAACATCAACCGTTTCCTTGTTGAGTTTTGTTTTTGATTGGCGAAGCAACCCGTCAACCAAAGTTGTTTTGCCGTGATCAACATGAGCAATAATGGCAATATTTCTTATCTGCATTCGAATTAAAAAATAAGTAAACTATATAAAAAGAAAGACCTGAGTCGAAACTAAGGGGTCGAGCAAGAATTTTATCAAAAGCGCGACTTTTAGTCAAAAAACGGCTTAGTGTTATCTTCTGTTAAAATAGTTTTGTGACCAAAAAATATTTCCGCTCAAAAAATGGCAATATACCGCTGCCGATATTCTTTCCTGACGCTACCAGGGGAGTTATTCGCAATACTGACAGTCAAGATCTTGTTAATACCAAGACTAACGGTATTTTAGTCAATACTTTCCATCTTTACTCAGGCTTGGGTAAAAAAATATTAAAAGAGCACAACGGTATTGGCGGTTTTATGAATTTTAACGGCGGCATCATTTCCGATTCCGGCGGCTTTCAGGTCATGAGTATCATCAAAAGCAATCCTGCCAAAGGTAAAGTTATCGACAAGGGGATACTGCTTAAAACCAGTAAAAAAAGAACTGATTGTTTCAGTCCGGAAAAATCGATTGCTTTTCAAATGGAACTAAAAACTGACATGCTGGTAGTTTTGGACGACTTTACACCACCCAAAGCAGACAGGAAAGAAGCTGAAGAAACAGTGGCAAGAACCCTGCTGTGGGCCAAAAAAAGCAAAGAAGAATTTTTACGCCAGCTTAAAAATCGCCAAATTAATGAGAAAAACCGCCCCTACCTTCTCGGCGTTGTCCAAGGCGGCAAATACCAAGACTTAAGACAGTATTGCGCCAAGCAGTTGGTCAAAATCGGTTTTGACGGCCTAGGCTACGGCGGCTGGCCAATAGATGAAAACGGTAACTTTGACTACCTGTCGGCCCAAACAATTGCCCAAAACACCCCTAAGGATTACTTTCTTTACGGCCTGGGTATCGGCAAGCCGGACGAAGTAGCCAACCTTGTCAAGTTAGGCTTTAATATTTTTGATTGTGTTTTACCAACCAGAGACGCTCGCCACAAACGGCTTTATATTTATGAAGCCGATTCGATTGACAAAATTGATCTTGAGACAGAAAAGTTTTACTCTTACTTTACTCCCGATAAAGAAAGGTATTACAACGATAGCCAGCCGGTCAGTAAAGCTTGCGACTGTTTGCTTTGCCGTAATTACTCCCGCAGTTATCTGGCTCATCTTTTTAGAATCGAAGAACTGACCGCCAAAAGACTGGCAACCATTCACAATCTGCGTTTCTATTCAATACTAATGGAAAAGCTGCAAAAAACTTATCTTAAAAAAAACTGACGATTGTTTCGTCAAGTGGAGTAAAGTTAAAACTGACTTCTTGACCTTCAAATTTTGCCCCCGGACCGTAAATCTTGGCCTTTTTGACTTCCTCGTTTGTTAGCGGCAATTTATCTAAAATCTGCTTCAGGCTGGTACCTTTTGTTGTAATTAACGGCTTTGTCCGGTCAACTTCTTTACTTCTCGGTTTCAAATAAACCCTGATTAAGTTTAATTTTTGCCAAATTGCCTGTTTTAATTCATTTAAGCCAGTTTTATCTTTAGCGCTAATAAAAAAAACATTGTCGGGGCTTGAAGTTTTCCCTCTAAGTAAATCAGCTTTATTAACGATAACTAAATAAGGCAGGTAAACGCGATTACCCATAAAGGCATCAATCAAACGATTTAAATCAATATCTTCCCGAATGGTTATTTCACTGTTGCTTAGCCTAAATTCTTTTGCCAAAGCCTTAACTGTTTCAAGCGAAACTTTAGTCAATGAGGTGGTGGTAATGACCTTAACACTGCCACGGCTGGTTTTTTTGATTTCCACCAATGGCGGCTTTTCGTCTAATCGTAAGCCAAACTGATAAAGTTCTTTTTTTATTTTTTCCGTCTCGTTTTGCTTCTTTGCATCAAGCATGATCAAAAGTAAGTCGACGCTTCTGGCAACCGAAAGAACTTCTTTACCACGGCCCTTGCCCTGCGAAGCGCCTTCGATAATACCGGGAATATCGAAAATCAAAAACCTGGCTTGATTAAATTCCATCATGCCAGGGATAACACTAAGAGTGGTAAAATCAAAACCGCCAATTTTTGACTGAGCATTAGTCAGCTGATTAATCAGAGTAGACTTGCCGACCGATGGCGGGCCAACCAAAGCAATTGAAGCATCGCCGCTCTGGCGAACCGCATAGCCACCACCGCCAGAGTTACCCTTTGATAAACTTAAGGCAAATTGCTGGTCTTTTAATTGGGCAATCCTTGCCCGCAGCCTGCCGATATGGTGTTCAGTTGCCTTGTGATAAGGAGTAGTGCGAATTTCCTCTTCAAGTTGTTTTATTCTTTCTTCGGTCGTCATTTAAGGGTAATTTTATCATTCTTTGCCACTTGCCAGTGATTAACCAAGTTTATTACAATGAAGCAGTCAATGAATCAGATCAATTTTGAAGCATTACCGATCGGCGATAATCCTCCTTTTGAAATTAACTGCTTGGTAGAAATCCCCAAAGGCTGTACCAACAAGTATGAACTTGACAAAGAAAGCGGGATTTTTAAGCTAGACCGGGTTCTTTATGAAGCAGTCTTTTTCCCAGCCGAATATGGTATTGTACCGCAAACCTTAAACACCGAAGATAAAGACCCGCTAGATATTATGGTCCTGTCTTCTTTCCCAACTTTTCCCGGTTGCTTAATTTCCTGCCGACCGATCGGCGTTATCCGATTAACCGATACCAGAGAAAGCGACGCCAAAATTATTGCCGTACCTAAAGATGACCCTCGCTTTGATGAAGTTAAAGAACTGGGACATTTATCTGCTCACCAAAAAAAAGAACTAACTAATTTCTGGGAAAATTACTCGGAACTTCAACCGAATAAAAAAATCAAAATACACGGCTGGTCTCACAAAGAAAAGGCCTACGAGATGATCAAAAAGGCTCATGACAGTTTCCTTAAACTTCATCCGACCAACTAGCTTTGCTATAATCAAATAGGTTATTTGTAAACGCCAGTAGCTCAGTGGATTAGAGCACTTCGCTTCGGACGAAGGGGTCGGGGGTTCGAATCCCTCCTGGCGTACTTAAAATAAAAAGGTAAAAAAATGGAAAGTAAAAAAGTTAATCAAAACAGTTTTGTTATTAGGATTAAGAGGGGCGAGAAGATCATTGAATCGCTAGCGGCTTTTTGCAATAAAGAGGGGATTGAAGGCGGCTTTTTTTACGGAGTTGGTGCCGTTGATGAAACAGAGCTGGCCCACTACGATGTTGGCAAACAAAAATACAGCTCATTAAAATTTGATAAACCATTGGAATTAATCAATATAACCGGCAGTATCGGCAAAGAAGAAGAGTTAATTATTCATGCCCATGCTGTACTGGGGGATACCGATATGCAAACCATCGGCGGTCACTTAGTCGAAGCAAAAATTTCCGGTACTGCTGAAATTTACCTCACCAAAACGGAAAAATTAACCAAGAAAAAAGACTCCCAAACCGGCTTAAAACTTTTTTCTCTCTCCTAAAATTAGAAAAAACTATCCCTCTCTTGCTATAATTACCCCATCCTAACCTGGTGGTTGTAGCTCAATGGTAGACCCTCCGATTCGGAGGGCTGTGGAGCAGACAAAATATGTATTATGTTTACATACTACAATCCAATAAAGACAATAATTTTTATATTGGTTTTACAAAGAATCTTAAAAACCGTCTTCAGTTCCACAACTTAGGTTTAAACACTTCCACCGCATATCGACGACCGTTAAGTTTGATATACTATGAAGGGTACAAATCAGAGAAAGATGCGAGAAATCGAGAAAAATTTTTGAAATCCGGCAGAGGACACGAAGTAATCAATAAACAATTGTCCGAATATTTAAAAAATAAATAGAAATGGTGGTTGTAGCTCAATGGTAGAGCGCCTGCCTGTGGAGCAGGAGGTTGCCGGTTCGATCCCGGTCAGCCACCCACGCAATTAACCTAAAATCCAATCCAAAAGACGACCCCAAAAGCCGTTTTTTTGCTTTTTAGAAGCAAATTTTTCTTTGACCCAGCAAGTCAAAACTATCCATTGCTTTTTGTCGTTCTTCTTGGCCACTAACTGAAGAATATAATCGCCAAAATCACGGCTAAATTTATAAGAACCAATGGTTTTGCCGGCTTCTTTTTTGTCTGGTTTTTTAAGAGTTTTGTAAGCTTTTGATTGGTTAACTTCTCGATTGTAGAGCCGATTTAAAGCGTGATTGGTAAAAATAACCCCCAAGTATTGGTGTTTCATCTTGATAAATTGTACTATAAACGATAATTGTAAAACCTTGACAGTTTAACAACTACCTGGTTTAATAATAAATAGAAATTACATGGATAAACAAACTGAAATCTTAAAAGATCTTACCTCTCAAAGAAGCATGTCTTCCGAAGAGAAGGGGAGCGATGATTTTAAATCCCAAGTGCTTCACGGCGGTCAACGAGCCAAGCAATCGGGTAATTATCTTTATATTATCGTAACGGTTGTTTTTATTCTTGCTTTAATTGGCGCCGGCTATTTCCTTTATCAAAATTTCCTAAAGGCCGACGACAGCGCAATTCAACCAGCGATTGTTTCGGTTGAAGAAAGCCAACTTTCTCCAACCGAAACAGTGACACCTACTCCGGAAGTAGAATTGGACCGGGCGGATTTAACGGTTCAAATCTTAAACGGCAGTGGAACACCGGGTGTTGCTTCCACCGCTCAAGAATACCTGGAAGGCTTGGGGTACGAAAATATTGACACCGGTAATGCTGATTCCTACGATTACGAAGAAACAGTCATCGCCATTAAAACCGAAAAAGAAGACTACCTAAACCTTATCAGCCAAGACTTGGCCGATAAGTACACTGTTGCCGAAGAAACCGAGAGTCTGGACGACGACAGTGACTTTGATGTCATCATCACCCTGGGCGACAAATAATCTCTTCCTGCTTTTCGATTGCCAACTTTTAATGCTAAGATAAAAGACAATCAAGTGAATTTTATTGTTTGGCATTACCGGCACGGCTTAAAATTTTTCCTAAACCGTCTTTTTTTTGACCTGGGCTGGATTGTTAACTACTTCTCCTTGCCACTGTTATTAAAATCGCTTTTTTCACCCTGGAAAAGAATGACTCTGGAAGAAAAAGTCGGTTGGTCACTCAATAAATTTTTTAATCGGTTAAGTTTTAACCTTTTTTCCCGTCTTATTGGAGCAATGGTCCGTTTAAGTTTGTTTCTTATCGGCTGCTTTTTACTGGGGTTGATATTACTCGGCGGCATTGTTAGTTTTTTACCTTGGTGCTTGATCCCACTACTTAGCTTGCCGGTTTATCTTAAAGAGCAAAAAGAGCCAAAAAGACAAATAAACAACTTGCTATCAAAAATGAATCGCAACCCAGTAAGAGCAACGGTGATCTTCTGGCAAAGCCGGATCGGTCAATTTATTCTGGAACATAACAATTTGGACCAACAGCAAGCTATTGTCAACTTAACCGTTAATCCTATTACCGAACCACTAGACGGCCTGGTTCATCTTATTAACCGGCTTGCCAACGATAACTGGCAACAGTTTTTACAGGAGAAGAGCTTAAGTCTAGTTGATATTCAAACCGCCTTCTCTTGGTGGTTAAGCCAGCAAAAACAACAGCCAAGAAACAACCAACCACAACCAGGTGCACATTTACTTTCCGGTTACGGCCGGCCGGGAATCGGTCTTGAACTTCTTTTTGGCTACACACCAGAACTTAATAAATACAGTGTCGACCTTTCTCAACCACAGGATTTTAGCGATCACCTTATCGGCCGGACCGAGGCGGTTTTACAAATAGAAAGAGTTTTAGCCAGCAACAAAAGCGCTTTTGTTGTCGGACCACCGGGGGTTGGCAAGCACACAGTGGTATTGGAATTTGCCAAACGAGCCACTGAAGGACAATTCGGCAAACAAATGGCTTACCGCCGTGTATTGGAATTAGATTATCAATCTTTACTCGCCGGTGACAAAGATTTAAATAAAAAAAAGACAATCTTGGCAGAAGTTTTTAAAGAAGCCGCTAAGGCCGGCAATATTATTTTAGTCCTAAGAGAAATACATCGGTTAACTAACTCTGAAGTGGAAAACTTTGATTTCACTGATATCTTAACTAAGTTTACCGAAAACGGTGAATTAAAAATTATTGCCACTGTTGCCAACGGCGATTTCGAAAGATTTATCGCTCCTAATTTAAAACTGCGACAAGTTTTTGAAACGGTAGAAATAAATCAACCAAGTCTAGGGCAAGCTTTACAAATACTCACACTGACTGCCTCGGCATGGGAAGAAAAGGAACAAATTATTATTACTGTTGCCGCCTTAAGGAGAATTCTGGAAACTTGCGACCGTTACATATTAAATGTCCCTTTCCCGGAAAAAGCACTCGAACTACTGGATGAAATTGTTGTTGAACAGCAGAGAACCAAAAATAAATTAATAACTCAAAACGAAGTCGATGTTGTTTTGAGTCAAAAAACCGGAATTTCTTTTGCCGCCTTGTCAGCCGCCCAAGAAGACAAATTGATTAACTTGGAAGCAATTATCCACCAAAGCCTAGTTGACCAAGAAACAGCCATCAGTTTAATCGCTAAAAGTTTGCGAAGCCGCAGCCTGGGAGTTAAAGACGATAATAAGCCGATTGGGGCCTTCCTGTTTTTAGGACCAACCGGTGTTGGTAAGACCGAAACCGCTAAAGCCTTGGCTCGTGTTTATTTTGGTTCGGGAAAAAGCATTCTACGCTTTGATATGGCCGAATTTGCCTCCGGTGAAGGCTTGACCAGATTAATCGGCTCTAGTACCAACAATCAACCAGGCGAATTAACCACTGCTATTAAGAAAAGACCGGCCAGTTTATTACTTTTAGACGAAATCGAAAAAGCACCGCCGCAAATTATTAACTTGTTCTTAAGCCTACTTGATGAAGGCCAAATTACCGACAGTCGGGGAGAAAAGATTAATTGCCGGCATTTATTTATTATTGCCACTTCAAACGCTGGTGCTGAAAAAATTAGACAACTGGTTACTGACCAAAAAGCACCACCTGATTTACAGAAACAAGTTCTTGACTACATTCAAAAACAAGCTTTTTTCCAAGCTGAATTCTTAAACCGGTTTGACGGAGTTGTGGTTTACAAGCCACTTAGCCAAACAGATTTAGTTAAAATTGCTCGTCTTCAATTGGAGAAATTAAACCAAAAATTAAAACTCAAAAACCTGGAGTTGGTAATTGATGATTTTCTTTGTCAAAAAATCGCCCAGGACGGCTATCAGCCTGAATACGGCGCCCGGCCAATGAAACGACTGGTTGATCTTGAACTGGGCGATCTGATTAGCCAAGCCATTTTGAAAAAAGAACTTGTTACTGGTGACAAATTTAAAATTACTGTCAACCAAGAAAACGAAGATTACAAAATAGTGAAACTTTAGCTTTTCTTAAAAACAAAGATTTGACGACCAACAAATTGGCCAATCCGACGGTAGATAAAATCATCTTTCAGCTCACCTTTGATATTTTCTGTTCCCTTAAGTAAGGCCACTTTTCTAAAACCAATTTTGGTAATTTCTTCTGTTATATTTACCCCAATTAAACGGCCCTTTATAAGATAAACGGGTAAGACTATTACTACCTTACCTTTTGGCGATAAAATTTGTCGTGCCGCTTGAAAAAAATCAATATAAAGTTGTTCTAATCGTTCAATTTCTTTATTCAAAACTACTTTGTTAAATTTTCTGACCATTGGTGAACCCAAGTCCGGTTCGGTCACTATCAAGTCAACTGTCTGACCGGTCAAAACAACCGGTAATTGTTTAATGTCTGTAGTAAAGGTTTTCAAGTTTAATTGACTTGCCGTTAATTGGGGATAGTTTTCCAAGAGCCAAGCAAGATTGGCTTGTGTTCTTTTAATCGCCGCTGGTTGATAATCACTGGCAGCCAAGTTTTTTAAGCCCAAAAGAACCGCTTCGGTTAAAATTGTCCCACTACCACAAAACGGATCAAGTAAGTTGTCTGATTTTTTAAACCGAGCCAAATTTATCATTAATCTAGCTAATTTAGGCGGCAACATACCAACTCGATCGTCTCTTTGTGGCCGACCATAATCACGGAAACCAAAATCAGTAAAATCCTGAACCCAAATAGTTTTGCCGATTAAAATATCTTCCTCAGACAAGAAAAAAACCAACTCAAAACCGTCAGTTAATAATTTGTTTTTTGCAACCGAAACACTCGATAAAACCGGTGTTTTGTTCTGAACAAAAGCCGACCGTAAATTGTTGGCAGTTAAATGGTCTTTAATTTGCTTGTTGAGCGTTTTGACCCATTTCCTAAAAAATTTAAAAACCTTGCCTTTACCGCTTAGTGCATAAAAACTTAAACCAAAATGAATTTTTTTATTTTCCCGATTGTTGGTTGTTAATTTAGTTTTGTTTAAAAAGGTGTCGAATTCAGGGCCAAAATTATCTTTACGAACCGGGCTTAATAATTTGACAACCTTAATCGTTCCACCCAGCTGGGAAAATAATTTAGTATCCAGTTCTTCTTCAACTTCAACCAAAAGCGCTTCTTTTGAAAAGACTTTCAGTTGAAAAACACAGTTTAATCTTTCCAAAAAAGCAGCAATTTCCGCTGTCGAAAGATATGGCTGTCTACCCAAGATAAAAACATAGTTATTCATTTTGTTCATTATACTACTACAAACATTCTTCTCCCCAAAAGAAGAATGTTATAATAGTGTCCGGATAGACTGAGGGTCGCTAGCTCAATGGCAGACCCTCCGAGTCGGAGGGCTCTTAAGCGGTAGACGAAGAAGATGGGTCGCTAGCTCAATGGCAGAGCAACCGCCTCTTAAGCGGTAGGTTCTGGGTTCGAATCCCAGGCGACCCACACTCCCCATAGATTCAGTGTAAACACCTTCAAACTTGACAGTCCAACCGTATTTGTGACACCATGATTATTATCTTTTGGTACTGCCTAATGAGGAAGTTACTAATAATCTTATTCTTTCTAATCGTTACCCCCTTAACGCTGTTTTTCAGTGTTTTTGGCCTGATGGAATTACAAAAACCGGTTTTTAGTCAGCAAGCAATCACTGAAAAGCTAAACGACAATCTGCCTGTCGGCCTCTACGCCGCTTTACCGGAAAAAATTGGCCAAGTGTTGGGAGTAGCCAGCAGCGCCGACGCCCGGCCAGTAATAGTCAAGCAATATTTAAAGGCCCACAGTTCACCTCTACTACCTTACAGTAATGAAATTATTGCTGCCGCTGACCGTTATCAAATCGATTACCGCCTGATTATCGCCATTGGCCAATGTGAGTCTAATTTGTGTAAAAAAAGCCCTGAAGGTTCATTTAACTGCTGGGGATTTGAAAACGGTAAAACTCGCTTTTTATCCTGGCAACAAGCTCTAGATCAGGTCGCCAAAACCCTAAAAGAAGGTTACATCGACCAAGGATTAACCACACCGGAAGAAATAATGCCTAAATACGCCCCACCGTCAGTTGACAAGGGTGGACCGTGGGCCAAATGCGTTAACCAGTTCATGGAAGAGTTGGAGTTCGGCAAAATAGATTAGCCTTCTTTTTAATTTCATCACCCAAAATGACTAAAGGAAAAAAACTGCCCGATTATTATGACGACCCCAAATACAATTATTTTGACTATTGGCAAAAAAGAAACTACGAAGACGGTTCGGAAAAAATTGCTTTAAATAAATTCTTTACTAAAATTCCAAAGACAGAAATAATTATCGACCTGGGGGGTGGTTTTGGCCGCATGGCGCCAATTTACAATAAAAAAGCCAAGCACTGCCTACTGATCGATCCGTCCAAAAAAATGATCGGTAAAGCCAGGACTTTTTGCCGTCAGCTTACCAATGTTAAAACGAAAAAAGGCTGTTTAACCGAAATTCCAGTCAAAGATAATTATGCCGACATTGTCTTGATCGTCAGAACTTTACACCATTGCCCTAATTTAAAGTTGGCTTTTAAGGAAGTTAACCGAATTTTAAAACCGGGCGGTTTTTTAATTTTGGAATTTGCCAATAAAGCCCATTTCAAAAATATTTTTCGCTCTTTTTCTCATCTAAAACTTGATTGTTTTGAAAATCAACCAAAAAACATTACCAAGAAAAAACAAGTGCCTTTTTATAATTTCCATCCGTCCTATATTAAAAAAACTCTAGGACACAATGGCTTTACCATTAAAAGGCAATTATCTGTCTCCAATTTTCGCAATTCATTTTTAAAAAAGTTGCTGCCATTATCATTCTTGCTTAAGTTTGAATCATGGCTGCAAAAACCATTATCCAAAATTTACTTTGGGCCATCAATTTTTCTGCTGACACAAAAAGAAAATCCTTCTTTAAAATAGACACCCAAACTTGACATTTAGAATATGTTATAGTATACTCTCTCTTAGACCCTGAGGTTGCGGCGATAAATCGCCAATACGTTAGGGTTTTTTAATGGCCAAAACGGCCCTAACAGAGAGGAGAAATATGAAAAAATTATTAGTCAGTTTAGGATTATTAATTTTATTTAGTCTGTTTTTATCTCGTCCGGCTTTTGCCAGCCCGGTAGCCGGTGCTTCGGCTCAACTAAAAAATGACACCAATCAAAAAGATGAAAGGGTCGAGAAGCTGGCTTTCTTTCTGGCGGGACACAATTCACCATTAAGTCAATTTGCCGATTGTTTTGTCGAAGCAGCTGACAAATACGGTCTTGACTGGAAACTATTGGCCGCCATTAGCGGTATAGAATCAACTTTTGGCAAAAGAATCCCGGCTAACTCTTTTAATGCTTACGGCTGGGGCAACGGCCAGATTCATTTTGAATCTTGGCAACAGTCGATTGACCATGTTTCCAGGATATTGGCGGAAAAATATGTTGCCAAAGGTCTTGATACGCCAGATAAGATGGCGCCAATTTACGCCCCGCCTTCTGATAGCTGGGCCGGTAAAGTCAATTACTTCATGGAAAAAATTGACCAAGCCTGTCCGTTGTGCCTAACTCTTTAATCCACAACCTAATTATCGGCAGACAAGTAATGTTAAAATATATATTGTTTGTCATTAACAATGACAGGCTTTTTGACATTACTTGCCGCGGTGGCGGCATCGCAAGATCCCGCCACTACCGACAGGCTTTTTGACATTACTTGCCGCGGTGGCGGAACTGGCAGACGCGCACGGTTTAGGACCGTGTGAGGCAACTCGTGGAGGTTCAAATCCTCTCCGCGGCACAAGATTAGACAAATAAAACAACTTCTTCTAGAATTAAAATTGTATGAAAAAACTGGTTGCCATTGTCTTCGTTTGTTTGTTAATCCTTCCGGCTGGCTTAAACAAAATAAGCGCCCAGGAGGAAACTGCTCCTAGTCAAGCACCAGTATTTGATTTTGACAAAGCCTTGTCTGACCATCAGTATTCCTACAACCAATACCGGCAGGCCCACTTGCAATACGAAACAGCTAAAACTGCTTATCTTAAATTTGGCACCCTTAACAGCAAAAACGAAGCGCTAGAAAAAGCCGCACTAATGCTGACTCTCCGAGATGAAACTATTAGAACTTTCCTAACAGCGATAAGACTTAAATTAGCTCAAGTTACCAATATCAACGACTACAACCTAAATCTTTTTTACCTAAAACTAGACGAGCAAGTTGTTTGGTATTTGAAACACGCCAATGGCTTTAAAAGCGCCGGAACCCTGGAGGATTTGCTGGTCTTGTCTCGAGAAAGTGAAAATAAATACAGCCAAGACAGCCTCAAAATGATCTACCAAACTTTACACGGAATTATTAATTATAAAGTTGAGCAAAATATTCAAACGGTTGAAACAGAAACTCAAAATATCAGAACAAAACTAAACCAAATTAAACAAACAGGGGATAAAGATGTAACTTTGGCGGAAAGATGGTTACTAGAAGCAGAAAACCGGCTAGAATGGAGCAAACAAAAGCAAAAACAATCCAGTCAAGCCATGGACCAAACTAACCAACCCCGTTATAGTGATAAGCTAGAATCAACTTTTTATTCAGCCCGCTTCCTGCTCGAAGAAGCTAACCAATACCTTAAAGAAACTAATTCTTACCTGCTAGAAGTTATTAAGGAGGTTAAAAATGCCGACTGAAGAAAATCTTACTTATCAAAATTTTGAAACAATAACAGCTGATCAATCGATAAACGAAACTGAAAGTGAAAACAGTGGGGCGGCGGTAGTTAATAAGCCAAAGTTGAAAAAAGGCAAATTAATCTTAATAGTGGTTTTAATTATTCTTGCCGTAGCGCTTCTTATCAGCGGCCTGATAATCTTAAGCAACCAGCAACCAGCAACAACAAATAACAACCAACAACCTTCACCAACACCCACGCCAACACCAGAATATGTTACTAATCCATCGCCCTACGCAACTGACTCGGCCATATTGGAAATTGAAGAAAATATTAAGAGTCTGGAAAAACACCTGCAGGAAACAGACTTGAAAGAAACCGGACTTACGCCACCGATCATTGACCTTAATGTCAGTTTCAAATAATAATAGCCCTCTAAGCCAAAGGATAAGACCAAAAACCTTGACCGATTTTATCGGCCAGGAACATTTAGTCGGCAGTCAGGGTGTTTTACGGTTTTTAATCGAAAAAGATCAGCTTAAATCGATCATCTTCTGGGGACCTCCCGGCAGCGGTAAAACTACCTTAGCCAGAATTATTGCCGAAAAAACCAAGTCAGCTTTTGTTGAGAAATCAGCTGTTTCAACTTCACTTAAAGAAGTCAGGGAAATTATTGAACAAGCCAGAGCCAATCTTGAGGCCTACCAGCGAAAAACAATTTTTTTTCTTGATGAAATTCATCGTTTTAATAAAGCACAGCAAGATTTCCTGCTACCGTTTGTTGAAGAGGGGAGTATCGTTTTAATTGGAGCAACCACCGAAAATCCTTCCTTTGAAGTCATCAACGCGCTTCTTTCCAGAAGTAGAGTTTTTGTACTCAATAAATTAGATGAAAAACAAATGAGCAAAATAGTTGATCGAGCGTTAAAAATTATTAAAGCAAAAATTGATCCGGAAGCAAAAAAAATCCTAATTTCTTTTGCCAACGGCGACGCCAGATCGGCTATCAACGGACTGGAAATGGCACTATCTTTAAAAACAAAAGGTGAAAAAATTACCAGTCAAATAATTGAAAAGGTTTTTCAACAAAGAAATTTACACTATGACAAAAAAGGCGAAGGCCATTACAATACCATCTCGGCTTTTATTAAATCAATGCGCGCCTCAAAAACAGACGCAGCTCTTTATTACCTTTCTAAAATGATTGAAGCCGGTGAAGATCCGAAATTCATCGCCAGAAGAATGGTTATCTTCGCTTCGGAGGATATCGGTATGGCTCAACCAACAGCACTAGTTGTCGCCAATGAGGTCTTCCGCGCCTGTGAAATTATTGGCTATCCGGAATGCGCCATTAACCTTGCTCACGGCACCGTTTATTTGTCACTGGCTAAAAAGGACCGCCGCGCTTATAACGGCTTACGAGCAGCTCAAGCTGACATCAGAAAATATGGCGACCTGCCAATTCCCAAAGAAATTCTTAACGCCCCAACTCAACTAATGAAGCAACTCGGTTATGGGCAAAATTATCAGACCATTTTTGACGAAAAAAACAGTTTACTGCCGGAAAAAATAAAGAACAAAAAATATTATTAAACCAGGCAGATTGATTGACAAAGTTATACCAAAAAGATAGTCTGTAAAGTAATGATTAAGAGGAAAACAGTCACTTTTTTAGCTCTTTTGCTCTTATTTCTGTCTGCTCAACCGACAGCAGCTACAACCAATTCCGAACAGATCACCATCATAAATAAAACCACTACTGAAGTTACTGCCCGTGCCACTGCCACAGCCAATTCCGGCGACCAGGAAAGCCAGCAACAAGATCAGCAAATAGTCCGCCAGGAAATTAGTAACAAAATTGACCAAAAAACTCAAACACGGCTTCGAAACTTAAGTGGAATTTTTACCAACCGTCTTAGCGGCTTAATCGAACGACTAAATTCAATCATCAGCCGCCTTGAAGCCCGACTGGTAATAATTGAACAACAAAACCAAGAACTTGAAGTTAGTGAAATTAAGGCAACTATCGAAAATGCTAAAAACAGCCTTGCTTTAGCAGAAAAACAAACCGCCGATTTAACAAACCAGTTAGACAGCTTTGTCCAGCTTGAAACAGACCCATTTCAAGTAATTCAGCAGGCTAAAGACTCCTTTCGGGAAATCCATGCCCTTTTATTATCGGTACGCCAAGATTTAACCAAAGCAATCGGCTTAATTAGGGGTTTAAGAATTGGTAATTAAAAATGGCTAAAGTTCAAAAACACCTACACCACAGCTGGTTTTTAATCATCGTTATCCCTTTAGTTGTGGCCGCCTTAGGTTTGGTGTTAATTCTGGGCTTAATCAACAAGAATCAATTTAAATTTGCCGACAATAACCAGCCTCAACAACCAACTCCAACTCCAACTATTACCGAAAGCAATCAGTTGGACCAAATTGAAAAAGACCTAAATCTAGCCGAAATTGACGACCTCCAAAAAGAACTGGAACAGATGGAAACACTCCTTAATCAGTTTTAGGGGGAATATGACTGGTTTTTTAAACCAAGGCCTGTTACAATGTGCCCCAGATTTAAACGACAAGTTTTAAAACCAAAATATCGAACACCAGCCAGATTTATTAGTTTAGTTTTAAAAAAACAGCAGAAAAATGAAAGAAGAATTCAAAAAACAACCAGACGGAACAATCGAAATATCGATTACCATCCCCAAAAAAACGGTTAAACAATTTTACGACCAGGCTTTAACTAACCTTGCCAAAGAAACAGAAATAAAGGGCTTCAGAAAAGGTAAGGCGCCCAAAGACTTAGTTGAAAAACAAGTTGATAAACAACGCATTTACCAAGAAGCAGTCCAGGAAATTGTCTCTAATGCTTACCTGCAAGCAGTTAAAAATAATGATTTAAAACCGATTATGTCGCCCCGGATTGAATTAGTTTCCGCCAAAGAAAATCAGGATTGGCAGATTAAAATAACCACTTGCCAAAAACCGACAGTTAAACTCGGCAACTGGCAGGAAATCGTTCGAACACAAAACGCCAGTGCAAAAATCTGGCTGCCCGGGCAAGACCAGGGTGAAGCTGACAAAGACAAGCCGAGCCAGGAAGAAAAGCTGGAAAAAATTTTTACCGCTTTAGTTAAAGCAGCTGAAATCACTTTGCCTAAAATGTTGGTCGAAGAAGAAACCACTCGGATGCTATCCCGACTGGTTGATCAAACCGGTAAATTAGGTTTAACAGTGGAACAATACCTGCAGTCAGTTAATAAAAACGAAGAGTCATTGAGGGCGGAATATGCCGCCCAGGCGGAAAGAACCCTGAAAATGGAATTTATCCTTGACCAAATTGCCAGTGAGGAAAAGATTGAAGTTAAAGATGCGGCTGTTGATGAAATGATTGCCAAAATTCCTGACGAAGAAACCAGAAAATCGTTTCAACAAGCTGAACAAAGAGCCTACTTGAAACAATTAAACAGAAAACAACGGACAATTGACAGGCTTTTAGCCTTATAGTATTATCGGCTTAATGGTTAATAACTCTGCGCAAAATAACGATTTTCGCAATCGGAGTAAAAAAATCCTCGAACGACTGGCTGCCCTTGACGGCCAAGAACAAAGGGATCCTTTTCCACGGCTAGAACAACAAAAACAAATCTTCTTCAACGAACGGCCATGGCAAATTCAAAACCAAGAAAAACTGCTTTTTAAACAGCAGGAGGAAAAAGCCAAACAACAAGTTGAATTAATCTTAGCAGAGCTGCAAAAAATAGCCCAGAGTAGTAAAAAATTAGTCCAAGAAGTTAAGCAAACCATTAGCCAAACACCAGCCAGACCGGGTGTTTATCATCTCAATTTTTTAGAAAAAATTAAACAGGCTTTAATTTTACTTCGTAAAAGCATCGACCAGTCAGCCACTTGGTTAACGGTTACCCGTAACAGAGCCGGTAAAAGAGGCCATTATTGGCAACAAGTCCAACAGTCGGGGACTAAATACCTCCAATCCCAAGAACGCTACATGTCAACTCAAGTTGGCTAAAAGATGACTTTTTGTTAAAATAAAACTGTTTGGGGCTCGTAGCTCAGTTGGCTAGAGCGTTCGCTTGACGTGCGAAAGGTCAGAGGTTCGAGTCCTCTCGGGCCCACAAAAATGAAAGTAAACCTAGAACAGAAAAAACGGCTGATTTTGTTAAAAAGCTTTATTGGCGGCCTAGGGTGGATGATGGGGGCAACCATTGGGTTTGCTGTCTTTGCCGCCCTTTTGGGTATAATTATAAATTGGCTCGGCGGCTTGCCGGTAATCGGTGATTTTTTTGCCCAGATAATTAAATTTACTAATCAGGCTCTGCAAAATCAGCAAATTTAAATAAAAAAATGGCTCAAAACAATCTTGATACTTTTCGACACAGCGCCGCCCATCTTCTGGCCCAAGCGGTTTTAAATCTGTACCCAAAAACCAAGCTGGCAATCGGCCCGGCAATTGATGACGGTTTTTATTACGATTTTGATTTACCAAGAAAAATCAATCAAGATGATTTAATAAAAATTGAAAAAGAAATTAAAAAATTAATTGACAAAGACTTTCCGTTTGAAAAAAAATCAGTCTCAATTAAAAAAGCCAGAGAAATTTTTAAAAACCAGCCGTTTAAAAAAGAATTGATTGACGAACTGGAGGAAAATGGCCAATCAACCGTTTCTCTTTATAAAAGCGGTGATTTTGTCGATCTTTGTAAAGGGCCTCATGTAGCAAAAAGTGGCCAGATTAAAGCCGTTAAATTACTATCACTGGCTGGCGCTTATTGGAGAGGTGATGAGAAAAATAAAATGCTAACCCGGATCTACGGCACCGCTTTTAATACCGAAGCAGAACTTAAAAAACATCTTTGGCAGCTTCAAGAAGCCCAAAAACGCGACCACCGTAAAATTAGTAAGGAGCTCGATTTTTTCAGCCAAAACGATCAGTTCGGACCGGGGTTGATACTCTGGCATCCGAAGCTTTCGGTTGTTCGTGAAGAGATTGAAAGCTGGTGGAGAAGTGAACATCGTAAAAAAGATTACCAATATGTTTATACCCCTCACATTGGCCGTAAAGAACTGTGGGATATTTCCGGTCACACCGGCTTTTACCAAGATTTGATGTACCCGCCGATGAAAGACAAGCGCGATGACACTTATTTTCTCAAGCCAATGAACTGTAACGGCCATATCTTGATTTATCAATCAAGCCCAAAAAGCTACCGTGATTTACCGGTCCGTTACTGTGAACTGGGAACAGTTTACCGCTATGAACTGGAAGGTGTCCGCCACGGTATTTTAAGACCGCGCAGTTTTACCCAAGACGACGCTCACATAATTTGCCGTGAGGACCAGGTAGTTGAAGAGATTGAAAATGTTCTTGATTTCGCCCTGGAAATGAACGCTGTTTTCGGATTTAAGGATTTGCATTACGAACTGTCACTCCACGATCCAAAAGACAAACAAAAATATGTTGGGCAAAAAAGCCAGTGGCAATTTGCCGAAAAAACTCTCCGAGAAATTTTGATTAAAAGAAAGGTTACCTTTAAGGAGGGTATTGGCGAAGCCAAATTTTATGGACCATCAATTGACCTAAAAGCCGAAGATGCGGTTGGTCGGCTGTGGCAGGGGACAACAATACAATTTGACTTTAATCTGCCGGGCAGATTTAAATTAGAATACACTGATCAAAAAGGCCGTAAGCAAACGCCATTCATGATTCACCGAACTTTGTTGGGGTCGATGGAACGCTTCGTTGGTGTCTTAATTGAACAATATGCCGGTGCTTTCCCGACCTGGCTGTCACCGTTACAGGCAATTGTTTTACCGATTACCGACGACCAACTAAAACCGGCCCAAAAAGTCAACCAACAACTCAAGCAAGCCGGCATCCGAACTAGCATTAACACCGACAGTGAACCAATCGGAGCCAAAATCAGAAATGTCGAAAAAGAAAAAATCCCCTTTATCCTTATTATTGGCGCCAAAGAGGCGGAGCAAGGTCTGATTAATTTACGAAAACGGGGCGGCCAACAAGCCGGAACAAAAAAAACTGAAGAAATAATCGAGTTAATTAGAAAAGAGATTGAAAACAAGCTTTGAGTTTGTTATCATACCATAGCATTGAAAGAGCAAATTAACAGATACCGACTCAATCATCAGATCCAGGCCGATCAGGTGCGAGTCATTGACGATCAAGGCAAACAGCTCGGAGTTTTGACTCTTAGCGAGGCCTTAAGGGCAGCGCAGAAAGAAGGGCTAGATTTAATTGAAATCGCCCCTCAAGCTAAGCCGCCTGTTTGCAAACTGGTTGATTATAAGCGGTTTATTTACGAACAGGAAAAAAAACGAGCCAAAGAACGAAAAGGAGTTAAGAAAGCCGAATTGAAAGAAGTTCGCTTTACTCCGTTTATCGCCGAAAATGACTTTCAGGTTCGTCTTAGAAGAGCGAGAAGATTTTTAAAGAACGGCAGTAAGTTAAAATTAAGCGTTAAATTTAAAGGCCGGGAGTTAGGCAAAAAACAATTTGGTTATCAGATATTAGAAAAAGCGATCGAGGAGTTAAAACCGCAAGCCGAAGCGGAAACACAAGCTAAGTTTATCGGCAGAAGATTAGAATTAATTTTAAAACCAATTAAAAATGAAGGGCAAAAAAACAAAACAGAAGACCAGGAAATCGATCACCCGAAGACTAAAAGTAACTAAAACCGGCAAGGTCATCTTTCGTGGTTCCCATAACCGTCACTTGAAAAGAAAGAAAAGCAAAAGTCAGGCAAGAAGCCAAAAAGTGCCTAAACGGCTATTGGGCAGATTGGCTCAAAAAATTAAAAAAATTATTTAAAACATAATGCGAGTTAAAACCGGTTTTACCAGAAAAAGGCGACACAATAAGGTTCTAGACCGAACCAAAGGTTTCCGCATGACCAAAGGTCGACTTTATAAAGTCTCTAAAGAAGCCGATCTCCACGCCGGTCAATACGCTTTTGCCGGCAGAAAACTAAAGCGGCGGGACTTAAGGACACTTTGGATCCAGCGAATTAATGCCGCTTTAACCGGCCATGATTTATCCTACAGCCGATTTTTCGATAGTCTTAAGAAAAATCAAGTCGAAATCGACCGGAAAATACTGGCTCATCTGGCAATCGAAAAACCGGACATTTTTAATCAAATTGTCAAAACGGTTAAAGATTTTAAGAACTAGGTGACCCTAAAGACAATCAGCCAACTCCAAACCAAAGCCTTAAAGGAAATCAACCTCCTTACTGATAAAAAAAGCCTGGAAAAACTAAGGATTACTTATCTTGGCCGACAAGCTTTTTTAAACCAAACTCTTAAAAAAATTAACAACTTGCCCGCAGACCAAAGAGGCAAGGTCGGTCAAGCAATTAACACCGCCAAACAAAAAATAAGCCAGGCTTTGGTTGAAAAACAACCGACAGTCAGCTCGGACAAATCATCAACCAGCCAAACCACGCCGTCAGAAGTAACCCTTACCAAACAGGGCCATCTACACCCGCTAACTCAAACTGAAAATGAAATTAACCGGCTTTTTGTTTCAATCGGCTTTTCGATGTATGAAGGACCGGAAATAGAAACCGATGAATATTGTTTCCAAAGACTAAATGTTCCAAAAGATCATCCGGCCAGAGACATGCAAGACAGTCTGTATCTTAAAGAACCGGACATTTTACTCAGCACTCAAACTTCATCAATTGAAGCCAGGCTGTTGGAGAAAGAAAAACCACCTTTTAAAGCCGCTTTCCCCGGTCATGCTTTCCGCAACGAAAAAGTCAATAAAAGTAATCATTTTATCTTTCACCAATATCAAGGAGTGGCAGTCGATAAAAATATCACTATGAAAGATTTAATCGGTGTCTTTGATCTGTTGTTCAAACACCTCTACGGCCAGCAGGCGATTGTCCGCTATCGATGTAAATATTACCCGGAGGTCGAACCGGGGTTGGGTTTAGACTTGCAATGTTTTTCCTGTCACGGAAAAGGCTGTCCGCTTTGCAAAAACGCCGGCTGGATAGAAATGGGCGGGGCGGGTATTATTCACCCGACAGTTCTTCAAAAGGCCGGTATTGAACCAAAAAAATGGCGTGGTTTTGCTTTTGGGCTAGGCCTCGACCGCTGGGCAATGGCAAAATACAACATTAAAGACATCCGAACTTTAACCGGTGGCAATTTGGCTTATATTCCTTATCTAAAATGAAAATAATCTATTCAGACTTGAAAAAATTAATTCCCGGATTAAAAACGCCAGTTCATCAACTGGCTAACCAGCTAACCATGATCGGACATTTTTCTGAAGGGATTGAAAGCCGGCAAGGAGAAGAAATTCTCGGTCTTGAAATCAGGCAAAACCGAGGCGATTGTTTAAGTTACTGGGGGATTGCCAAAGAATTATCAGTTTGCCTGAATCAGCCGTTAAAAATCGAACAAATAAATCTTAATCAGCCAAGCCAGTTTAAACTACCAATTAAAGTAGGGGCCAAAGAAACAGTTAAAAGAATTATGGCAGTCAAATTAACCGGCCTAACTAATAAAACCGGTTCCGCTTGTCTGCAAAAATTTTTAAGACTTAATGGTATTAATCCGATTAATGCCATTGTCGACCTGACCAATTTTATTATGCTCTGGTACGGTATTCCTTCTCACGCATTTGATGCTAAAAAATCAACCGACAACTTAACCTGGCGGATTAACAATAACCGGTATCACCAGCTAACTACACTCGATGGCACCAGGCTTAATTTAGCCAAAAACACACTGGTCATTGATAACGGCCAAACAGCTTTGAGTCTTGGGATGATCGGCGGCAAAAAAGCGGCGATTGATTTAGACACAAAAGAATTAATTTTAGAAATGGCCATTTATGACCGGGTTCAGATTAAACAAGACAGCCGAAACTTAAAGGTGGCCACTGAAGCCGGCAGCCGATTAGAAAAAGACCTTGACCCTGAACTTATCCCTCAAGCTTTTAACCACCTAGTAAGCTTAATCCTTAAAACTTGCGGCGGTCAGGTTGCCAGTCAGATATTTGACTTTTACCCGCAAAAACCGGTTTTACCAATCATCGAATTAGATCTTAAAACCCCCGGTCGGTTTGCCGGGATTAACATCTCCAGCCAGTTTGCCAAAGAAATTTTACGCCGTCTTGGAGCTCAAATAAAGCCAACCAACCAAAACAATATCGTTAAAGTGACCCCGCCAACCGGCCGGAAAGATCTTAACCTTGAAGAAGATTTAATTGAAGAAATCATTCGTTTTTACGGTTACGATAAAATACCGACCAATCAACCAATAACAAAACAACCGTTAACAGATATTACTCCAAGCTCGTTTTGCTTAAACACCGAAATAAAAGAAAAACTGGCTCGGCATGGTTATGATGAAATTCGCTCTTGGCCCTTGATTGAAGAAAAACATTTTCACCCTAACCGAACCACCGAGCTTAAGGGAATAAAAAAAATCTACACTGAAAACAACATTAATAATAATTACCCTTTATTAAGACAGGCAATAGTTTCTTCACTTATTAACCAAAAAGAACAACTGGAAAAATTTAAAATTGAAGATATTAATCTTTTCGAAATCGGTAAAGTTTTTTACCGTCATCAAGATAAATACCTGGAACATTATTCGCTTGGCTTGCTTGGACTTAATAAAACCAAATTAGAAAAAGATATCGGCCAATTATTATCCGAATTGAATGTCCC
Source organism: uncultured Gammaproteobacteria bacterium (assembly GCA_964655765.1). GTDB lineage: Bacteria > Patescibacteriota > Microgenomatia > PFEM01 > CAYPPS01 > CAYPPS01. Next base: position 61,328 of record CAZZNI010000003.1, read on the forward strand.
TGGCTTATCGCCGGCAATTACACCGGTAAAAGATTTTTTTGTCGCCGAAATTAACTTAAAAACGGTTTTGGCAAAGATGAAATCAAAGCCAAAAGACAAAATAATCAACTATCCCGACAGCCCTCAATCAGTCCAAGAATTAACTAAACAAATTGTCAGCCTTGACGCTAATGTAGTTGTTACAAATAAAATAGAACCGGCTGATTTAATTAAAAATTATCTTAAAAAATTAAAAAATCAACCAGTTTGGCAGATTAAAATCATCGATATTTACAAAACCCAATCAGGTTTTAAATACACTCTGCGGGTGTCTTATTACAACCTGACGCAAAAACAGGCCAGGAATATCCATCTTCAAGTTTTTCGTTTAATTTAAATTGTCGGTGTCGGTGTCAACATCGGTGTTGGCGGGATATTGGTCGGAGTAGCAGTCGGTTCAGTCCAATCCCAAGCCACATTCACCCCGATTTTAATCTGGCCTTCTTTTTCTTTTCCTTCCGAATCCCTGGCTTTAACCCTGATGGTATAAACACCATTACTTAAAGTGAAAACTTTTTCAAAACGGCTGGTGTTTTCCAAAGTTTCTTTTTTATCGTCATTAATATAAATCTCAATTAATTTGACATCATTCATGCTGATAATTTTTCCCTTGATCTTAACCTCGTTACTATCAACTTTAACTTCATTTTTCGGTTCGTCGATAATCACCTCAATTTCGCTGCCGTCATCTTCTTGGCAATAATCCATAACAGACCGGTATTGCTGATTGCCGGAAGCGGCGACCCAAGCACTTATTCCTTCCTGCCAACGATTAACCCCATCTGTTGAAACCGGATCTTTTTCCTGAAAAACGAACAGTTCTTTTTCTTCATACTGACCACGGGCAACTTGAACCGGAGTTGCCAATTTATTGTTGTCTGATCGACAAAGTTTAAATTTAGCGTGAATCGGATCATCTGTTTCCGGCTCAGTCCCTTTAATAAAATATTCCATTCGAGCTGGCCAGCCATCATGGGCCCGATAGCCGCTGACAAGGTCGACTTCAGCGGTAACAACACTTTCCGGAACCATAAAACCTAAATTAGGCTTGCCCTTTAAAGCTTCTTCAATAATCTGGCGCCAAATCGGTGACGCTCCCGACACACCAGAGGCTACTTGCTTCATCTGAGAATTATCATTATTACCAACCCAAACCCCAACAACTATTTGCGGCGTCCAGCCGATTGTCCAGTTGTCACGCTTATCATTAGTTGTACCGGTTTTCACCGCCACTGTTCTACCTGGCACCACCAACGAGCTGTTAGAACCGAAGGTTAATACTCTGGCATTATTATCTGAAAGAATGTCGTTAATTTGCCAAGAAATAATAGGTGATAG
>CAZZNI010000004.1:0-60599 GCA_964655765.1 uncultured Gammaproteobacteria bacterium
AAATGTTGCCCTCCTGCCCGATGTTGTCAACTACAAACGGTTCAATCGCTACTCCTCGTTGACCGTCGACATCCATGTCGAGTGTTCCCATTGTCAGCCTGCTACCGCTGGCTGTTTGTCGGGTGCTGAAAAAAGCTCTGGTTACTAAGAAAGTACCACTGATAACAGCCCCGAGAATAATCACACTTAAAAAAATCTTATTTTTCATAATATTCACCTCCCTTCGTTATTCAGTTTCTCTTTTAAAACCAGGTTTTCAGTTAAAATCGGCTGATTAATAGGAAGCATAATTGATATGTAACAACTATACATTTAATACATATCACTAAGAGCTTGTCAAGGATTCAATTTAAAGACAGGAAGTGGGAATTTATTTTTTAGCCCAATTATCTTTGGCCATTTCTTTTTCAAGCAAATGGCGCAGGAAAACTGACCTGGGGATTTTTCTTTCTTTAGCGATCCAGTCCAGGTAAGCCATCATTTTGGCGGTAATAAAAAAATTAAAACGGACATCAACTTGACTACTGGCTTGCTCAACGGCAGAGTTCAATAGCGGTTGCAAATTATGCTGGTCATAGCAAAGCATTTGTAGTTTTTCGCCTGGATAGCCTTCTAACAGTTTGGCACCAGTGCCTTGTTGATAAAGAGCGATAACCGGTTGGTTGTTTTCCAATGCCAGGGAAATTTCATGGCCAACTGAAGCGCTTGGTTGAGAAATTTCGGCCACCACGATGCTGGCTTGACGCAACATGGCAATGATTTGCTGGTAAATTTTTTTAGTTTGATTTTCGTTTTCTTTTTCCGGCTGCAACGGATCGGTTTTTAAGATCCGTTCTAAGACTTGGTGATTTGTTTTTTTGAGGTTACTAACGATTGCTTGGTAAGCTTGATTGTATTTATTTTTTCCGATTAGGGAGGCGGTAAAGTAAATCTTCACTCTTTTTTTATGTATCTGTGATGTTTATATCAGCGCTTGGCCGGAACTGTCAATTGCTTTGAGGGGTAATTTCAATTAAGGCAATGTTGTTGGCAGTGAGGAGTACTTCCTTAAACAGTGATCGGTTGGCGACAAAAATGGTTTCCTGACTGGCAACCCCGTAAAGATAAGACAACTTAAAAAGATACGGTTGGTTGATCAAATTATTAATGGTTAGCGGGACGGTTTCCTGATGTCGATTAAAAGGATCAAGGTTGGTTAAGATGATCCGGATTGTTTCTCCTTGCCGACCGGCAAAACCACTGACCCAGTCACCTTCACCGCTTAGTTCAATCCGGTTGCCTGTCATTTGATTAAGCATTTTAATTGCCTGATAACGCGGCTTGGCGGTTACCGGCGGATTACCTGGATAAGTTAATATTCCCCAGCGGCCCCAGAATTTTTTTCCCTCTGGAGATGGTCCGTCATAAACTTCAAAAATAAAGCCCAGGTCAACTCGGTTTAACATTTGCCTGGCTGAAGCAACTAAGTGGGCGGCGGCAAAATTACCGTCATTAACAGCTGCCGTTTCCGATTCTGGTCCCCATTCGGTTAAATATTTTTCCAGAGAAAAACCGGCGTTTTTAAACAACCAAGTATCAACTAAATCAATATCGCTTAGGTAAGTTTTTGGGTCTAGAGAATAACGGTGCCATGAATAAAAATCGAGTCTTAAATTATTTTTAGCAACATAGTTCAAAAAGTTGTAAACCCAATTTTGATAAGGAGCAGTTATTGCCGGGCCGCCAATTTTAAAAGGATTGGTATTTTGAGCCTTTTTGGCTCCATTAGCGGCGTGATGGTAGAGGGTTAAATAATTTTTGTCACCCCAGGTTTTGAACGACCCAAACAAATCAGGTTCATTCCAGACTTCGTAAATCACTCCGGTCAGATTGCGATTATTAATGCCGCTGAAGTGCTCAATAGTTTTTTGGACTGTCAGTTCCCAGTCAGACCAATTTTCCGGGTTGTTAATAATATTGCCATCAATAGCGATTGCCGGCGGCATATAAGAAAGACTTAAAAATGGCTTGGCTCCCAGGTCAATTATTTGGTTAATTGCTTGATCGGTTTTTTGCCAGTCAAAAACAAGCTGGCCGTTAACTTTCTCAACCGGCTGGTAAAAATCGTAAATATGATCAAGCCGGATATATTTAGGTCCCAAGGCGGTTATTTGCGGCTGCAGCTGATTAAACTTAAGGTCACTTTCTTCACCGCCTTGGCTTAAATTTTGCCAAAAAGGATTAATCTGTCCCAGATTAACAGCCGGATTAATGACAATATTAGCCTCTTGGCCTAGGGCTTGGCCAAAATAAAAACGGATTTGATCAAAAAAAACTACCGTTATAGCTAGTAAACCGGTCAGGATCAGTAGTGACAAAAAAGCAGAGATTTTTTTAAGCGGTGGTTTTTTCGCTTTCATTAGCCAAAGTATAGCATGAATTACCCCTTGACAGCCCTTAGCAGTCGTGATAATCTTCTGCTAATGGGGCTAACTGACAGACAAACAAGAATCTTAAAAGCTTTGATCGAGGAATACATGGAAACAGCCGAACCGGTTGGTTCCGGCGCCTTGGAAAAAAAATATGACTTGGGAGTGTCGCCGGCAACTATCCGTAACGAAATGGTTCGGTTGACTAAAAATAATTTTTTAAAACAGCCTCACACCTCAGCTGGTCGGGTTCCGACCAAACTTGCTTTTAGGTTTTATGTTGATAACTTAATGGAGCAACGAACCTTGTCGGTGGCTGACGAAGTGGCGGCTAGGGAAAAGATTTGGGATGCTCGTTTTGATTTTGACCGTTTGCTTCGCCAAGCTACAAGAGCTTTGGCGGAAAAAACTAGAATGCTGGCGGTTTCCGCCCTTGATAACGGCGAGGTTTACCACGCCGGCTCTTCTTATTTGCTTAATTTGCCAGAATTTTTTGACATTGATGTTACCAGGACCGTTTTGTCTCTTTTGGATGAAGATCAATCTTTGCTTGGCTTGTTTGGTAAAAATTTTGGTGATGAACCGCTCCATTTTCTTTTTGGCGATGAACTAGGGTTTGATTACCTGGAACCTTGCGGTATGGTGTTTGCCCGTTTCGAGGCTGGTAATGGCAAAAGCGGTGCGGTCGGAGTTATCGGCCCTAATCGGTTGAATTGTTCGCTAACAGCGCCGTTGGTTCAGCATTTTGGCCAATTAATTGAAGAACTGGGAGGGCAAGTTAGCAAATGAAAGTTAAAACTACCGGTGCCGTTGCCAAGTTGGAAGCAAGGATTGCTCAGCTGGAGGAAAATTGGAAGCGGGCGCTGGCTGATTACGCCAATTTGGAAAAACGAATTGAGAAGCAAAAAAGCAGTTTGGCTTTCTTTTTAAAAGGTGAAGTGATTTTGAGTTTTTTAAAAGTTTTTGAAGATTTAAAACGGAGCCAATTGATTTTGAAAGACAAAGGTTTGGGCTTGATTTTAGATGAGCTGAGGAGTAATTTACAAAAACAGGGTGTTGAAGAAATTGTCACTGAAGGCAAGATGTTTGACCCAACCAAAATGGAGGCAGTAGAAACGATTAAGGGTAAACACAAGGGTCGGGTGGTCAGAACCGTCGAGAGTGGTTTTTTACTTGATGATTCGGTTTTGAAGCCGGCTAAAGTGGTGGTTGAAGGCTGATTAAAAAAATAGTTAAATTATAAAAGGAAGAGTAATAAAAATGGCAAAAATAATTGGAATCGACTTAGGAACAACTAATTCTTGTGTGGCGGTAATGGAAGCCGGCAAGCCTAAAGTTATCCCTTCGGCTGAAGGGAAAAACACTATCCCTTCGGTGGTTGAACCGGTTAAAAACTTAGTTGGCGAAGTAGCCAAGAGGCAGATGATTTTAAATCCTGACAACACCATTTACTCGGTCAAGAGATTAATTGGTCGCAAAGTTGGCGAGCCGGAAGTTGAGAAAAGCAAGAAACTGGTTCCCTATACTATTAAGGCCGGTAAAAACAATATGGCGGTGGTTGAAGTTAACGGTAAAACTTACACGCCGCAGGAAATTTCGGCAATGATTTTGCAAAAACTAAAGGCAGATGCGGAAAGTTATTTGGGCGACAAGGTAACTGAAGCGGTTATTACTGTCCCCGCCTATTTTGATGATTCTCAGCGCCAGGCAACCAAACAAGCTGGTGAGATTGCCGGTCTAACAGTTAAAAGAATTATCAACGAGCCAACAGCAGCCGCCTTAGCTTACGGTTTAGAAAAGAAAAGTGGCGAGACAATCGCTGTTTATGACCTTGGTGGCGGTACTTTTGACATCTCTGTTTTGGAAATCGGCGACGGTGTTTTTGAAGTCAAGGCAACTAACGGCGACACTCATCTTGGCGGTGATGATTTTGACGAAAAGATAATTGATTTTCTGTCAGAAGAGTTTAAGAAGGAAAACGGTATTGATCTTAAAAATGATAAGCAGGCTCTGCAAAGATTGCGGGATGCTGGCGAAAAGGCTAAGATCGAGCTTTCCTCTTCTTCGGAAACAGAGATAAATTTGCCTTTTATTACTCAAGGCAAGGACGGCAACCCGCTTCACTTGACTCAGAAATTAACCCGGACTAAATTGGAAAGTTTGGTCGGGGATTTAATTGAGCAGAGTTTTAAACCGGTTGAAGCTTGCTTAAAAGACGCTAAGTTGGAAGCAAAGGACATTAACGAGGTTATTCTAGTTGGCGGCCAGACAAGAATGCCAAAGATTCAGGAAAAGATCAAAGAATTTTTTGGTAAAGAGCCACACAAAGGAGTTAATCCTGATGAAGTCGTTGCTGTCGGGGCGGCCATTCAGGGTGGAGTACTGGCCGGTGATGTCAAGGATGTTTTGCTGCTTGATGTAACTCCGTTGACCTTAGGGTTGGAAACATTAGGCTCGGTAGCGACACCTTTAATTGAGCGCAACACGACAATTCCGACCAGTAAGAGCCAGGTTTTCTCAACTGCGGCTGATAACCAGACCCAGGTTGAAATTCATGTTTTGCAAGGCGAGCGACCGATGGCTGCTGACAACAAATCTTTGGGCCGTTTCATCTTAGATGGTATTCCCCCGGCTGCCAGGGGTGTACCGCAAATCGAAGTTGCTTTTGATATTGATGCTAATGGCATTTTAAAGGTTAGCGCTAAAGATAAAGCTAGCGGCAAGAGCCAGTCGATTACCATTAAAGACGCTGTTGGTTTAAGTGACGAGGAGGTTGAGAAGGCCAAACAGGATGCCGAAGCACACAGCAAAGAAGACCAGGAGAAAAAAGAGTTGATTGAGGTTAAAAACCAGGCTGATGGCTTGATTTTTACTACCGAAAAGACAATTAAGGACAATAAGGATAAAATTAAGGATGCCGACAAGGAAAGTTTGGAAAAGGAAAAAGACGCCTTGCAAAAACTACTCAAAGAAGAGAAAGCCAACAAAGACGAAATAAAAGCGCAAACAGAAAAGCTCTCTTCCCTGCTTCAACAAATTGGCGGCAGTTTGTATCAGGAGCAACAAAAAGAACAGCCGGCCGCTGATTCAGGCAAAGCTCAAGAAGGCAATTCCGATAAGCCGAAAGAAGATAATAATAAAGACGGTGAGGCCGAAGAAGGCGAAGTAGTTAATTAGTTCCCTCTTTTCAAGTAAAATATTAAAGTATGCCGACTAATCGTGATTACTACGATGTTTTGGGAGTGTCAAAAAGCGCTTCTACTGACGAACTAAAAAAAGCTTATCGCAAGAAAGCTTTAGAGTTTCATCCTGATCGAAATAAATCAAAAGAAGCTGAAGAAAAGTTCAAGGAAGTTAACGAAGCTTACGAAGTGTTGAATAATCCGCAAAAGAGAAAAGCTTATGACCAATTTGGTCATGCAGCTTTTTCTCAAGGGATGCCTGGCGCTGGCCCAACTGGGCAAAGCCCGTTTGGCGACATGGGCGGCTTTGGCCCTTTCACTTATCAATATTCTTCTTCACCTGGTGGTACAGCAGCTGGTAATGATTTTGAAGGTTTTTCCGATCCGTTTGAGATCTTTGAACAGTTTTTTGGTGGTGTAAACCCCTTTTCTCGGGCTCGCAGCGTACCCCGTTATGGAATAACTCTTGATTTTATGGAAGCGGTCAAGGGAGTAGAAAAACAAGTTTCCATCAATGGCCAAAAAAAGAAAATTAAAATTCCCGCCGGTGTTGATGATGGTTCCAGGGTTCGTTTTAATGATTTTTATATCACCATTGATGTTAAGCCGGACAAAATTTTTAGAAGAGAGGGTGATGATGTTTTTATTGACCAAAAGATCTCTCTTAAAACTGCTATTTTAGGAGACAAAGTTGAAGTACCAACAATTGACGGTAAAATAACCTTAAAAGTTCGTCCCGGGACACAATCAGGGACAATGGTCCGCCTAAGCGGTAAGGGGATAACCCGTCTTCACGGTCGAGGTAAAGGTGATCAATATGTTCGTTTTATTGTTAAAATCCCCGATAAATTAACCAGACAACAGAAAGAGGCGGTTGAGGTTTTGGATTAAGTTGGAAATTTACCTTACTCCTAGATGGATCTAAGCAGACGAAGAAGTTTTCTGTTGGCATAAACATTACTTCTTTTATGTATTCCGACAAACTCTATAATTTTGTGTTTGGATAGCTTTTCCAAGTATCGGTCGCATGTAGTTCTTGGAATATTGAGCTCAGTTTCTAATAAAGCGCTGGTGATGAAAGGTCGAGTAAAAGTAAACTCCAATACTCTGACTAAATTAATGTGAGCTCGCTCTTTTTCTATTTTTGCTCGGGCGTTTCTAAATAGGGAGTCTATTTTTAAAGCGATATTATGTGATGCTTGCGCTTGTTTTTCCAAGGCTTTGAGGAAAAAAATAAACCATTGATACCAGTCTTGTTTTTGATCAACGATTGATAGCGAGTTGGTGTATTGTTTTTTATGAGTTTCGAAAAAACCGCTTGGGTATAAAATTGGATACTCAAGCAAGCCTTGGTCTATTAAATAGAGAGAGATTAGCAGTCTACCAACTCTTCCGTTTCCATCTTTGAAAGGATGGATTGCTTCGAGTCTGTGGTGCATTATTCCGCACGCAATTAAAGGGTGGATGCCACCTCTGTTATTGACAAATTGGACAAGTTCTTCCATGAGTGGTTTTATTTGGGTTGCTTCGGGAGGAAGATATTTTGCTTGAGACTTATTTGTTCCGAGTTTGCCAATCCAGACTTCGTCATTTCTATATTCTCCCGGATTTTTCTTTTTACCTCTCACGCCACGCATTAATCTTTTATGGGTTTCGCGAATGAGTAATTCACTAATACCGTGTTTAGTTTTTCCCAGGACTTCAATGCCTGTGAGCATCGCCTCTTCGTAATTACGAATTTCTAGCGCTTCATTTCTTTTTTCCTCTGATTGATCAGTGATATCAAGTTGATAGGCATCTTCGACAGATGCTTGAGTTCCTTCGAGCTGAGAGCTTGCCTCTGCTTCCTTGGCAAGAATTGGGCGCATGAGGAGTGTGGGATTATGTAATAATCTTGACATTTGATTTATCGCTGAAATTGATCCGTGAGTAGATGCCAGTTGATTTGCCAACTGTTCGTCATAAAGATTTTTTATATTTAATGGAAGTTTCTGATAGTTAAATTTAATCATATCCCCATTTTATTTGATAAGTGGGGACTTGTCAATAGATGTCCCCAAATGTGGGGAGACGGAGCGTTGCACTCTTTGTTATAATTAAGGAAATCAATTCTTAGAAATTTTTAATAATTGATATAGACATGAATAAAGAAGCATAAGGTGAAGTTGATAGATTCTCTGGTGAGGAGCAAATCACCAAAGGCGATAAATTGATTTATAAAGCTAATTATTTAGGCGGATTAGTTGACCAAAGGAAAGGCGTTTAAGCTTAATTAATGAAAAAATTTATTTTAATACTACTACTGATATTATTAGCAATTTTTGTGGCAAGGTTTTTGTTTGGAGGCAATGAAGACACCTGGATTTGCGGTAACGGCCAGTGGGTAAAGCATGGTAACCCCAGTGCACCAATGCCTGAAACAGGCTGTGGAGAAGTAGAAAATGATTGGCAAAGCCAAACGATTGAAGAAATAGGCTTGTCTTTTAAATATCCCAAAGGCACGACTTTTAGAAAAGAAATAGCTGATGACAGTGCTGGAATCCGTGCCGTTGGCTTTTATGTTGAAAAAGAAGGCTACACTCTTTACGGACTTTATCAACCTAAAAGTGAAGCAACTGAGGAAGATTTAGAAAAAACCAAAACAGAAATGGATACTGCTACCATCAAAGAAGTAACAATTGACGGCCATAAAGGAATTGAGGGTTTGATTTTAGGGCCAAAGACAAGACACTTAACTACCATTGTCAAAGACGGAAAACTATTTTCCGTCTCCACCATGCCCCCGACTGAGGAAAACAAAAATCTGACAGATGAAATATTAGCAACTTTTGATTTTGAATAAAATCAACCTATTCCACCTGGAAGGTGGAATTTTACGGTTCAGGTGAAAAGTGGTTGTTGACTGGTATAATCAGTTTGTTGTGGAAATGAGAGTTGAGGATAGGGCCTATGGCAGAATAACAATAAATGAGCCAATAATTATTGAGCTTATCAAAAGTTCTCTGATGCAAAGGCTTCAGGGGATAAATCAGTCCGGTGGGCCAGTATTTTTAGAACCCCAGAGAGATATTACGAGGTTTGAACACAGTATAGGGGTTTGGTATCTACTAAAACGGTTCGGAGCCAGCTTGGAGGAACAAATAGCCGGGCTTTTGCATGACACCCCCCATACTGCATTTTCGCATGTTGTAGATTTTGTTTTTCCAAATGATGACCACATTTTTCATGAAAGATTTACGGAAAGGATAATTTTATCTTCTAAGGTTCCGGAAATTCTGAGAAAGCGGGGGATAAAAATCGAAAAGATTTTGGGTAAAGAGGCATATCATTTATTGGATGCTGATTTACCGGATTTGTCAGCTGACAGAATAGATTATTTTTTAAGAGATACAAGGCCGGATAAATTGTTCCCGGACTCTTTAATCGGCCAGTTTCTCGATGGGATTTTTGTAAAAGATTCTAAATTTTATTTCAAAGATAAGTCGCTTGCCTCGCTCTACGCAATTTTATTTATGAATGCCGGGAGACTTCTTTGGCTAGATCCAAATTCTCATGGTAGTTTCTTTTTGCTCGCTGGGGCTATAAAAAGGGCAATGGAAACCGGAAGGCTTTCCGAAGACGATTTGTTCAAAACTGACCAAGAAGTGTTTGAGTCACTTAAGAAAATAAACGATGTTGAGGTTAAGAAATATATGGAAAGACTTTCCCCTTTGACTCGGTTTTTATATGCTTCTAAGCCGGACTCTGAATTTTTTGGCCCGAATAAACCCAGAATTGTTGACCCCTGGGTTGAAGAATCCGGAAGACTTATCAGAGTTTCTTCTCTCGTGCCGAGATTAAGAGAGATGTTCGAACATTATAAACAAACTTATAAATTTCTTGGAGTTAAAGCTGTTGAGATTAAGTGATAAGCAAACCGTGATGTCTTAATTTCAATCTCATCCGACATCATTGTTGTGCCAGGTGAATTTTTTGCATTTTTGGAATGGGTTAAACGGTCAACTGGCGGGAGATCAGTAATCGATTAATTTGACAAAATTTGCCCCGTATTTTAAATTCAGGTTCTTTTTAGTCTTTTGTTTAAGGGGACAATTGTTTAATTTGTTGTTTGCAAATAATTCTCCCAGGGTAAGTATATTGGCCTAATAAGGTTTGACTTAAGTTGCCTTTGTTGTTAAAATCACTTTAGTTATTAAGTTAGTTAATAGGTGGTAGAAAGAGGTGGGTTTTGGCCCGCCTTTCTTTTAGGAAAGGATGATTTAAAATGGCAATGTTAAAAGCAAGAACTGAATTTGCCCTAGCTTTAAACCAGATTTGTTCAGAACACAATATTGAGCCGGAAGCGGCGATTGATTCTATTAAAGAAGCTTTGTTGGCCGCTTTCAAGCGGGATACTGGTTTGGAAGAAGAGTTTATCTATGAGGTAGATCTGGACGATAAGAGCGGCGAGAGTAAGATTTTTGCTTATCCGGAAGGCAAGAAAAAGGAAAGAAAAGATGTTACCCCACCCGGTTTTGGTCGGATTGCGGCCCAGGTAGCTAAGCAGGTTTTAATGCAAAAAATTCGCGAGGCGGAAAGAAGCGCAGTCTTGAAAGAATATGCTGATCGGATTGGCACTTTAACCAGCGGTATGATTCTTCGCTTTGAAGGTCCAAATATTATCGTTGATATTGGTCGGGCCGAGGCATTAATGCCGTTAAACGAGCAAGCCAGGACAGAAAAATATGAAATCAGCAATAAATATACCTTTTTCATTAAGGAAATTATTGATACTCCCAAAGGCGAGCAGATCATTGTTTCGCGGGTTGATGTTGGTTTAGTTGAAGGTTTGTTTAAGCGTGAAGTACCGGAAATTTCTTCCGGAGCGGTGGAAATCAAAAAAATTGCCCGAGAGCCGGGTAATCGAACCAAAATCGCCGTTGCTTCCAGGCAAGCGGGGGTTGACCCAGTTGGTTCCTGTGTTGGTCAAAAGGGAATTCGGGTTCAGGCAGTTATTGATGAATTGGGTGGAGAAAAGATTGACATTATTCAATATAGTGACGATCCAGTTCGTTTTATCACCTCCGCGTTAGCTCCGGCCGAAGATATTAAAGTTAAAATCAACGAAGAAGAAAGATTGGTTGTAGTCGCTTTACCTGACGATCAATTATCGCTGGCGATTGGCCGAGATGGCCAAAATGTTCGTTTAGCTGCCAGATTAACCGGGTACAAGATTGATATTAAACAATCAGAAAAAAAGAAGACCAAAAAAGAAACTGAGAAAGACGAGCAAAAGGAGGCCAAGCAGGCAGAAGAAAAATGAGCCGAATTTTGTCTGTGTTCAGAGTTACCAATAACAATAATGAAAAAACAAATTGTCAATCAGAAGAGTCCTTCATTTGTCCAGCCACCGGTAGTGGTGGTTTTAGGCCATGTCGATCACGGCAAGACTTCCCTACTGGATAAAATTAGAAAAACTAACCTAGTGGCCAGAGAAGCCGGGGGAATTACCCAGCATATCGGTGCTTTTCAGGTTGAAATAAAACAAAAAGATCAAACCAAGGCTAAAATTACCTTTCTTGACACACCGGGTCACGCCTCTTTTGGCAAGATGCGGTCTAGGGGTGCCCAAGTAGCCGATTTGGCTGTTTTGGTAGTTGCCGCTAATGATGGGGTTAAGGAACAAACCAGAGAAAGCTTGAAATACATTAAAGAAGCCGGGCTTGATTTTTTAGTGGCTTTAAACAAAATTGATTTGCCCAATATTTATCTTGATAATGTTAAGAAAGGCTTGTCTGAGTCGGGAATTGAAATTGAAGAATACGGCGGGAGTGTGGTGGTGGTGCCGGTATCGGCTAAAACTGGCGTTGGCATCGATGACTTACTAGAGATGATTTTGTTGATGTCACAGTTAAAAGATTGGCCAGACGGTCTTAGCCAGCCATTGGAAGCGGTGGTTATCGAATCACGGCTTGACCATCACTGCGGCAATGTAGCAACTGTTTTAGTCCGCCAAGGTAAATTGTCGGTTAACGATGAAGTGGTGGTTGACAACCGTCCGTTTAAAGTTAAGGCTTTGCTTGATGAAAATCGCCGGCCATTAAAACAAGTTTGTCCTGGTCAAGCGGCCGAAGTGTTGGGTTTTACCAGCTTGCCGTTGGTGGGAACCAAGGTGTTGTCGAAAAACAGTTCAGTCGAGAACAGAACTTCCACTTCAACACCCTGCCAGTTTTTAACCAACGAAGAAGAGCAGGCCAAAGACGCTTGTTTTAAGGCGATTTTAAAAACCGATACCCAGGGAACACTAGAGGCAATTGCCAACCAGTTGCCAGCAAGCTGCGCTTTATTGAAAAAAGAAGTTGGTGAAGTCAGCGACTCTGATGTTTTGGAGGCAGCTGCTTGTAATTTGGAAATCCTGGCCTTTAATCTTAAATTAAGAAATTCAGTCCAGAAATTAGCTGAAACAGAAGGGGTTCATATTAGTAGTTATAAGACTATTTATGAATTAGTTGAATCGGTTGAAAAACGGATAGAAAAAATATTGTCTCCCGAACCGGAAAAACAAATTTTAGGCAAGGCTGAGGTTTTGGCTGAATTTGTAGTTAATAAGAATGACCGAATCGCCGGCTGTCGGGCGACCGAGGGGTTAATTAATCGTGCTAATAGGGTTATTGTTGAAAGAAAAGGCGAGTTAATCGGTGAATCCCGGGTAGCGTCTTTGCGCCTCGGTAAGGAGATTGTTGATAAGGTTGAGGCGGGCAAAGAATTTGGTCTTCAGTTCACCAAAATAATTGACTTTAATGTCGGAGATATGATACTATCGGTTAAATAATTTAATGGCAGAAAACACTTTTTTTACCAAATTAAATGAAAAATTGGCCAGTGTTAATTCAGTCCTTTTGGTCTTGCCGCCAAACGCTGATTTTGATGCAGTTGCCGCTGGCTTGGCGCTATTTTTAAGTTTAAAAGCCGCCGGTAAACAAGCTGAGATTGCCAGTCCCCAAGGGCCAACTGTTAATTTTTCTCGGTTGGTTGGAGTTGATCAGATAAAAACAGAATTGGAGGGGAAAAATCTAATTGTTTCCCTTGATTACCAGAAAGAAGCAATTGCTAAGGTTAGTTACCAAATTGATGAGAATCATCCTCAAGGCAAAAAATTTAATTTGATTATTCAGCCGGAGGAAGGCAGTCGGCCGTTATCAAGTAAAAATGTTCACTTTGATTTTGGTGGTGCTCAATTTGATCTCGTGCTCACCTTTGGCGTTGAAGACTTAGCCGCTTTGGGCGACTTGCATAGTAAAAATCAAGCTTTATTTAACCAAAAAGATAAAATTTTTCATTTTTACCGGGAGAAGCAAGCCAATTTTTCCCAGCGGACAGTTGAGTTAATTGGCCAGCTTAAGTTGCCGTTCGATTCCGATATGGCGACTAATTTGGCTTTGGGGATTGAGAAAGCAAGCCAAAATTTTAATCCTGATTTTAGCAGTGTATTAACATTTGAGGCTTTTGCTCATTGTTTGCGAGCCGGTGCCAGGCGAGATGTTTCTCCAACGGCAACTAGCCAGCCGGCAGTGCCAGTTCAAACCCAAGATCAGCCGTCGCCGGTTAACCAAGAAACGCCGCCAATCGAACAAGTCGAATCCAAGGAAGCCGGTCCGGTTCAGACACCGCCAGATTGGCTAGGACCAAAAATTTACAAAAGCAATACTCGTTTATAGATCAAATTAAGAACAAGTCAAAAATAGAGACTTGCTTGAGAAGCTTCTTTTTGTTAAAATCGCTAATTGAATTATGTCGCTCGATACCAAAGAAAAGAAAAAAATTATTGATAAGTTTGCTCAAAATGCCAGTGACACCGGTTCTCCGGAGGTTCAAGTCGCTTTGTTGAGCGGTAAAATTGGCCGTTTGTCTTCTCATTTGAAGATTCACCGTAAAGATGTCCATTCTCGCCGCGGCTTGCTGTCGATGGTTTCTAAGCGCCGCCGATTATTAAATTATCTAAAAGAAAAGGATGAAAATAGATTCCAAACCCTCACTAGCAATCTCTGAATCGTTGTCAATTGGCAATAAAGAGTTAAGTCTTGAAACCGGCCGGTTTGCTTTTCAGGCAAACGGAGCGGTGATGGCCCGTTATGGTGATACTGTCGTTCAGGCGACTGTTGTTGCGGCTCAAGTTCGGAAAGATTTAGATTATTTCCCACTTCAGGTTGAGTATGAAGAGAGATTGTATGCCGGCGGTTTGATTAAAGGCTCTCGTTGGGTTAAGAGAGAAGGCAAGCCGAGCGAAGCGGCCATTTTAACAGCGCGTTTAATTGACCGGTCGGTTAGGCCGCTTTTCCCAAAAGACTATAAAAATGAAGTTCAGATCATTGTGACGGTTTTGTCTGTTGACGGTGAAAATGATCCGGCTATTTTAGGTTTAATCGCCTCCTCGGCCGCTTTGTCGATTTCCGATATTCCCTGGGATGGTCCGGTCGGTGCTTTAAGATTAGGCTCGGTTAAAGAAAACGGCCAGACACCGTTTTTGGTTAACCCGACTCATCAAGAATTGGCCTATTCAGAAATGGATTTAGTAGTTAGCGCGACCAATAAAGCGGTTATCATGCTTGAAGGCGGCGCCAAGGAAGTTAAAGAAGAAGTTTTGCTCGAGAGTGTTAAATTTGCCTTTACTGAAACCCAAAAAATAATCGGCTTAATTGAAAAACTGCAAAAGAAGGCTGGCAAAACCAAGCAACCGGTGGTTAAACAAGAAGTTGATGAAAAACTAATAAACCAGATTAAAAAAGAAGCGGTTAGTCAAATAGAAAAAGAGATCGATAAGAAAGAAAATCAACGAGAGTCGTTAAGCTGGCTTAATGATTTGATCCAAATTCAAGTTGATAAATTAGGTGATGACAAGCGGAAAGAAATTGCCCTGGCTTTTGATCAAGGCCTGAAAGAGGTTTTGCGCCGCCGAATTGAAGAAGACGGTAAGCGATCTGACGGCCGGAAACCAGACGAAGTTAGGAAAATAACTGCTGACACTGGTATTTTGCCCCGGACTCACGGTTCGGCTAGTTTTCAGAGAGGAACAACTCAAGCTTTGACGATTACAACATTAGGCTCACCCTCATTAGAGCAACTAATAGAAAGTGCCGAAGGTGAAGAGAGCAAGCGCTATATGCACCATTACAATTTTCCTCCTTACTCGGTTGGTGAGTGTGGCCGAACTGGTTGGCCTTCACGAAGAGAAATTGGTCATGGGGCTTTGGCTGAGCGGGCGTTAGATCCGGTTATTCCCTCTGAAGAAGATTTTCCCTACACGATCAGGGTTGTTTCGGAGATAATGTCGTCTAACGGTTCAACTTCAATGGCTTCTGTTTGCGGCTCAACTTTGTCTTTAATGGATGCTGGTGTGCCGATTAAGTCGCCGGTTGCCGGTGTGGCGATGGGCAAAGTTGGCAAGGTTATCTTGACTGATATTGCCGGGTTGGAAGATTTTAACGGTGACATGGATTTCAAAGTTACCGGTACAACCGAAGGTGTCACTGCTATTCAACTGGATGTTAAGGCACTTGATTTCAGTTTAGATTTGTTGAAAGAGGCGTTATCCAAGGCCAAAACAGCCAGGCTGTTTATTTTAGACAAAATGCTTTCGGTCTTACCGCAATCAAGAACTAAACTTTCTCGTTTTGCTCCCAAGGTTGAAGCGATTAAGATTCCTGAAGAAAAAATTGGTGAGTTAATTGGTCCTGGCGGTAAAGTTATTAAAGAAATTATTGCCAAAACCGGAGCGGCGGTTGATGTTGAAGATAGCGGGCGGGTATTAATTTCTTCGCCGGATCAAGCTGCGATTGACGAAGCTAAGGCTTGGGTCAACAGTATTACCCAGGAAATTAAACCGGGCATGAGTTTTGAAGGTGTGGTTAAAAGAATCGAACCGTTTGGTGCTTTTGTGGCAATTACCCCGAATAAACAGGGCTTAGTCCATGTTTCTAGGATGTCTGACCAATTCGTTAATGACCCTAATCAAGTGGTTAAGGTTGACCAAAAAGTGACTGTCACCGTAACGGAAATCGACAAAATGGGACGAATTAACTTGTCGATGGTTTAAAACTACATATGCCAGCTGCCCCAAAAAAACTTACTGAAGTTGACAATCTCAAGAATCAACTGTCTCAAACCCGTTTGCCGGCTGATTTACAGGAAAGAATGACTCAAATGGTCGCTCGCTTAGAGCGGCGCATCGCTCATGGCGGTGAGTTTTCTGCCCAGTATGAGCGGGTTGAGTCATATCTCGATTGGATTTTGTCCCTGCCTTGGTTTAAGGCCAGTAAAGATATTCTTGATCTTAAAAGGGCCGGCCAGGTTTTGGATAAAAACCATTACGGCTTAAGTCAGGTTAAAGACCGGATTTTGGAATATATTGCTGTATTGAATTTACGCTATCAAAAACAAGATCAACTGCAATCATCTAGCGATTCACTTTTTAAACTAGTTCGCGCTCCGATTTTATGCTTTGTTGGACTGGTCGGTACCGGTAAGACTACAATTGCTTTTTCAATTGCTGAAGCAATGGGGCGGGAGATAATCCGGATTCCTTTTGGCGGAATGGGCGACCCGCTCGATTTGAGGGGTCAGTCTCGCTTAAGGCCTGATGCAGAACCTGGCTTGGTTATTAAAGCTTTAAGGCGGGCTAAAACTAAAAATCCGGTTATCTTACTGGACGAAGTTGACCGGGTAACTGATGAAGGTCGGGCCAGTATCATGGGTGTTTTGGTTGAACTACTTGACCCGGAACAAAATATGGCTTTTCGTGATCATTTTATTGACTACCCTTTTGATTTATCTCAGGTTATGTTTGTCGCTACTTGTAACAATACAACCAATATCGCTACGGCGGTTTTAGACCGTTTGGAGCCGATTCAGATGCCTTCTTACTCTGACGAAGAAAAAATCGCCATTGGCAAAGACTATGTTCTGCCTCAAGCACTAATCGAATCTGGTCTTGATCAAAATATGGTGACAATTGATGTCAACTTGTGGCCAAAAATCGTTCGACCGCTTGGCTTTGATGCCGGAATCAGGACGCTGGAAAGAAACATCAAGGGTATTTGCCGTAAAATTGCTCGATTGGTGGTTGAAGGTAAGGGGAGTAAATTTCATCTGACGGAAGATAATGTTAAGGATTTTTTGCCCAGTTGGTAAATTAAAAAAGTGGTTAAAGATAAGAATTCAATTTTAACGGAAATAGAAAAAAGAGTTGCTGTTTGTCGTGCTTGCCCGTTGTGGCGTTACCCTAAACCAGTAGCCGGTGAGGGTTCGGCTGATGCCAGGGTGTTTTTTATCGGTGAAGCGCCGGGGTATCACGAGTCGGTTCAAGGCCGGCCCTTTGTTGGCGCCGCCGGTAAATTACTTGATCAATTACTCGAATCAATTAATTTGCAAAGAAATCAAGTGTTTATAGGCAACATGCTCAAGCACCGCCCGCCTAATAATCGTGACCCGGAACAATCGGAAATGGCCGCCTGTAGCGGTTTTTTAGACGAGCAACTTAAAACCGTTAAGCCGGAGGTGATTGTGACCCTGGGTCGCTTTTCGCTTAATAAATTTTTGCCTGATATTTATATATCTCAAGCTCATGGTCAAGTGAGGAAGTTTAATTATTTAGGGCTTGATTTTAGTTTGTTTCCCTTGTATCATCCGGCGGCGGGACTAAGAAATGGCCAGTTATTAACGGCTTTAAAAGATGATTTTTTGCGTTTGGGTCGGTTTTTGGGTACAATTAAGACTCCTCCATTAAAACAAGAGGGGGTTTCGCTTGACAAGCCGCCTAAAGAAGAGCAATTGTCGTTAGTTAATTAAAAAGATGTTAAAAATAATTTCACTCGGCAGATTTGGCGAGGTAACACAAAACTTTTTTGTTTATCAATTTGGCAACGATTTACTGATCGTTGATTGTGGTTTGGGTTTTTCCGAAAATGATAATGAGGAAATTATCTTGCCTGATTTTTCCTATTTAGAGCAGGGTAATTTAAAAATTCAAGGTTTAGTATTGACTCACGGTCACGAGGATCACATTGGCGGCCTAAGTTACTTTCTTAGTAAGACTAAATTAAGGTTTCCCGTTTATGGTTCTCGTTTAACAGCTGCGCTAGCTCAAGCTAAATTGGACGAGAAATTAATTACTGATTTTAAAGTTAAGGAAGTTAGTTCAGCCGATCAGTTACATCTAGGTCCGTTTAATGTTGGTTTTGTTCATGTTACCCACTCGATTCCTGATACTTTTAACTTGGTCATTAAAACACCGGTTGGTACTGTTTACCACGCGGCTGATTTTAAATTCGACTGGAATCCGCCATTGGGTCGACGGACTGAAGTCGGTAAAATTGCCGAAATTGGCGCTAAGGGAGTTGACCTACTGGTGTCTGATTGTTTGCGAAGCGAAAAAAGTGGCTATACTCTTTCTGAATCAATGATTGAAGAGTCGCTGGAGAGGGAAATTAAAAACTGTCGAGGCAAGTTTTTTGTTACCACCATGTCATCAAATGTTTCCCGTTGGCAACAGGCGATCAATGTTGCCACTCGTTTTAACCGCAAAGTTGTTCCTCTCGGTCGGTCAGTCGAAAAAATTATTGATTTGGCTTGTAAACTAGGCTATTTGAAAATCCCTAAAAACAGCTTGGTTTTGTCCGATAAAGCTCATCGTTTAGCCCCAAAACAATTAGCTTTTCTAGTTGCCGGTTCCCAGGCCCAGCACGGCTCAGCACTGGACAAATTAGCCCGTGGTAAATTAAGAATCAAAATCCACCCGAATGATAAAGTAGTTTTTTCAACCGATTATATTCCCGGTAACGAAGTGGCAATTTATGACATGATTGACCGCCTGTCTTATCAGGGGGTTCAAATTTCTTATTCCGACATTCGTGACGATCTTCATGTTTCCGGCCATGGAGCTCAGCTTGATTTGTCGTTAATGATCGGTTTAACCAAGCCGCGATACTTACTGCCAATTGGTGGGGCTTTTCGCCATATGCGCCAATACTCGGTTATAGCCCAAGGAATGGGTTATTCAGAGGATAAAATTTTACTGCCTGGACCGGAAGGGACGATTGAGATGGCGTCACCGGATAAGGTTTGTTTAGGAGGGAAAGTCTCGCTACATTTAAGCGCAGTCAGGCAAAAGTGATAAGATGTTACAGGAGATAACAACATGCCACGAGGAAGACGAAAAAAGGCTTTCAAGCTTAAACTCAAACCAAAAACTATTTACACCTTTTCCAGCTTGTCACTTTTTGCTTTAGCGGCATTATTGATTCTTTCTTTTTCAGGTCGAGGGACAGTATTAAAGCAGGTTAACCAAATATTACTGTCTTCTTTTGGTTGGACAGCGGTTTTCTGGCCATTTTTACTGATTATTGCCGGTTTGATGTTATTTCGTTTGAAATGGCGAGTTTCTCACCCAAATGTGTTGGTTGGCAGTGCTGTCGTCTTTTTTAGTTTGCTTGGTTTAACTAAAGCCGGCCATTTCGGTTTTGAATTATGGCTGGGATTAACCCCGTTGGTATCAGGCTTGGGCAGTATTTTAATTTTTTTAGTTCTTGGTTTTATTGGTTTCGTGGTTGCCTTTAACACTTCTTTGGAAGAAATGATTGTTTATGTTAACCAATTGTTTTCTGGAGTTAAGCAAAAAAGTGGCGGTTTGAAAGCTGGCGGTTCATTTAAACCAGGCTTTGCCACTAATAAACCAGCGTTTAATTTGCCGCCGGAAACTGACAATAATCAAAGATCGGCAGCTAAAACAGAAGAAGCCTCGACTGGGCTGGAACTAGAAAAGAAAGTTGCCGTCAATTTACCGTCTGATAATCAGGATTGGCGCTACCCACCTCATTCTTTACTTCAAGCCCAAGTTTCCGGGAAAGCTGATCGCGGCGATGTTAAGAAAAACGCCGAGAAAATTGAAAAAAATCTGGAATCTTTCGGAATTGCCGCTCGGGTTAGTGAGGTTAATTACGGTCCGGCAGTGACTCAATATGCCTTGGAAATTGCCCTGGGAACCAAGCTGTCTAAAATTACTGCTTTGGCCAATGATTTGGCTTTGGCACTGGCGGCGCCGACCGGCCAGATCAGGATCGAAGCGCCGATTCCCGGTCGTTCTTTGGTTGGTGTTGAAGTGCCCAACAAAACGCCGGAATTTGTCGGTATGAGAGAAATGCTGGATTCTGATGAAATGAAGAAACACAAATCAAAGTTGGCGGTTGGTTTGGGGCTGGATGTTTCCGGTCGGCCTAGAGTTGCCGATATTGTTAAAATGCCGCATGCTTTGATTGCTGGTTCGACCGGCAGCGGTAAATCAGTGGCGATCAATTCCTTTATTGCCACAATTTTATTCCGGGCTTCACCGGCTGAGGTCAGGTTTATTTTAGTTGATCCAAAGAGGGTCGAATTAACCCAGTACAACGGCATTCCACATTTGTTAACACCGGTAATAGTTAATCAAAAAGAGGTTTTGTCGGCCTTAAAATGGGCGGTTTCCGAGATGGACCGTCGTTATAAGCTGTTTGCTGAAGTTGGCGCTAGAAATATCGAAAGCTACAACGAGATGTCCGGTTTTTCTGTTTTGCCTTACTTAATGATTGTTATTGACGAACTGGCAGATATTATGCTTTTTGCCCCGGCTGAAGTCGAAGATACTATTTGCCGGATCGCCCAAATGGCGAGAGCAACCGGTATCCATTTAATTATTTCCACCCAACGACCGAGTGTCGATGTTATTACCGGTTTAATTAAAGCCAACATCCCCTGCCGGGTCGCTTTTAATGTTTCTTCACAAATTGATTCGCGAGTCATTCTTGATACTCCGGGAGCAGAAAAATTGCTTGGCCGTGGTGACATGTTATTTATCCCGCCCGATCAGGCTAAACCTTCTCGTATTCAGGGAACTTTTGTTTCCGATAAAGAGATTCAAGGATTAATTCAATTCATTAAAGAAAATGGCGTTGCCCCTCAATATACCGAAGAAGTGACCGAGATGGCTGATAAAAAAATTACTGCTGCCGGTGGCATTGCTTCGGTACAGGAAGAGGAAAAAGATGAATTTTTTGATGCGGCTATCGAGGTGATTTGTCGTGATAAAAGGGCGTCAGCGTCACTGCTGCAACGGCGATTGAAGTTGGGTTATGCTCGGGCGGCCAGAGTGATTGATCAACTGGAGGCGGCCGGTATTGTTGGCCCGGCTGAAGGTTCCAAATCAAGAGAAATTTTGATTTCTTCTCCTCAGGATTACTTTAATCGTCAGCAAGTTAATTCATGAGCAGTTTAGGGCGGCTTATCCGAAAAGCCAGATTGGCAAAGGGCTTAACTTTCTCCCAGGTTGCCAGGGAAATTAAAATTAAAGAACCTTGCTTAAAAGCAATTGAAAAAGAAAACTGGTCTTTTTTTACTACTGAGGTGGTGGCAGTCCGTGGTTTTGTTCAAAGTTATGCTTCTTTTTTGGGGCTTGATTTGGAAAGAATCATGGCGTTGTTTAAAAGAGATTTTCCGGTTAGGAATAAACCACAAAAGAAGAGCGATTCTGCTGGTTTTTGCTGGACACCGCAAGCTACCGCTGTTTTGACGGTGGCGCTTTTTGTCATTGGATTGGTTGTTTATCTGTTGTGGCAGTATTTTTCGCTAAAAACCACACCTTACTCTTGACTTTTGCCTTAACTTCTTTCATTATTAACTCAAGACTGCCCAATGATAGAATCGACACAAATTATCCTTACTGCTGTAGTTGTTTTACTCTCTCTTATTCTGGTTGTTATTGGTATCCAGGTATTTTTAATTCTCAACGAATTCCGCCGAGCCCTGCGCCAGTTCAACCGGGTGATTAGTGATTTTAGAACAATGACGGAAACGGCGACTGAAACATTCAAAACAATGGTGGAAAAATCAACTTCATTTGCTGGAGCGGCCAATTTGCTTAATTTGTTTTTATCAAGAAGACGAAAAAACAATGACTGAACGAAATTCTTCTGGCCAATTTTTATCCGGTTTAGTTACCGGAGCGGTTTTGGGTTTGGGAGCTTATTTCTTTTTGACTAGAACCG
This sequence comes from uncultured Gammaproteobacteria bacterium, assembly GCA_964655765.1. Lineage (GTDB taxonomy): Bacteria > Patescibacteriota > Microgenomatia > PFEM01 > CAYPPS01 > CAYPPS01. Next base: position 21,640 of record CAZZNI010000004.1, read on the forward strand.
AAGAAGGTAGAAAAGTTGGCCGTCAGATTAAAGATACTGGTAGTCAGGCAGTTGACGAATTGGCTGAGATGGTTGAAGATTTGGAAGAAAAGAGTCAGGCTTTACGGTCACAGGCGGCAGCAGTTCAGGTAAAAATTAAGCAAAGGGTTGAATCGGTCAGCGACAATTTAGACAAGGAAGGAATTGAAGAAATTCAACAAAGAGGCAGAAAACTGGTTAATCGTTTTTTTACCCGCAACGGTCAGTCAGTCAAGAAATAAATAAAACATTTTCCCTTTAAAGCCAAAAAATTGTAGAATAGGGTTAAGGTAGGATTTTAACCAATGAAAGCACAAACCCTAATTGATCGGTTTATTGATTTTTTTGAGAAAGAGGGTCATCGACTGGCGGCCAACGCTTCTTTAGTACCCGAATCGGATAGTTCGGTGTTGTTTACTACTGCTGGCATGCACCCGCTGGTGCCTTATTTATTGGGCCAAAAACATCCACTGGGGAATCGTCTTTGTAGTCTGCAGCGCTGTTTAAGAACTGATGACATTGATAATGTTGGTGATGGCTTCCATCATACTTTTTTTGAAATGCTGGGGAACTGGTCACTCGGTGATTACTGGAAAGACCAGTCGATTAATTACAGCTTCCAGTTTTTAACCAAGGTTTTAAAACTGGATCCAGCCAGGATTTTTATCAGTTGTTTTGCTGGTGACAATCAGGTTAAAAAAGATACGGAATCAGCGCTGTTTTGGCAAAATCAGGGAATTCCCGTCGAAAGGATTACTTACCTGGGCCGGAAAGAGAATTGGTGGGGTCCGGTTGGTGACAATGGGCCATGCGGCCCAGATACAGAAATATTTTTCGATACCGGCAGATCTGCCTGCGGCAAGAACTGTTCAGTTGCCTGTAATTGCGGTAAATATGTGGAAATTTGGAACAATGTTTTTATGCAGTACAATTTAACCGATCAAGGCGAATATCAGCCGTTAAAACAAAAAAATGTTGATACCGGAATGGGGGTGGAAAGAGTAACGGCAATCACCGAAGGGTTTAAGGATGATAATTATCGGACTGAACTTTTTTGGCCATTGATTGAAAAAATTGCCTTGCTGTCAAAAAGCAAATACGAACCGGAAAATTATCGGCCGATGCGGATTATTGCCGATCATTTGCGAGCCAGTGTTTTTTTACTGGCCGATGGAGTAGTTCCTGGCAATTTAGGCCAGCAGTATATCCTAAGAAGACTAATCCGTCGGTTGACATTGCAAGCGGTGAATTTGGGGATTAAGGATTTTCTTGCTCCCCGCTTGGTGCCGGTTGTGATTGATATATACCAGTCACGATATCCGTTTTTACCGGCAAAGCAGGTGGCAATCATTAATGCTTTTAGGCAGGAGGAAGAAAAATTTGCCCGGATTATTAGTCCGGCCCGGTTAATGAAGAATAAAGCATTTTTGGCCGACATCGGCAAGACCAGCGCGACTCGGTTGGAACAGCTTAAGCAGTCGGCCGCTTTTGCTTTTGAATCACTGGCAACGACAGGGATCCCGTATGATTTTCAGCTTGAACAAGCCAAAGAATTGGGGTTGGTTAAAAATAAACAAGAAACCAGTCAGTTTGAACAGTTTTTTGAGGCTAAAAAGAAAGAACATCAACAAAAATCACGGGCTAGTTTAAAAAAACGGTTTGCCGGCGGTTTGGCTGATAAAGATCCGGCTACGGTCAAACTTCATACAGTTGCCCATTTGTTGCAACAGGCTTTGAGGCAAATTCTGGGCTCTCATGTTACCCAGGCTGGCAGTAATATTACCAGTGAAAGATTGCGGTTTGATTTTACTCATGATCAAAAATTAACCAGTCAACAATTGGAGCAAGTGGAACAACTGGTTAATTTAAAAATTGAACAAAATTTGCCGGTAACAGTTAAGACTGCCAGTTTGTCACAGGCCAGGCAAGAAGGAGCATTATTCTTTTTTGCTGACCGTTATCAAGACGAAATTAAGATTTATTCAATCGGAGATTTTTCTAAAGAAGTTTGTGGCGGGCCACATGTTGGTTCGACCGGCGAGATTGGTAGTGTTAGAATAAAAAAACAGGAATCGGTCGGTCAAGGTAAAAAACGGCTTTATGTTGTTTTGGTTTGATTGACTTCAAAATTAAATGAATTTAGGTAATTTTCTTGCCCAGATTAAGAAGGATAAAAATTCTCCTCAAAAGAAAAAAACTCTTTTTGCTTTAAGGATTGACAGCGAAAATGTTCAGGCTTGTTTATGGTTGGTAGAAAATGAAGAAACTCATGTTTTGGCTGTTGGTAAACAAGAAGCTTGGCAATCAGAGGAGGAATTATTGCCGGCGCTTGATACTGCCTTGTCGTCGATTGATCCGTTAACCGGTTCGGCGCAAGATGTCTTGCTCGAGCCGGATGAGGTGATTTTAGGCCTGCCGTTTTCCTGGATTGAAGACGATAAAATAATTATTCCCAAATTAAAATTATTGAAAAAAATTTTTCGCGATTTGGACTTGAAACCGATCGGTTTTGTCGCGATCCCAGAAGCGATTAGCCATTTTTTTAAGGCTGAGGAAGGTATGCCCTTTTCTGGGATTTTAGTTGAATTAAAACTCAAAAAACTTTGTTTAACATTAGTCAGTTTGGGTAAGATTAAAGCTTACGAGGAAGTTATCCGTTCTCGGGCGTTGGAAGAAGATTTGCTTGAAGGACTTTTCCGACTTAAAGAGGAAAACAATTTCCCGGCTCGGGTATTAATTTTCGGTTCTGAAGAAGTGCAGTTGGAAGATGTCCGGCAGAAGTTAATTGACTACCCTTGGGCTGAATCGGGGATCAACTTTCTTCATTTACCGAAAATCGACCTACTGCCACTTGAATTACCGGTTAAAGCGGTGGCTTTGGCTGGTGGCCGAGAAACAGCCGGAGCAAAAAACTTGTCCTTATCGACTGAAGCGGAAATTGACAATGAAAAAACGGTGGTTGAGGAAACTAACATTGCGGCTGACTCTGACAACTTAATGACGCCACCAGTTGATTCAAAACCGATTCTTCAGCACGGTTTTATTGACGATGACATTGGTAAAACCAGTAGTGTTGATCAAGTCGAACCACTGCCTTCCAAACCATTGGGTCGGCAATTTGATCTGAAGAAATATTTTGGCTTTTTTTCTAAAATTAGTTTACCGGGAGCTAATTTATTTGCCCCAAAGCTTTTATTGGCGCTGTTTTTACTACTGATAATTTTTGCCGCTGCAGTGGCTGGTTTGTGGTTTTTCCCCAAAGCGGTAGTAACTCTTCGTCTTGAGCCAAAAAATTCTCAAACTGATTTTTTAGTGCAGATTGACGGCTCTGCCGAAGATAATGAGGTTTTACAATTACCAGGCCAATCGGTATCAACCGAGCTTGTCGACAGTAAGTCGCAACCAACCAGTGGCACCGCGTTGGTTGGTGAAAAAGCTGCCGGTAAGGTTGAGATTTTTAATCGAACTTCGCAGGATAAAACTTTTGCTCAGGGAACGGTTTTAGCTGGTCCTGACGGCCTAGAATTTACCCTAGATGAGGAAGTAACCGTTGCTTCTCAAAGTGCTGGGCAGGATTACAGCTTATTACCCGGTAAAGCATCGGCTCAGGTTACCGCCGTTGAGATTGGTGCCGATAGTAATTTAGCCGCCAAAGCGGAATTTAGTTTGGCCAATTTTGCCCGCTCGGATTTTATTGCCAGAAACGAAGAAGCCTTTGCCGGCGGCTCTAGTCGTGAAGTTCAGGCGGTTGCCCAACAAGATCTTGATGACCTGGAAGAAAGTTTGACCGAAGAATTAACCAGTAAGGCAGTAAGTGAATTACAATCGCAAATTGTTGACCAGAAAGAATTAATTGCTGATTCGGTGTCTTTAAAAGTGCTTGACCGGCAATTTGATCATCAGGCAGGCGATCAGGCCGAAGAGATAAGTTTAAAATTAACGATCGCTTTTTCCGGTTTAGTTTTTAGCCGTCAGGAGTTAAAAGACTTAGCCAATAGCCAGCTTAAAGAGTCAGTCTCTCCGGATTACATTCGGCTGGAAGACGAGGACCAGTTTACTTTTGAACTCAAAGACCCCGATGAACTGATTTTCCAAGTTAGTCTAAAAACTACCTTAGTTCCCAAATTGGACTTAGTCCAAATTAAAAAAGATTTGGCTGGTAAAAAAGTTGCCTTGGCTCAGAGTTACTTATTGAGCTTATCGGGAGTTAAGGGGGTCGATATGGCTTTTTCTCCGCGGCTGCCTTCATGGTTGTTAACTTTGCCACGAGTCAGTCAAAATATTACCATTGAAACAAAAATTGAATAATGAGCCTTTATTGCTACTTAAAAGAAGATCGAGTTTTAACCCCGCCGAAAAAAAATCGCTTGCGGATTGTTTTACCGATAGCTTCTTTTGTTTTGGGATTAGTTTTTTTAACTAATGCTTTTTGGCCGATAGTGGTGTATGAGCTTAGGAGCCGTCATTTTACACCGGCGTTTTTATCTCCCTTGGAAGTTAAGGGAGATTTACTGGCAACAGTTGATTACAGTCAGCCGCAAAGTTGGTTTCCAACCCAGACTAATTTACCGCCAAGTCCGAGCAAAATTACTCATTACACTTTGTCAATTCCTAAACTTGGCATTGATAGGGCGGTAGTTCAGGTTGGCGGCAAAGATTTGATGAAAAGCCTATCGCAATATCCAGGGACAGCTTTGCCAGGTAATTTGGGCAATGCGGTTGTTTTTGGCCATTCGGTTTTACCGCAGTTTTTTAACCCTAAAGATTATCGGACTATCTTTTCGACTCTGCCAACCTTAAATGAAGGCGATGAAATTTTAATTAATTTTGATGGTGTGACTTATACTTATCAAGTAGAAAAAATGATTGAAGTTTTACCGGAGGATGTATCGGTGCTGCAGCAATATTATGACCGAGAAAGATTAAGTTTAATTACTTGCGTGCCACCGGGAACATATTTACGCCGGTTGGTAGTAGTTGGCCGGTTGCTTTATTAAAAAAAATGACGATAAAATTACTGGCGGTTGATTTTGGTTTAACTAAAGTTGGTCTAGCCTACTATGATGGTTTTTTGGTCGAGCCGATCGGTGTTTTACGGGGCAAGAACGAAGGACAATTATTAAAAAAATTGATCGACCTGGCTGGCCAGTTGGGGGTTCAAAAAATTATTTTTGGTTTGCCGGAAAGCGGACCATTTTTGGTGGCCGCCCAGGCTTTTGCTGCCAAATTAAAGGCGGCAACCGACTTAGTTGTTGAAGAAAGCCGGGAAGTCTTGACGACCAAAGAGGCACTTGCTAGAATGAAGGAGGCTGGAGTTAAAAGACGACAGCGGGTTGCCAAAGAGGATGCGGTTGCGGCGGCAATTTTACTTGAAGATTATTTAGCTGGTTTAAAAAATGTTTAAAAATATTGTTGCTCCGGTACAAGCTTGGCTTCTTTCTCGCGGTAATTGTGTTGGCTGCGGCGCCCCAATTGATAAAGGCAAGAAAGAAAAGCGTAAAAACGGCACTTATAAATTTACTTGTTCTTGTGGTCGGATTTATATTTACGATCCGAAAACAAAAAAGTACCGCCGTGCTCTTTTCGAAGAGGTTTAAAACTTTCTTAATTGTTCCTGTTTTAGCGTTAGCTCTTGGTTGTGGGGCTTTTTTTTGGTGGCAGCAAAACTTAAAACCAATTTCTCAACAGCGCCGGGAAAGTGCTTTTGTTATTGAACAAGGTCAAAGTTTAGGCCAGATTGCCTTTAATTTAGAAAATAAAGGTATTATTCGCAGTGGGCTGGCCTTTAAGCTTTATGTTATGGCTCACGGTCTTAGTGGTCAATTACAAGCCGGTTATTTTAAACTTGATTTAAGTCAACCCGTGGCTCAAATTGCTGATCAACTGACTCATGGTGCTACTGATATCTGGCTGACCTTTCCTGAAGGTTGGCGACGGGAAGAATATGCGGTCAGGTTAGCTTCGTCGCTGGTTGATTTTGATGCCGATCAATTTATTAACTTAACCGGCGGTCTTGAAGGCCAACTATTTCCCGATACTTATTTAATTCCTCGTCAGGCAACAGCGGTTGAAGTGATTGAGATCTTGCAAAATAATTTCGACAAAAAGATTGATGATCAATTAATCCAGCAGGCGCAGGATAGTGGTTTGAATAAAAACCAGTTGTTGACACTGGCCTCTTTGGTGGAAAGAGAAGTGAGAAGCAATCAAGACCGGGCTTTGGTAGCCGGTATCCTCAAAAAACGGTTGGCTAATGACTGGCCGCTTCAAATTGATGCGACCTTGCAATATGCCAAAGCCAGTGTTGTTTGTGCCGACAGCCTTAATTGTAATTGGTGGCCAGTAGCTATCGGTAGTGATAAGGCGCTTGATTCACCCTTTAATACTTATTCAAGAAAAGGTCTGCCACCGCAGCCGATTTGCAATCCAAGCTTAAGTGCTATTAAGGCGGTGGTTGTTTCTCAAGACAGTGATTTTTGGTTTTATCTTTCCGACTCACAGGGTCAGACCCACTTTGCCGAAACGATCGAAGAGCACAATGACAATATTAATAAATATCTATAAATCAAAGACTATTGACAAACCGCTTTGGTTTGTGTTAAATTTCCCCTTAGTTTTTGCTCGTGTTTAGTTGCTTTAAAAAAAGCAAGCGCATTTTTTGCGCTTGTATTGATTTAGGTAAAATAAAGCCGATCTATAATTTCTGCCCTCAAAGCCGGACTAACGCCAGATAATTAAAAAAAAGATGCAAAGCCAAACTAAAAACCGCCAATATTTAGGCAATTCTAAACTCGATCTTCCCATTCTTGACTTGATTGGTTTGCAAAAAGATTCTTATCAGCAATTTTTAGAAAAAGACATTGCTAATTTATTGGCAGAAATTTCTCCGATTGAAGATTTTACCGGTAAAAATTGGGAGCTTAGTTTTGGCGATCACCATTTTGGCAAGCCGCGCTATTCCCCTAGCCAGGCTTTAAGCAAAGGAGTTTCCTATGAAGTGTCTCTAAAAGTGGAAACAACTCTTTTTAACAAGCGAACTGGCAAGGCCAAAAAAGCCGAAGTATTTTTAGGCGACATTCCGCTAATGACTCCGAGCGGTACCTTTATTGTTAACGGTATTGAACGGGTGGTTATTAATCAGATCATTCGTTCGCCCGGAGCTTTCTTTTCCGGTGAGATTGACCGTTCTTCCGGCCGGATGCTTTACAGCGCTGAAATTAGGCCACTGCGAGGTTCATGGTTAGAATTTTTCATTAATCGCGATAACAGTATCGGTGTTCGGATTGACCGCCGTCGTAAATTCCCGATGACAGTGTTTTTGCGGGCATTGGGGTTATCAGAGGACGGTCAAATTTTGGAAGCCTTTAACATTCAAAACCCGAATTCTCCGGCCGCTCAATATATTTATCCGACCTTAGAAAAAGACAACACCAAGAGTAGTCAAGAAGCAATTTTAGAAATTTATCAAAAAATTCGCCCTGGTGAACCGGCAATTTTGGAAAATGCCACCGAACTGTTTGAAGAAATGTTTACTAACCCAAGGCGTTATTGTCTTGGCAAGGTTGGCCGTTTCAAAATGAATCGAAAATTGGCACTTAATACTGCCAATGAAGCTAAAACTTGGTTATTGCAAACCAAGGATATTTTAAAAACAATTGAATACTTGATTGGTTTGCAAAATGGCACCGGGGCGGTTGATGATATTGATCATTTGGCTAACCGTCGGGTTAGACAGGTTGGTGAATTAGTCGGCGAATCAGTTTTCCGTTCCGGTTTGTTGCGATTGGAAAGATCGGTTAAGGAAAAAATGAGCTTGACTTCAGTCCAGGAAAACCCGTCACCGGTTCAGCTGGTTAATGCTAGGCCGCTTATTGCCGCTATCAACGAATTTTTCCGCAGTAACCAATTGTCGCAGATTTTAGATCAAACCAATCCGCTTCAGGAACTGGACAATTTAAGGAGAGTTTCTGTTTTTGGTACCGGCGGTATTTCTCGGGAACGGGCTTCTTTTTCAATTCGCGATATTAACGCTTCTCAGTACGGTCGAATTTGCCCGGTGCGAACACCAGAAGGACCAAATATTGGCTTGGTAACTTATTTGGCTTTATATACTAAAGTCAATGAATACGGTTTTCTAGAAACGCCTTACCGTCGAGTTAAAAACATTAACGGCAAGATGAAAGTGACTGATGAAATTGTTTATTTAGCGGCTGATGATGAATCAAGTCATTACATTACTCATACCGGAATTAATATCGACAAAAACGGTTTTATTTTGGATTCCTGGGTACCGGTTCGTTATCAAAATGAGTTTTTGGAAGCGGAAAGCAGCAAGGTAAGTTTTATTGACGCTAGCCCGAGACAGGTAATTGGCGCTTCTGCTTCGCTGATTCCTTTTCTGGCCAATGATTCACCTAACCGGGCGTTGATGGGTACTCACATGCAATGTCAGGCAGTGCCTTTGGTCCGGCCGGAAAGTCCGTTAGTTGGGACCGGAACGGAAGGCTTAGTGCCGACAGCAATGGGTCGGGTTGTTCAAGCCCGTTGTGACGGTGAGGTGGTTTTCGTTGACGGCAGTAAAATTATTTTAAAGATTAAGTCTGATCAAAAGCCACCAGCGGGGGAAATGGCACCAGAGGAAACACTGATTCGCGATGATCAGGAAACTTATTTCCTTTCTAAGTTTAAACGGACTAATCCTTATGGCTCTTGTTATTCACAGCGGCCGTTGGTTAAGGTGGGTCAAAAGATTAAAAAAGGCGATTTACTGGCTGACGGTCCCTCCTGCGATAATGGAGAACTGGCTTTGGGTAAGAATTTAACGGTTGCTTATTGTGGTTTTGATGGTTTGGAGTATGAAGACGCCATTATTGTCTCCGATCGTTTGCTGAAGGAAGATTTGTTAACTTCAATTCACATCGAAGAGTATGATGCTACCGTTGTTGAAACTAAATTAGGACCGGAAGAATTAACTAAGGATATTCCCAACACTGCTGACACTGATTTGGCTAAACTGGCCGAAGACGGTATTGTGGTGGTTGGTAGTGAAGTTGGTCCAAATGACATTTTAGTTGGCAAAATTGCCCCCAAGGGAGAGACTGAATTGACGGCTGAAGAGAGATTGTTGCGGGCTATTTTTGGCGAAAAGGCCAGAGAAGTTCGTGACACTTCATTACGAATGCCTCATGGAGAAAGAGGGACGGTTATTGGTGTTCAAATTTTTAGCCGTGATAACGGTGACGAACTTGACCCAGGAACTATTAATAAAATCGTGGTGAAAGTTGCTCAGGAAAGAAAGATTAAAGTTGGTGATAAATTAGCCGGTCGCCATGGTAACAAAGGCGTCATTTCTAAGATTGTTGCCAGAGAAGATATGCCGTTTTTACCCGATGGAACACCGGTTGATATCATAATTTCCCCGTTGTCGGTTTTAAGCCGGATGAATTTGGGCCAGTTATTCGAAACCCATCTTGGTTGGGCGGCTGATAAATTAGGGTTAAAATTTGCAGTACCGGCTTTTGAAAAAGTAGCCGAAGATTATATTATTTCGCAGTTAAAGAAAGCCAACTTGCCGGCCGATGGCAAGGTGGTCTTACGAGATGGCCGGACCGGTAAGCCGTACGATTACCCCAGCTTGGTTGGTGTCGGTTACATCATGAAACTAGTCCACATGGTGGAAGACAAAACTCATGCTCGGTCAACTGGTCCGTATTCACTGGTAACGCAACAACCATTAGGCGGCAAGGCGCAAATGGGCGGACAACGATTGGGAGAAATGGAAGTTTGGGCGCTTGAAGCACATCGGGCTGCACATACTCTCCAGGAGATGCTGACCATTAAGTCAGACGATATTGTCGGTCGAGCCAAAGCCTTTGAAGCGATTGTTAAAGGTAAAGATATTCCTGAAGCTTTGGTGCCTGAATCGTTTAAGGTTTTACGGCGTGAATTAGAAAGCTTAGGTTTGGAAATCGGTTTGCTTGATCCGGTTGAAGTGGCTGACCCGGAAGTTGAGGTTGACAAAGAAGTTGAAGTTAAAAAGGAAGAAACAGAAAACCAGGCAGTTGACTTAGAAAAAAAAGAAAAAATCGTTAAAAAAGCTAAAAAAAAGGAGGATAAGGAGAAATAGCTTGCCTTTTTAGGGCAACAGGTTTAAAATCTCCAAACCGCTTATTATGGCACAAATGCTTGACTTTGCTGGCTTAAAAATAAAGATCGCTTCGCCTGATGTTATCAGGTCATGGTCTAATGGCGAGGTAACTAAACCGGAAACGATTAATTATCGGACTTTACGGCCGGAAAAGGACGGTTTGTTTTGTGAACGGATTTTCGGTCCAACCAAAGACTGGGAGTGTTATTGCGGCAAATACAAGCGGATTCGTTATCGCGGTGTTGTTTGTGATAAGTGCGGTGTTGAAGTAACTCACTCAAGAGTTCGACGGGAGAGAATGGGCCATTTGTCACTGGCTTGTCCGGTGGCACACATTTGGTATTTTAAGGGTATTTCTTCCAAATTATCGATTTTACTTGATGTACCGCCAAAAAGTTTGGAATCGGTAATTTATTTTTCCCAATATTTGATTACTGAAGTTGACATTAAAAAACGAGACCAGGCCTTAAAACGACTGGAAGAAGAGTTTATCGGTAAAAAAGATGAATTAAAAAAGGTGGTTGAGAAAAAGATTAAACTGATTGAAACCGAAGGCGATAAAGAGTTAAAAGCACAGGCAGTTAAAATAAAAAACAAAGAACGCCAAGCTTTGGCGGTTAAAGAACAGGCATTAAAAACCAAACAGAAGATTCAAGCTTTAAGAGATGAGGCGGTTTTAGAGAATGAGCGGTTAGAAGAAATTTATCGAACTTTGAATAATTTGACCCGTTCAGTCAAAGCCGGTGGTTTATTGTCAGAGGAAGAATACGATACTTTAAGCCAGCATCAGGCAGTATCGTTTTTCAAAGCTGACATGGGAGCGGAAGCAGTTTTGGCGGCGATTAAAAGACTTGACCTTAATAAATTAGCCCAAGAACTTAAAAAAGAAGTGGCGATTGCCAAGGGGATTAATTACTTAAAGCTAACTAAGCGGTTAAAAATGGTTGAGTCGCTTAGGCGAGCTTCAATTGATCCAGCCTGGATGATTTTGAACATTGTTCCGGTTATTCCGCCCGATTTGCGGCCAATGGTCCAATTGGTTGGTGGTCGCTTTGCCACTTCCGATCTTAACGATCTTTACCGGCGGATTATTAATCGTAACAACCGGCTTAAACATTTAATTGATCTGGGCGCACCGGCGATTATTTTGCGCAACGAGAAAAGGATGTTGCAAGAGTCGGTCGACAGCTTGATTGATGCTAGTAAGCGGCCAGCTCGGCGGTATCGTCGTCGAATCCAGCCGTTAAGATCGCTTTCCGATATGTTAAAAGGCAAACAGGGTCGTTTCCGGCAGAATTTACTTGGTAAAAGAGTTGACTATTCTGGACGAAGCGTTATCGTCGTTGGTCCGGAATTGAAATTAGATCAATGTGGCTTGCCCAAAGAAATGGCCTTGGAAATGTTTAAGCCTTTCGTGTTGCGGGAAATGATCAGCCGCGATATTGCTCCTAATGTTAAGTCAGCCAGAAATATTTTTGAACATCGTCCACCGGAGGTGTTTGATATCTTGGAAGAAATTACTAAAAACCATCCAGTTTTACTTAACCGGGCGCCGACTTTGCATAAGCTTGGTTTTCAAGCTTTTTACCCGGTTTTAATTGAAGGCGGAGCGATCAGGCTGCACCCTTGTGTTTGCAAAGGCTTTAACGCTGACTTTGATGGCGATCAAATGGCAGTTCATGTTCCTTTGGGTAAAAAAGCCATTAGGGAGGCGAAAAGATTAATGCTTTCCAGCCAAAATTTGCTTCGGCCGGCTGACGGTTCGGCTGTTACCATTCCTGATAAAGAAATGGGTCTGGGTTGTTATTTTGTCACTTCTCTTGACCATCGTTTGAAAATGCTAAAGACGATTTTTGCTTCTCCGGCTGAAGTAATTCTCGCCTATCAGGAAGGTAAAGTAGGACTACGGCAACCATTAAAAGTTAAAGTGGAAGACAAAATCCTTGAAGCCAGTCCGGGCAAAATTATTTTTAACGAAATTGTCCCGCCACAACTTGGTTTCATTGATTACGCTATTAAAGGCTCGACTATTAAAACCTTAATTGGCCTGGCATTGAGGTTGTGTCCACAACAGGAAGTGGTCAAGTTTATCGACTCATTAAAAGAAATTGGTTTTACCGGCATGACCCTGTCGGGTTTGTCGGTTGGAATTTGGGATTTAGAGATTTATCCCAAAAAAGCTGAAGTTATTAAAAAGGCTAACGACCAGGTGGCCCAAATTGAGAGCAATTTTACTCAAGGCTTAATTACTTTACAGGAAAAGAAGCGGTTAACCAACCAGGTTTGGATGGATACAACTGACCACTTGACTGACTTAACCTGGGAGCAGTTTGATCAGGAAAATAGTATTCATATCATGGTTGAAGCCGGCATTCGCCGTGTTTCCAAAGACCAAGTTAAACAATTATCGGCGATGCAGGGTTTGGTTAATGACCCGATGGGCCGGATAGTTGAATTGCCGAACAAATCTAATTTCCGCGAAGGTTTGTCAGTTTTTGAATATGTTAACAGTGCCAGAGGCGGCCGCAAGGGCTTGACTGATACGGCGCTTAAAACTGCTGACGCTGGTTATTTGACCAGGCGATTGGTTGATGTGTCTCACGACTTGATCGTTCGGGAGGAAGATTGTGGTACCAATGAGGGCTTGATTATTTCTCGGACCGGTTTGCGCCAGGATAAATTTATTGCTCGTTTGCTGGGGCGGATGCTAGCTAAAGATGTGGTTGATAAGAAAACGAAAAAGACAATCTTGAAAAAAGGTGAATGGATTAGTGAGGAAAATCTGGAAGCACTCGAAAAAGCCAATATTGATGATGTTTTAGTTCGTTCACCGCTTGCCTGCCAATCACGGCATGGGATTTGCGCCGCTTGTTACGGTTGGGATTTTTCAACCAAACAAGTAGTTAAATTGGGCAGTCCGGTTGGAGTTTTGGCGGCTCAGTCGATCGGTGAACCAGGGACTCAGTTGACCATGCGAACACACCATTTAGGCGGAATTGCCGTGGCCGATGTCACCCAGGGTTTGCCGCGGGTAGAAGAGTTGTTTGAAGCGCGAACACCGAAACTATTGGCACCGCTGGCGGAAATTGCCGGCAAGATCAGCTTAAAGGAGTCTGAGGACGGTACAAAAATTACTCTTCGGTCAGTTGGCGTTAAGCCGGCAGAAGAAAGAGAATACTTGATTCCGCCGCTTGGTAAATTGGTGGTTAAAGATGGCCAATTAGTTGAAGCTGGAGCTCAATTAGTGGTTGGCTCACTAGATATTAGGGAAGTGATGCAGATCAGGGGTTTAAGAGCAGCTCAAGAATATCTGATTAAAGAAATACAGGCGGTTTATGAGTCGCAAGGGATTGACATTAACGACCGGCATTTTGAAGTTATTACCAGGAAAATGAGCGACAAACTGCAGATTGAAACTGCCGGTGATACCTCTTTCCTGCCGGGCGAATTGATTGGCCGGTCAACCTTTGAAGAAGAGAATGAAAAAATGATTGCCGAAGGTGGCGAGCCGGCTACTGCTCAAGTGACTATTTTGGGTATAACCAGGGCTTCGCTTTATACCGATTCTTGGTTGTCGGCCGCCTCATTCCAGGAAACTACTAACATTTTAACTGAAGCGGCAATTGAGGGCAAAGAAGACTGGCTAAGAGGATTAAAAGAAAATGTTATTATTGGTCGTCTAATCCCGGTTACTCCAAAGAGAGCCAGAATGGAAATTTAATTTAAAAAAATTATGCCGACAATCAACCAATTGGCCAAGCAGGGTCGCAAGAAGATTAATAAAAAAGTTAAGGCTGCTTCACTGCGGGGTAGTTTTAATGCTCAAAAACGGCGAATGACAGAAACTACCAATCCGCAGAAACGAGCCGTTGTTTTACAGGTTAAAACCATGACACCGAAAAAGCCAAATTCGGCTTTACGCAAAGTGGCTAGGGTCCGGTTGTCAAATCGTCAGGAAGTCACCGCTTATATCCAGGGCGAAGGGCATAATTTAGCCGAACACGGAGTAGTTTTAGTCCGAGGTGGCCGGGTTAAAGATTTGCCTGGTGTTAAATACCATTTAGTTCGGGGTAAATTTGATCTTGGCGGCGTTGAAGGTCGAAAAAAAGCCCGGTCAAAGTATGGTGTTAGAAAGGGCGGCGGCAAAACCGAAGGCGGTAAGGAAGAATCGTCCAACTAGTTAGACCTAATTGTTAAAAAAATAAAAAAGAAGATAAACTAATAAAAAATGAGAACAGGTACAGTTAAAAAAAGACCAGCTACTCCTGATCCAGTTTACCAGAGCGTTTTGTTGTCTCAATTAATTAATCGGGTAATGAGAGATGGCAAGAAAACTCTGGCTCGCCGGCAGGTTTATCAAGCTTTGGACTTAGTTGGCAAGCAAAGCAAAGAAAACCCTTTGACTGTTTTTGAACAGGCAATTGAAAACTTACAACCAAACATGGAAGTTCGGACGCGCCGAATTGGTGGAGCGGCCTATCAAATTCCTGCTCCGGTTAGACCAGAAAGGAAAACAACCCTGGCGCTATCTTGGTTGGTTTCTTCCGCTCGTAGTTTGCCTAATAACCAGTACCATAATTTTTATCAAAAATTAGCTTCAGAAATTTTGGCGGCACAGAAGAAAGAAGGGGCAGCAATGAAGAAGAAAGATGACATTCATCGCCAAGCCGAAGCCAACAAAGCTTTTTCCCACTTCCGCTGGTAGACTAGCCAGTTGCCGGCCGGCTATTTTTCCGTTATGCTGATTGTTAAGGTGGCGAAAACAATTACCCCAAAGTATATTTTATTGTTGATAGCGTTTATTGTTTTGCCGCTTTCGGTTGGTTTTTTAGGTTCACTGGTTACTAGTCCTGGATTAGTCGATTGGTATCCAAGTTTGGTTAAACCGTTTTTTACTCCACCAAACTGGCTTTTTGCTCCAGCTTGGACCTTGCTTTTCGTTTTAATGGGACTGAGTGCTTTTCTGGTTTTTGTTAAAAAAAACCGTTTTGATTCTGGTCTGATTTTATTTCTCATTCAATTAGTCTTTAATTTTGGCTGGTCTTTTTTGTTTTTCTTTTTGAAAAATCCATTTATCGCTTTTTTGGAAATTACCCTTTTGTGGCTGTTAATTTTATTAACCTTGATTTCTTTTTGGCGAGTTAGTAAAACTGCCGGCTGGTTATTTGTGCCTTATTTGATTTGGGTTTCTTTTGCTTCGATGTTGAATCTGGCTATTGTTCTGCTTAATTAATTGAATTTTGACAATTTTAGTTCATCCAAGTTAAGATAAATCAAGATTTATGTCCGTTGATTCAGATCAGTCAAGTGCCGTTTCGGCTCCAGTAACCGGTGGTAAACCGTTGGTAAAAAAAGTACCGTTGATGATTGGCATTGTTTCGTTGTTGGCGGTGGCGTCTTTTTTAGCCGGTGGTTTTTCGTTTAATCCGGTTGGTCAAGACCGCCAAGCTGGTTTGAAAGAGCCGGGGATTTTTGTTGCCGAAGAAGTAGTTTCAGCCGAAAGACAGGATTTGGCTGTTTTTGCTCAAATTTGGCAGCAAGCTTTGTCCCAAAACTTAAGCTTTGAGGAATATAAAAGTCTTGCCTTAACAACCGGTGGTCGTTTTGCCAATACTCCGGTGTTAAAAGTGGGCCAAGAGACAATTTACGGTAATGACCTAAATTATTTGGCGCTTTTTTATGCTTTTGACGATTATGTTAAAGCAGCGCCCTTAAGCCAGCCAGTTTTAAACCGTTTAGCCGATTTGGCAATGGAAGATTCAATGTGGCTGCAAAAAGCGGCTGAAAGGGGTCTGTTGAACTTAAAACCTGAAGTATTCAATTCTGCCGAGAAGAATTACACTGAGCGGAATCGGTTAATCACTTTGGCTCCGCAAGCATTGGGGTTGGCGATGATCGAAAGGATTTCCGGTGAAGCGGTGGCGATTTGGTTTAACAACGACGGTTCACCCCAAGAATTGACTGTATCAGAAAGAAAAGCGCTGGCTTATCAAAAAATTAAACTTATCCATGACCGGATTTTGGCAGGCGAAATTAATTTTAAGCAGGCAGGCGAAATTATCGCCAACGATAGCCAAATTGGCCAGCAACTGGATAAGGCTTATAAAAATAATGCCTATATGTCTTTTTCACAGCTTTCGAGAAATGAAGGACCTTTTTCTTTTGAAAACTTGAACGATGAAGTTTGGTCTTTGGGTGAAGGGCAGGTTTCAGGTATCTTGGTCGGTAAAGATAGTAATAGTTTAGAAGCGGAAGCAGAAAACCTTTATTTAATTGTTAAAGTTGATCAGCGTAGTGGTGAGGTTTCACCGAAAAACAGCCAGGAATTAATTGATGAGATGGTTGATCAAGTTGAAAAAATTAATTTGCAATGATAATTAAAACTTTTATTGCTAGTGTAGCGGCGGTGATGTTTTGCTCATTTACGGTTATGGGCAGTCAGGTTTGGGCTCATGATCAGTTTTTGCTGGGTCAAGTTTATTTGACGGTTGATGGTCGGGCGTTAACTGAACCGTTGTCAGATGTGATTGTTTATCGTGAAGATGATTATCCTAACCGCAATGGCCGGGGTGTTATCAGTGTGACATTGAGCCAAGACCAGGATTTTGGTGGTGAAGCTGGCTTGCTCGGACCGGGTGGTTACGGCTTTGTTTACAATCAGCCGATTGGCGGGGGTTTAACTGCTTGTGGAGAAGACGGTCATTGTTGCGGCAATAAAAACTGTCCGGTTATTACCATCGGCCAAAGTGTTGCTGATGCTAGATGTGCTGAGCATTATCATTGTAGTCTTTCTTGCAGTGAAGAGAATCTTCCCCAGCGGTTTTTAGCTTATTTTCCTAAAAATTATGATTCCAGTCGTTTACCACCGGGAGTAGGTTTTATTGCTGGGGATATGAAAGGCGGCGGTAGTTGGCTATTCCATTTACCAGCGAATGTTGATCGATTGGTTGCTCCTAATAAAACTTGGGGTTTTAATGCGGCTAATTTCGGTCAGGTGACTTATAATCCGGGTGAATGGGTCGAAGCGATAACAACGGTTAATGAAGGTGGCCGTAGTAATATCAATATCGAATGGTTGCCGTCGGGTAATTACAGTTGTACCAATCTTGCCGTTGACAAGGAGGAGGGCGAAATTGTAATCGGCGATAAACCCAGTTTTAGCTGCCAATCATCGATTAGCGATGGCAGTATTAATTTCTCTAAGTATAACTATCGACTTAAAACGCCAGGCAGTGATGATTGGTCTTATCCTGATGGCTGGGATGATCTTTCAGGCTCAACGCCGGAATATGAAATAACCGAAGCCGGTAATTATCAGGTTCAATGCCAAGTTTGTGTTACCGTTCAGGGCAACCAAATTTGTACCGATTGGGGCGAGGCTAATTAGCTAGCTTGTAAGTTTTTTACCGGTCTGTTAAAATATCTCCCTATGGCTGAAGCAACAAATCAGAAAATTCCTATTGATAAGGTGAGGAATATCGGCATTATTGCCCATATTGATGCCGGTAAAACTACTACTACCGAGCGGATTTTATTTTATACTGGTAAATCATACAAAATTGGCGATATTGATGAAGGTACGACCCAGATGGACTGGATGGTTCAGGAAAGAGAGCGGGGAATTACTATAGTTTCAGCGGCAACAACTACTTTTTGGCAAGACCATCGGATTAACATTATCGACACTCCCGGCCATGTTGATTTTACGGCTGAAGTCGAACGATCACTGCGGGTGCTTGATGGCGGGATTGTTGTTTTTGATGCTGATAAAGGTGTCCAATCACAGTCAGAAACCGTTTGGCGTCAGGCGGATAAATACCATGTTCCCCGTATGTGTTTGGTTAACAAAATGGACAAACTGGGAGCCAATTTTGATAATTGTGTTCAGACAATTAAAGATCGCTTAAACGCTTCCCCGGTGGTGGTTTGTTTCCCGATTGGAGCGGAAAAAGATTTTATCGGCGTAGTTTCAGTTCTACAACAGAAAGCTTTTTTGTGGGACGACCCGAAGGATAAGACTGGAGAAAAATTCAAAACTGCCGAAGTACCGGATAATCTGAAAGAAAAACTGTCTCAATACCGAGAACAGTTAATTGAACGAGTTGCCGAACATGACGATCAGCTGGCTGACAAGTTTTTAGGTGGTGAAGAAATTGGCGATGACGAATTAAAGCAGGGGCTAAGGAAAGCGACTATTGCTGGTAAGCTGGTACCAGTTTACGCTGGTTCTTCCTTGCGGAATAAAGGGGTTCAGCCTTTACTTGATGGCGTGGTTGATTTTTTGCCCTCTCCTTTAGATGTTCCGCCGGTTAAGGGTATTAATCCGGAAACTGACAGTTCGGAAACACGAACGACTGATCCGACCGAGCCGCTATCAGCGCTGGTGTTTAAAATTCAAACCGATCCACATGTCGGAAGAATCAGCTATTTACGGGTATATTCGGGTGTTTTAAAACCGGGCTTGCCAGTGTTTAACACTACCAATCGAAGTCAGGAAAGAATTAGCCGTTTACTGTTAATGCACGCTAACGACAGGGAACAAATTGAACAGGCTGAGGCTGGTGAAATTGTTGCCGCTGTTGGCTTGAAAGAAACCACAACTGGCGATACTTTATGTGACCGGAGTAAGCCAATCCAACTTGAATCAATCGCTTTCCCTGAACCAGTTATTTCACTGGCAATTGAACCGAAAACAAAAATTGATCAGGAAAAACTGGGTACGGCCTTAAAAGCTTTAGGCGAAGAAGATCCGACTTTCCAGATCAGTAGTGATCAGGAAACTGGCCAGACAATTATTTCCGGAATGGGAGAATTGCATTTGGAAATCTTAGTTGACCGGATGAAACGGGAATTCGGAGTTGAAGCCAATACTGGTAGCCCTCAGGTTGCCTACCGGGAAACAATCAAAGGTACCGCTAAGGCCGAAGGGAAATACATTCGTCAATCAGGCGGACGAGGCCAATATGGCCATTGCTGGTTGCGAGTTGACCCACTGGAACGAGGAGAGGGAGTCAAGTTTCTTAATGAAGTTAAAGGCGGTTCAATTCCTTCGGAGTTTATTCCTGCGGTTGAAAAGGGAGTCAAAGAAGCGGTTAGCCGGGGGGTTTTGGCTGGTTATCCTTTGGTTGATTTAAGTGTTGCTGTTTACGATGGCAGTTATCACGAAGTTGATTCCTCGGAAGTGGCTTTTAAAATCGCCGGTTCGACGGCGCTACAATCAGCTGCCAGACTAGCGCAATTGGTCTTGATTGAGCCGATCATGAAAATGGAAGTCAGTGTTCCTGATGATTTTATGGGTGAAGTAATCGGTGATTTATCTTCCAGGCGGGCCCAGATTTTGTCAAGTGAAATAGAGGGCAATTTGCGGATTATTCAAGCTTTGGTGCCGTTGGCTGAGGTTCAAGGTTACGCCACTACCGTCAGGAGTTTGACTCAAGGCCGGGCCAGTTTTTATATGGAACCATCGCATTACGAAGAGGTGCCGAATAATATTGCCAACCAAATTGTTAGCAATCGTAACCCCGGTAAAAACCAGCCGGAAAATTAGTTGGTTTAAAAAAGACTATTGACATTTGTTTTTTTTTAATTACAATACAAAATTGTCACTTGAAATTAACAGGCGACATCAGTTAGAATAAATACAAGTTAAACAAATAAATAAAAATGGCAGATAAATACAATCGAACCAAACCGCATTTAAACATTGGTACCATTGGTCATGTCGATCATGGTAAAACAACGCTTACCGCCGCTATTACTAAATCTTTAGCGGAAGCAGGTACTGGCACACAAGCAGTTGAGTTTGACAAAATTGATAGCGCTCCGGAAGAAAAAGCCAGAGGTGTCACCATTAATGTTTCCCATATCGAATACGAAACTGCCAAGCGGCACTATGCTCACATTGACTGTCCTGGTCATGCTGACTACATCAAGAATATGATTACCGGTGCAGCTCAAATGGACGGAGCGATTTTAGTGGTTGCCGCCAATGATGGCATGATGCCGCAAACCAGAGAACACATTGTTTTGGCAAGACAAGTCAATGTTCCTGCTTTAGTAGTTTTCTTGAACAAAGTTGATATGGTTGATGATCCAGAGATGCTGGACTTGGTTGAAGAGGAACTGCGTGATGTTTTAACTAAATATGAGTATCCCGGTAAAGACATTCCGATTATCCGTGGCTCGGCTTTAAAAGCACTAGAAGGTGATAAAGAAGCGCAGGCTCAGATAGTTAAATTGATGGAGGCGGTTGACGAAAGTATCCCTGAACCAAAAAGAGATGTTGATAAAGACTTTCTGATGCCAGTTGAGGATGTTTTCTCGATTAAAGGTCGAGGAACGGTTGCCACTGGCCGGATCAGCCGAGGGGTGATTAAAGTTAATGATGAGATTGAAGTGGTTGGTTTGAAAGATACCCAAAAAACAGTCGTTACTGGAGTGGAAATGTTCAGAAAATCACTTGATCAGGGTCAAGCTGGTGATAATGTTGGAATTTTGGTTAGAGGTTTGGAAAAGAAAGATATTGAGAGAGGCCAGGTTTTAGCTAAACCGGGGACAGTTAAACCACATACTGAATTTGAGGCTGAAGTTTATATTCTAAGTAAGGATGAGGGTGGTCGTCACACACCGTTCTTTTCTGGCTACCGGCCGCAGTTTTATGTTGGTACTACTGATGTTACCGGTGAAGTGACTCTGCCAAAAGGAGTGGAAATGGTTATGCCGGGCGATAGCGCCAAGATGACTGTCAAACTGATTCAGCCGGTGGCGATGGAAGAAGGTTTGAAATTTGCTATCCGTGAAGGAAGTAAAACTGTCGGGGCGGGAGTTATTTCCAAAATTATCGCCTGATTCCTCAAACTTTCTCCCAATTTTAATTAAAGCAATCTTGAAAAAATGGCGACAGGAAGGATTCGAGTACGTTTAAAGTCTTATGACCATCGAGTCATTGATGAAAGCTGTGAAAAGATTTTGGAAGCAGCTTTATCAAGTGGCGCTAAAGTCATTGGACCGATCCCTCTTCCGACTAATCGCCGCTTAATCACTGTTACCACTTCGCCCCATGTCAATAAGAACGCCAGAGAACACTTTCAAATTTTAACCCATAAACGGATAATTGATATTGTCGAGCCAACCGGCAAAACAATTGACTCTCTTTCTCATCTCGAGCTGCCAGCCGGTGTTAATGTTGAGATTAGGATGTAGGTTGCAATATCGGCCAATTTTTTCTATAATAGCTTACAAATTGTTATGGAGGTGATTAAAACCTAAAGCACTAGTCTAAAGGCGAAAACTAAAAGGTTTTTGGAAAGTGCCTCCGGCGCTTTTTTTGTTGGTAAAGGTATTGTTGGACAAAATGGACAAAAAAATTAAAACAACCGGTAAAAAAATTAATGTTGGTCAGCGGTTTGATAAAAACGGTCGACGATTGGTCTATACGGCGGTCTCAGTTGCCAGTGTTGACGGTTTTGCCGTTGGTGATTGTTTGAAAGTAAGCGGAACTTCCAAGGGTCGCGGTTTTACTGGTGTTGTAAAGCGCTGGGGCTTTGCTGGAGGACCGGCGACTCATGGTCAGTCCGATCGTCAACGGGCTCCTGGTTCAATCGGTCAGGGAACGACTCCAGGACGAGTCCATAAAGGTAAAAAAATGGCCGGCCGAAGCGGTAATCAAACAATAACGCTCAAAAATTTGGCTCTTTTGGATATTGACGAAAAAAACAAACAATTTTTAATCAAAGGTTTATTGCCTGGCGCTGTAAAAGGGACTTTGATTATTGTAAATGACGGTAAGACAAAAAACTTTGTTTCGCTTTTAAAATCGGATGACAAGTTAGTTTTTTCACCTGATGCTCAACCTCAAGTGAGCCAAGATGAAGAAGAAGCCGGTGGATCACAACCGGTTCAAGAAGCCAAAGAAGTTAAGGAGGAAGGTAAAAATGATAATTAATTGTTTTGATATTAGCGGTAAAAAATTAACCGGTATTACTGTTTCCAGTCAGGTTTTTGGCCAGAAAGCCAATGATGCTTTGTTGTCTCAAGCTATTCGAGTTTATTTGAGTAATCAAAGACGGGCTAACGCTAAGGCTAAGAGTCGCAGTGAAATTACCGGAAGCCGGCGTAAAATTTGGCGACAAAAAGGTACTGGTCGAGCCAGACACTCGGACCGTTATGCGCCTATTTTTGTTGGTGGCGGTGTTGCCCATGGGCCAAAGGGTGACCAAAACTTTAATTTAAAATTAACCAGCAAGATGCGCCGTCAGGCATTAAAACTGGCTTTGTCAGCCAAGTGCGGTGATGGTAAATTGGTGGCAGTTAAAGGATTGGATAAAATTCCGCCTAAAACTAAAGAATTTGCCAAAATTTTAACCGCTCTAAAATTAAATGATCGTAAAATCGCTTTTGTGTTGTCGAAAAAACAACCATTAATCGAAAGAAGTGTCAGTAATTTAGCCAACAGCAAAGCCTTACTGGTTAACTTACTTAACCCTTATCGGGTGTTATTTTATGATGTCTTGGTTTTTGAACCGGAAGCGCTTTTATTTTGGGAAGACAAAAAATTAATTAAGTCTAAAACTAGAACTAAAATTAAGACAAAATGAGATTAGATCAAATTATTATCAAACCACTTTTGAGCGAAAAATCGGCCGCTGGAGCTAAGTTGGATCGCTATTGTTTTAAGGTTAATCGTTTAAGTAATAAATACCAAATTAAAGTGGCGATTGAGCAGATATTCAAAGTTAAGGTTGTGAAAGTTAGAACCATTAATTTAATCGGCAAGATTCGCCGATCAACGACCAACCGCCGGTTGTTTAAGACAAGTGATTTTAAAAAAGCAATTGTTGAATTAAAAAAAGGTGACAAAATAAATTTGTTTGAAACAGAAAGTAGCAAGAAAACGGTTAAATCTAAACTTAAGAAAAAATAAAATGGCCAAAAAACTGAAAAACATTCTAAAGAAAAAATCTGGACGGAACTTTAGCGGTCAAATTACTACTCGTCATCAGGGTGGCCGAATGAAGCGCTATTTGCGTTCAGTCGACTTTAAGCGGGATAAAAAGGATATTAAAGCCAGGGTCGAGGCGATCGAACATGATCCCAACCGTGGGGCTGATTTGGCCCGGCTTTTATATATTGATGGTGAGCGTCGCTATATTTTAGCGCCGGAAAATTTGAAAGTTAATGACGAAGTTATTGCCTCGGTAAAGGCTGATGCTAAGGTTGGTAATGCCTTGCCGCTTAGGGTTATTCCGTTGGGAACCTTAATCCACAACATTGAGCTTAAACCGGGCAAAGGTGGCCAATTGGCCCGTGGTGCCGGGACTGTTGCAGTTTTGCAAGAGAGGGAAGAAAAACTGGCTGTGGTAAAATTACCTTCGGGCGAGGTTCGTAAGGTGTCGCTTGATTGCTGGGCGACTTGTGGTAGTTTAAGCAATCGGGAAAATAAATTACGGAAATTCTCAAAAGCCGGTACCAAGCGACGGCTTGGAATTAGGCCGACAGTTAGAGGTGTGGCCCAAAATCCCAAGAGCCATCCGCACGGTGGCGGTGAAGGCCGGTCGCCAATTGGTATGCCGAGTCCGAAGAGCCCTTGGGGTAAAAAGACATTGGGGAAAAGAACTCGTAAGAAGAGAAAATATTCTGATCACTTAATTATTAAAGCAAGGAAATAAAAATGTCACGCAGTTCAAAAAAGGGACCATTTGTTGATGAAAAATTACTTAAGAAAGTAATGGCCCAAAAACAAACTAAAAAAGAACCGATAAAAACTTGGGCGAGAGCTTCACAGGTTCCTCCTGAGTTTGTCGGCCATACTTTTTTGATTCATAACGGTAAGAATTTTATTGAGGTTTTTGTTACTGAAAGTATGGTTGGTCATCGGTTGGGTGAATTTTCTCCAACACGGACTTTTCATGGTCACGGCCGGATGGTTAAAAGAGTTATTAGTAAAACTTAAAAAAATAATCATGATTGAAGTTATTGCCAGAACTAAATATTTACCGGTTTCACCACAAAAGGTTGGTCAAGTGGCAGATTTAGTTCGTCGTCGAAAAGCCTTGGCAGCAATAGATCTTTTGGACCATGTCAATAAACGGGCTGCCAAGCCGCTTAGTTTATTAATTCGTCAAGCCGTTGGCAACGCCAAGAATAATTTTAATTTAGAACCGGAACTTTTGACGATCGATAGAATTGAAGTTTTGAAAGGGCCGATGATGAAGCGTCATCGTTTTGCTTCTCGTGGCCGGGTTCACCAGATTCAAAAAAAGATGAGCCATTTAAAATTGGTATTAAAAGGAGAAAAACCGTCAATAACAAAAAAGAAAGTTAAGAAAGGAGATCAAGATGGGTCAAAAAGTTAATCCTTTAGGGATGAGATTAACGATTAGCAAGGACTGGCAGTCTCGCTGGTTTGCCAAGAGCAAAAAAGAATATAAAGATAATTTATTGGAAGATGTTAAGTTGCGCTGCTTTTTATTGGAGCGATTGGTGAATGCTGGAGTGGTTCGGGTTCAAATTGATCGTTTGATTAACAGGATGAAAATTAGGCTTTATGTGGCTCGGCCTGGAGTTGTTATTGGTCGGGGCGGGTCAGGTTTAGAATTACTGAAGAAAGAATTATTCAGTAAGGTTTCTATCCCCGAACCGGAAAAGAATTTAGAACTTGATGTTATTGAAACAAAGGATCCGGAATTATCAGCCCTTTTGATAAATTTAAGATTGAAAGAACAAATGGAGAAAAGAATGCCTCATCGTCGAGTAGTGATTAAAACAATGGAGCGGGCAATTGCTTCTGGAGCTAAGGGGATTAGGGTAGTTCTTTCCGGCCGGGTCGGTGGAGCGGAAATTGGCCGAACGGAAAAGTACCAACAAGGGACAGTTCCTTTGCAAACTTTGAGAGCTGATATTGATTTTTCTAAAATACCCGCTTTTACCAAATCAGGTTTTGTCGGTATTAAAGTTTGGCTTTATAAGGGTGAAACAGAGGGATAAATAATGCTGCAACCTAAAAGATTAAAACACCAAAAATATTTTCGCGGCAAGATGAGAGGCCTGTCAATTTTAGGTTCAGATTTAGCTTTTGGCGAGTTTGGTTTAAAATGTTTGGGTCGAGGTTGGTTAACGGCTAATCAGATTGAGGCAGCCAGAAAGGCGATTAGCCATCATACCAAAAGAGGCGGCAAGGTTTGGATCCGTGTTTTTCCTGATAAGCCAATTACTGCTAAGGCTAGTGGCTCGAGAATGGGCTCGGGTAAAGGTGATATTAAGGGTTATGTAGTAACAGTCAAACCTGGTCGGATTCTTTTTGAATTGGCGGGAGTGCCTCGAGAGATTGCCGCTGAAGCAATGCGGCTGGCCGGTAATAAGTTGCCGTTTAAAACAAAGTTTATCAGTGGAGCAACAAATGAATAAAACTAAAGAAAAAATTACCAGTATGAAAAAAAGTGAGATGGAAAAATACCTGAACGAAGCCAGGTTGAAGCTGGCGAGCTTGAAATTAGACTGGCAAGCTGGTAAATTAAGCCGTTACAGTGAAATTATCAAGGAAAAGAAAAAAATTGCTCGGAGCTTGACTGCGACCAGGCAACAACAATTAAAGGATATTGAAAAATAAATGAAACCATTAATCGGCCAAATAATCAGCAAGAAGATGAAGGCGACCTCAACTATTTTGGTTGAGAGAGTTAAGATTCACCCGCTTTATAAAAAAAGAGTCCGGGTTAAGAAAAAATATCACGCTGATGATAATCAGCTTAAATTGCAGGTTGGAGATTGGGTAAAAATTAGTCCGTGCCGGCCGGTTAGTAAACTAAAACGGTTTAAGGTTATTGAGGTAATTAAAAAATGATTCAACTAGGGAGTGTTTTAATACCAGCTGATAATAGTGGCGCTAAGAAATTAAAAGTCATTCATGTTTATGGCGGTTCAAAGCGTCGTTTTGGCTATGTCGGTGACATAGTTAATGCTGTTGTTGACCGAGCTGCCCCACATGGAGCAGTTAAGGATCGGGAAAAGGTTTCGGCAGTGATTGTCAGAACTAAAAAAGAAACCAGGAGAATTGACGGTTCTTATATTCGTTTTGATGATAATGCCGCCGTGGTCATTAATAAAGAAAATTTGCCTCGTGGCAGTCGTATTTTTGGCCCAATCGCCAGGGAAGTAAAGGAGCGCGGCTTTAGTAAAATTGCCTCATTGGCAGCGGAGGTATTATGAAAATTAAAAAAGGCGACCAAATAATTATTACCTTAGGCAAGGATCGAGGCAAAAAGGGCAAAGTTGAACAGGTTTTTGCCGGACAAAACAAAGTTCTGGTTCCCGGCCTGAATATTTTTAAAAAACATATTAAAAAACAAAACAACCAAGAGGGCGGAGTAATTGATTTCCCTCGGCCATTGGTAGTTTCCAAGGTTGCCTTAATTTGTCCGAAATGCAATAAGCCAACCCGGATCGGTTTTGAGGTTGACGGCAAAAATAAAGAAAAACACCGTTTGTGTAAAAAATGCCATCAGTTAATTGATTAATTAAAGCAATAAATAACAATGAGTAGTTTACAGGAAAAATATTTAAAAGAAATTCGGCCTCAGTTGAAGACTGAACTTAAACGGGGTAATTTGTTGGCGGTTCCTAAGTTAAATAAAGTGGTGGTTAACATCGGCTTGGGCGAGGCGTTGGAAGACAAGAGCTTAATTGAAGTTTTTAGCCAACAACTAGCAGTTATTACCGGTCAAAAACCGAAAGTCAATCGGGCTAAGCAGTCAATCGCCGGGTTTAAATTGAGAGAAAATGACGCCATTGGTTTAAGCGTGACCTTACGGAAAGTTAAAATGTTTGACTTTGTCGAGAAATTGTTTAAAATCGTTTTGCCTCGGGTAAGAGATTTTCAGGGTGTTTCGTTAAAAAGTTTTGATGGTCAGGGCAACTATACTCTTAGCTTACGGGAACAGACAGTTTTTCCGGAAATTGATTTTGAAAAAATTAAAAGAGTTAAAGGAATGGCAATTACTTTTAACATTAGCACCACCAAAGACAGTGAGGCCAAAAGGTTATTGGAGTTATTAGGAATGCCTTTTGCCAAAGAGGAGAAAAATGGCTAAAAAATCAAAAATAATTAAAGATAGCCGGCCGAAATATCCATCCAGGGAGCACAACCGTTGTCAAAGTTGTGGTCGACCGAGAGCTTATATTCGTTTATTTGGTTTGTGCCGGCTTTGCTTTCGCCAGCTGGCTCACAAAGGAGAGTTACCGGGAGTAACTAAAGCATCATGGTAATTAACGATCCAGTCGCCGATTTTATAATCAGAATTAAAAATGCCTACATGGCTCGTCGTGGTGAGGTTGTTTCACCTTATTCAAGATTGCGGGAAGAATTAGCTAAAATTTTAAAAGCGGAGGGTTTTATTAAAGATTTCAAAATTGAAGGCAGTAAAAAAACCGTTAAAAAACAGTTGCTGGTTGATTTAAAATACAAGCCAGGTAAACAACCGGTGCTTAGCCAGGTTAAAAGACTGTCCAAGCCGGGCTTACGGCTTTACGGTAAATATAATCAATTACCACGGGTTAGGTTTGGTTATGGTGTTACTATAGTTTCAACCCCGCAAGGATTAATGACTGACCATCAAGCGTTTAAGAAACGGTTGGGTGGGGAGATTTTATGTCAAGTTTGGTAAAAATTTTATGTCAAGAATAGGTTTACAACCAGTATTGCTGCCTTCAGGAGTATCGGCTGAATTTAAAGCTGGCAGCTTGACGATTAAAGGTCCTAAGGGGGAACTTAATTTAACCTTGCGGCCGGAAATTGACCTTAAAATTGCCGATAATGAAATCAGGGTGGTTTGTCGTGATAACAATCGGTTTGTTCGTAGTTTGTTTGGCACCAGCCGGGCGTTAATCGCCAACATGGTGGTTGGAGTAACCGACGGTTTTAGTAAAACTCTGAAATTGGTCGGTACTGGTTATCGGGTTGAAAAACAAGGTGAGAAATTGGTTTTGAGTTTGGGTTTTTCTCATCCAGTTGAATACATCGCCGTACCGGGTGTTAGTCTGGAAGTGCCGGATAAAGAGACCATTGTTGTTAGCGGTAGTGACAAAGCTAAGGTTGGTCAAGCGGCGGCTAGTATTAGAGATTTTCATAAACCTGAACCATACAAAGGCAAAGGGATTCGTTACGAAAATGAACAAGTTAGAAAGAAAGCCGGTAAGGCTGGTAAAGCTGGTGCCGCCGGAGCTTAAATTATTTAAATTAACAAAAAAATGTTAAGGAATGTCAAAACAGAAAAATTGTTGAAAAGACCAAGAGTGGCGGTTAGCCGGTCTAGTAAAGGTATTTCAGCTCAGATTATCGATGATCTTAAGCAAGTGACTTTAGTCGCTGCCAGTCATCAGCAGTTGAAGTCAAAGCAGAAAATGACTAAGGTGGAACAGGCGAAAGCGGTTGGTTTATTATTGGCTCAAAAAGCCAAAGCTAAAAAAATTAGCCAAGTTCGTTTTGACCGAAGAAGTTTTCGTTATCATGGCCGGGTTAAGGCCTTAGCGGAAAGCTTGAGAGAAGGGGGGCTAGATTTTTAATATGGCAGAAGATAGAAGATTTAATTTTGATCAACCGAAAGAATTTGATGAACGAGTAGTTCAGATTAGCCGGGTTTCGAAAAAAACCAAAGGTGGTAATAAGATTAGTTTTTCCGCTTTGGTGGTTGTTGGTGATAGGAAAGGCCGGGTCGGCGCTGCTTTGGGCAAAGCTCCCGATGTTTCTTCGGCAATTAGAAAAGCGATTACTCAAGCGAAAGACGATCTTTATTCGGTTAAATTGAAGGGAACAACCATTCCTCATTGGGTGATTGGACAACAAGGAGCCGCTAGGGTTATGCTTAAGCCGGCGCCTTTGGGGACAGGTGTAATTGCTGGCGGTACGGTTCGCAATGTCTTGGAAGTTACTGGAGTTCGTGATATCGTTGGTAAGGTATTGGGCAGTCGTAATAAGATCAATAATATTTATGCTACCATGGACGGTCTAAAAAAGTTAAAATGGTCAAAGGACAAAAATGACAAAACTAAATAAATTAACTAAAACCACTGTTCGAGGCAAAAAACGGCTTGGTCGAGGTGGCGGTTCTGGTAAAGGTGACCATACTGTCGGCCGAGGTAGTAAAGGAACCAAGGCGCGAAGTAAAGTTGGTCTACTTTTTAGCGGTTCTAAGCGGCGAAAATCGTTTATTAAACGACTCCCCTTTTTGCGCGGCAAAGACAAACTGAAATCAAGAAAACAAAAGCCAATTGTTATTAACTTAACTTACCTTGAAGCCTTTTTGAAAACTAAGCGAGTCAATGTAGAAACTTTGGTTAAAGCTGGAGTGGTTGATTTAAAAGCTGCTCGGGCGGTTGGGGTTAAAATTTTGGGTGAAGGTGAAGTCAGTCGGGCGTTTGAAGTTGAATTACCGATTTCAAAATCGGCCGCAAAAAAAATTGAAAAAGCCGGCGGGAAAATCATCGCCCCAGTTGTTGAAAAGAAAACAGTGAAAAAATCAACTAAATCAAAAAAAACTGAAACAAAGAGAACTGAAACAAAGAAAAAAGTTAATAAATGAAGCGTTTTTGGCTTACCCTCAAAGCAGTCTGGAAAACCAAGGAATTAAGAAATAAGGTTTTATTTACCGCTCTTGTTCTGGTCATTTTTCGTCTTTGCGCTCATTTACCGGTACCGGGAGTTGATTCCCAAGCTCTAAAATCCCTTTTTGCTGGTAGCCAATTACTTGGTTTATTGGATATTTTTTCCGGCGGTACTTTGGCTAATTTTTCCATTATGGCGCTGGGAGTTTATCCGTATATCAACGCCTCAATTATTTTTCAATTGTTGACTATCGCTGTGCCTTACTTTGAAAATTTGTCGAAAGAAGGTGATTATGGCCGGGAAAAAATTAATTTTTATACTCGGTTAGTAACTTTTCCCTTGAGTGCCTTTCAGGCGTTAGGAATGTATTTTCTTTTAAATAGCCAGCAAATAATTCCGACTCTTTCCTGGTTTAATTTACTGGCTTTAGTGTTAACCATGAGCGCCGGAACGATATTTTTAATGTGGTTAGGGGAATTAGTCAGTGAATACGGTATCGGTAATGGTATTTCTTTAATTATTTTTGCCGGTATTGTCGGCCGGCTGCCGGTTACTCTGGGCCAGACATTGTCGATTTTGGATCCGTCACAAGTTTTCAATACTCTAATTTTTGCCTTAATGGCGATTATGGTTGTTGGAGCGATTGTTATTGTTAATGAAGCCGAAAGGCGGATAAAAATTCATTATTCTCGTCGCCAGGTTGGCCATCGGGCTATCGGCGGACAAAATACCTATCTGCCGCTCAAGATTAATCAAGCGGGAGTAATTCCGATTATTTTTGCCGTTTCTTTAGTCTTACTGCCGTCAATGATCGGTAATTTTTTAACTAATGTTGATCAGCCGGCAATTGCTCAGTTGGCTGCTAATTTAGTCCGGTTATTTTCACCAGGTGGTTTGCTATACAATGTTTTTTATTTTTTACTGGTTTTAGGTTTTACTTATTTTTATACGGCAGTTATTTTTAACCCACAAAAAATTGCCGACCAGATCAAAAAAAATGGTGGTTTTATTCCCGGTATTCGTCCCGGCCAGCCAACAGTGGAATACTTAAATCGGATTATTAACCGTTTAACCTTAGCTGGTGCGTTGTTTTTAGGTTTAGTGGCGATTTTACCTTCATTGGCTCAAGCGGTGACCGGGGTTAGTACAATGACAATCGGCGGGACCGGAATTTTAATTGTGGTATCGGTAATTTTGGAAACCAGTCGTCAAGTCGAGGCTCAGTTGGTGATGCGCAATTACGATTCTTTGTTGAAGTAATTAGGAGTTTTTATGAATATTATTATTATTGGCCCTTCCGGTTCCGGTAAAGGGACACAGGCTGAACTTCTTGGTCAAAAATTAAATTTGCCGACCCTGTCAGTCGGACAAGTTTTACGGGATGAACACCGGGCAAAAACTGTTTTAGGTGAAAAGGCTTATCATTATTGGAGCCGGGGGGAATTGGTGCCCGATCAGCTGACTTTTGCTATTGTTAAAAGTAGGCTTGATCAATATGATCGGGGTTTTATTCTAGACGGTTTGCCGCGTCGTTTTGACCAGATTGCCTTTTTGGAAGAATATTTGCGCCAGAAAGGCCAGCAAATAGATAAGGTAATCCATTTGGAAATTGACGATGCGGAAGCAATTAAGCGACTACTGTTACGCGCCAAACAAGATAAAGATAAAACCGGCAAAGCCAGAGACGACGAAACTCGCTCAGCGATTAAAAATCGGCTGGCTTTTTATCACCGCCAGACCCAGCCAATTCTCGATTATTTTGATAAAGAAGGCAAATTGCTTAATATTAATGGCCAGCGGTCAATTGAAGTCATTCATAATGACATCCTTCCTCGTCTAAGCTAATGGAATCAATCGAACTACTTAGTAATACAGCAGTAAAATCA
Source organism: uncultured Gammaproteobacteria bacterium (assembly GCA_964655765.1). Classification (GTDB taxonomy): domain Bacteria; phylum Patescibacteriota; class Microgenomatia; order PFEM01; family CAYPPS01; genus CAYPPS01. Next base: position 53,288 of record CAZZNI010000004.1, read on the forward strand.
ATGATTGACGGTGGTCACCGGCTGGCTTCGGTGATGAATAAGGTTCTTGCCGCCGCCAAACCAGGTTTAAGCTTGAATGATCTTGAGAAATTAGCTCAAAGGGAATTAAAAAAACAAGGCGGCAAACCTTCTTTTCAGCGAGTGGCTGGTTATCGGCATGTCAGCTGTCTTAATTTGAACGAAGGGGTGGTTCACGGTGTCCCTAATGACAAAAAATTGACGGTGGGAGATTTGTTGTCGGTTGATTTAGGTCTTTTTTATCAGGGTTATCACACTGATATGGCCAGGACGATAATAATTGGCCAAACTAAAGATAAGGATAAACACCGATTAATTGAAACTGGCCGGTTAGTATTGGATCAAGCGGTTGCGATATGCCAGCCGGGCAATTTTGTCGGCCAGCTTTCAAAAACAATTGAAGACGGGCTTAGGTCACATCGTTTTTATCCGGTGAAAGAATTAACTGGTCACGGTGTTGGCCGAAAATTACACCAGGAACCGTCTATACCCTGTTTTTTAAAAGGTTCGTTCGAAAATACGGTTAAACTTAAAACAGGGATGGCGTTGGCAATTGAAGTTATCTATACTGCCAAGCCAAGCCGGTTGCGGATTGCGACTGATGGTTGGACAGTTGAGGCTGGCAAGGGGGTTTTGGCCGGTCTTTTTGAAGACACTGTTTTAGTGACCGACAGCGGTTGTCGGGTTTTAACACAGTAGTTATTTGTGAGCAGGTTTGATTTGAGGCTAAGAATCTGTTAAAATCGTTTGTTGAATGAAAGAAGACAAAATAAAAAATGTTGTTCCCGGTGAAGTGACTGAAGCTTTACCAAATACAATGTTTCGTGTTCAAGTAGAAAATGGTAGAATACTGCTTTGCAGTTTGGCTGGTAAAATGAGGATTCATTATATTAAGGTTATGCCCGGTGATCGAGTCCAGGTTGAACTTAACGACTATGACGAGAATCGTGGCCGGATAGTTTACCGAGAAAGATAAAATAAAAATGAAAGTTCGTGCTAGTGTCAAAAAAATGTGTCCGAAATGCCAATTTGTTCGCCGGAGGGGCCGGCTTTATATTGTTTGCGATAACCCAAAGCATAAACAACGACAAGGATAAAAAGTAATTATGGCAAGAATCGCCGGAATAGAAATCAGCAATGACAAGAGAATCGATATCGGCTTAACCGCCGTTTACGGCATTGGCCGGGTTAGGGCGAAAGAAATCTTAGACTTGGTTGATGTTGTTCCCGGTAAAAGAACAAAAGAACTGTCAGCCGAGGAAATTAGCCGGTTGCAAAAAAAAGTTGAAGAGTTTATGGTCGAAGGTGATTTACGCCAGTCGATTCGTCAGGATATTAACCGGCTTAAAAACACTAATAGTTATCGAGGAATGCGCCATAATCAAGGTTTACCGGCTCGCGGCCAGCGAACCAAGTCAAATGCTCGGACTAAGCGGGGTAAGCGAAAGACAATTGGCGCGCTCAAGAAAGAAGATGCTGCTAAGGTGGCTGAAGCGAAAAATTAATAAATAAAATGGCTAATAAAAAAGTTCAGAAAAAAATAAAGAAAAAGGTACTTAAAGAAGTTTCGGCGGCTAAGGTTTATATTGTCGCTTCTTTTAACAATACCTTAATTACTTTTACCGATATGGAAGGTAATGTTCTTTGCTGGGGTTCTTCCGGTGCCAGTGGTTTTAAAGGTACTCGTAAATCAACCCCTTATGCGGCGACGGTGGCGACTGATACTGTCAGCCAGAAAGCCAAAGATCGTGGTGTTAAAGAAATCGAGGTTTATCTTAAAGGTCCCGGCCCTGGTCGTGAGTCGGTTTTGAGATCTTTAAAAGCGGCTGGTTTTAAATTTGGCTTGATCGCCGATGTGACTGCCATACCCCACAACGGTCCACGGCCAAAGAAAGCAAGAAGGGTTTAATTAAATGAGTAATACTGATAATCGTTGCCGGCAGTGTCGTCGTGAAGGAGCAAAGCTTTTCTTAAAAGGCGAGCGTTGTTTTTCGCCTAAGTGCCCAATTGATAAAAAGGGTGCTGTTCCGCCCGGTCAGCATGGTTTAAAAAGGACCAGGCGATTAAGTGGTTTTGGGATCCAACTGCGAGCCAAACAGAAAGCCAAACGGTTTTACGGTTTGCGGGAAAGCCAATTTAGAAATTATTTTGAAAAAGCTTTTAAGAAAAAAGGCCAAACCGGTTTAGCATTATTGCAAATTTTAGAATCTCGGTTGGATAATATTGTCTATCGGGCTGGCCTGGCGCCATCAAGGAAATCAGCCAGACAATTAATTAGGCATGGTCATGTTCTAGTTGATGATAAAAAAGTTGATGTTTCTTCTTACCTGTTAAAGCCAGGCCAAGTCATTAAAGTTGCCGATCGGTCATTAAAAACTTCAATGGTAAAGGCACGACTAGCGATTAAAGAAGAGAGTTTGCCAAAGTGGTTGCAAAAGAAAGCGACTTTTGTTAAGATAATGCGGCTACCTGAAAGGGACGAGATCGCAACTGATTTTGACGACACTTTAATCGTCGAGTATTATTTTCGTTAAAATAATAAAAAAAAATGATAGAACATCTATTTGAAATAAAAACAGAAGAAGAAAAGAACGATTACGGTCGTTTTATTGTTGAACCGCTTAAGCAAGGCTTTGGCAACACTCTGGGGAATTCTTTGAGAAGAGTTTTGCTGTCGAGCCTAAAAGGAGCGGCTGTTACCAAGGTTAAAATTCAGGGAATTAAGCATCGCTTTTCTACTCTTGATGGCTTGGACCAGGACATTGTTGATTTTATCTTGAATTTGAAAAAAGTTCGTTTTGAAATGGAGACCGATAAGCCGGTTGAGTTATCTTTGGAAAAGACTGGGCCTGGAGAAGTTAAAGCCGGTGATATTAAGCCAGCCAGCGGAGTTAAGGTCATTAACCGCGATTTGGTTTTAGGCAATCTGGCTGATAAAAAATCTAAATTGAAAATGACAATGGTGCTTCAATCTGGTTTTGGTTATCAACCGGCCGATGAAGACAGTAGTGAAGTTGGGATGATTAATATCGACGCCACTTTTAGTCCGGTCACCAGGGTTAACTATAAAATTGAAGAAACTCGGGTTGGTCGAAGGGCTGATTTTGACAAGTTAATTTTGGAAATTTTTACCGATGGTACCATCAAACCCAAGGAAACTTTGCGTCAGGCGGCAGAAATTCTGGTTGAATATTTTAGTCAAGTGGCCAAGCCTAAAAAGGTTGCCAAGAATGGTCCGGTTGTCAAGGAAGAAAGTAATGATTCGTTGAAGTTAACTTTGGAGGAAATCAATTTACCGACTAGAGTTACTAACGCCCTTCGTAAAGGCGGCTATGGTACGGTTGCCGATTTAGCCAACACTTCAATTGACGACCTGCGACAAGTTAAAAACTTGGGTGAAAAATCCATCAAGCTGGTAGAAAAAGTTTTGCAGAAAAAAGGGCTTGGATTAAAGGAGAGTTAAATGAAACACCGGGTTGCGGGGAAAAAGTTCTCTCGGGATCATGGCGCCAGAAAAGCTCTTTTTAAGGGCTTGATTAATTCACTCATTCTTCATAATCAGATTAAAACAACTGAAAGTCGAGCCAAAAGGACTCGTAGTTTAGTTGAAAAATTAGTTACCAAGGCCAAGAAGGGCAGTTTGCATTCTCGGCGGTTAATCTTTGCTTTTTTACAAAACAGCCAGGCGGTTGACAGGCTAATGCATGACATTGCCCCAGTGTTTAAGGGTCGCCCTGGTGGTTTTACTCGGGTGGTGAAAATTGGCGGCTTAAGACGAGGTGACAGTACAAAAACAGCCAGAATTGAATGGGTTGAAAACATTGTTGCTACTAAGGTAAAAAAATCGTCAGCAGCAGAAAAAGCAGGCAGTAAAAAAGTTGTTAAAAAGTCGGTTAAAAAGAATAAATAAATGATATTTAAAACTAAAACCACTAAGGCGAGTGAAATAAAACGAGATTGGCATCTTTTTGATGCCAGCGGGCAAATTTTAGGCCGGCTGTCAACTCAAATTGCTACAACCTTAATTGGCAAAGACAAGGTTAATTATGTTCCCTATTTGGATTGCGGTGATAATGTGGTAGTTGTTCATGCCGCTAAAATTCGTTTCACCGGTCGGAAACTGGATCAAAAAAAGCATTATTCACATTCCGGTTATCCCGGCGGCTTTAAGGAAATTGGCCTGGCTTGGCAAATGGAAAAAGATCCAACCAAAGTTATCCGTTTGGCCGTGTCTCGGATGTTGCCAAAAAATAAACATCGTAAACCAAGATTAGCCAGATTAAAGATTTACACTGGCGACCATGACTTAAAAGAGGTAAAATTTGCCGAAAGGAAAATTACTGATGGCCAAAAATAAACTTAAAAAATATGTCGAAGCGGTTGGCCGGCGCAAGACCGCTGTTGCCCGGGTTCGTCTATATAAAGGCAAGGGGGAACTGCTGGTTAACAACTTACCGGCTCAAGTTTATTTCGGCGCTTCTGCGATGGCTAAAGCGGCTTACGAACAACCTTTCAAGCTAACCAACAGCTTAGGAAAGTTTGATTTAACTGCAATTTTGAAAGGCTCTGGTAAAAATTCTCAAGTTGAAGCTTTGGCTCACGGTATTTCGAGAGCACTGGATAAAGAAAACGATAAATTCCATTCTATTTTAAAGAAAGCTGGTTTACTGACTCGTGATCCGCGAGAAAGAGAAAGGCGCAAACCAGGTCAAGGCGGCCGAGCCAGAAAACAGAAGCAGTCACCGAAACGATAAAGCTATTTGCTGCCCGACTTTCAAACCTAATTTTTCCGCTTCGTTGGCATTTATTTCCAGAATTTTATCTACCGGTTGAGGCGAAGTTAAACTTTTAGGTGGTTGATAATCTTTAGGCTGAACATTGGCGGTGATGCCAACGATTTGATTGCCGTTAATCCAAACAAAATCAAGTGGGAACTTCATTTCCTTCATCCAAAAAGAACGATATCCAGATTGATTATAAACAAAAAGCATGCCGTTGTTGTCTGGCAAATAGTCTCTTCCCGATAAACCTTGTTGTTGAGTCTTTTCGGTGTTGGCGATTTCAAGATTAATTTTGTGGTTGTTAACTAAAAGATAGTGTTGTTTTTTGCCGGTTTTTATCAGCGATAGATAGGTGATTGTCAAAACCAGTAGTAAAAAAGCGGCAAAAAGGTAAAAATGAAACTTAATCACAGGTTAATCTTATCATTAGTTTCGGCGTCACGGTGTTACAATGATAAAAAAGATTTTTAATTTCTTTGATGAAAAATCAAGACAGTCAAGTTAAAAAAGGCCAGTTTTTCAGAGTTGCTTGGTGGATTTTTAAGGTCTATTTCAAGATGGGACCGATCAAAACCGTTTTAATGGTTTTGTCCCGTTCTGTAATAGAAATGAAAGGCCTAATTTACGCCTATATTTTTGCCAAGGTGATTGATCAGCTGATTTCGGTTTCACTTTCAACGATTGATTTTTCCCGATTAATTCCCTATTTAGCGGCAATTTTAATTTATTACATTATTGTCGAAGGTTTTGTTGACAATATTTACAATTATTCAGCTCGTGGACTGCGCCATGTTAGCCGTAGCGAACTGGAAAAATTGTTGTATCAAAAGCTTAACCAGCTGGGAATCCAAAATTTGGAAAACCCGGAAACTGTTAATCGAATCCAAAGAAGCCAGGAATGGATTTACGGCACTTTTGATCTGTTGCGGGAAATAGTTGCTTTAATTGCTGATGTTATCAGGGCACTGATTGCCGGTATTGCCATTATTGCCTTTTTCCCATTATTAATTCCGATCTTATTACTTTTAACTGTTATCAAGTTTTTCCCTGACCGGCATTTTATGAAACAAGAGTTTCATTGGCAGGTTGATAATTCAGAAAATAAACGAAGGGCCAGGCAGACTGCGGCTATGCTTGAAGCACCGGAAGCTTTGCAGGAAATCAGTATTGTCGGTGGTTATCAGTTTTTGAATCGGAAGTATTGCCAATTTTATTCCTGGTACAACGCTGGTATTCTGCGGATTTTTCGGAACCGGGAAATGTATAATTTTCTTTTAAAAATTGTTAATTCATTTGTTAGTGTTATCGGCTACGGAGTTATTTTTGCTAATCTGCTTCGAGGTAAGATCACTATTGGAACGGTGACTTTCCAAATGAGGGCGCTTGATATTTTTTCTGACTCGATGCAAAGCATGTTGGCGTCAATAACCTTTATCAACGAACTGGCGATAAAAATAGATGATTTGGTTATGTTATTTGCCCTTCAGCCAGCAGTTAAAGACGGTCACCAGAAATTACCTCGGCTTAAATCGCCGCCGTCGATAGAATTTAAAAATGTTTCTTTTAAATACCCCAATGCTGATAATTATGTGTTTAAAAATTTAGATTTAAAAATTAACAGCGGTGAAAAAGTGGCCCTGGTGGGACACAATGGCGCCGGAAAAACTACCCTGGTTAAATTACTGGCTCGTATTTACAAAACTACCGAAGGGGAAATATTGGTTAATGGTATTAACATTAACACTTTGTCGGTTAATGATTGGTATAAAAATTTGGGGGTTCTTTTCCAGGAATATAATTTTTATGCTCACTTAACCGCTCGGGAAAATATTTATATCGGTAAGTCGATTAAAAAAATTGATGACAAAAAAATACTGGCGGCTGCCAAAAACGCTGATGCCTATGATTTCATCAGCAATTATAAAAATAAATTTGACCAAATAATGAGTGAAAAATATCAAGGGGGGATTAGGCCAAGCACTGGTCAACAACAGAAAATTGCCATTGCCCGTTTCTTTTACCGTAATGCGCCGTTGGCGATTTTTGATGAACCGACCTCAGCCGTTGATGCTGTTTCCGAATATAAGATCTTTAACAAAATCTATAAATTTTTTACCAACAAAACAGTTATTATAATTTCGCATCGGTTCAGTACGGTTCGTAACGCTGACAGGATTATTGTTTTAGAAAAAGGGAAAATTATTGAAGAAGGTTCTCACCAGAATCTAGTTAAAGCTGATGGTGTTTATGCCTCTGCTTACAAATTTCAAGCCGAGGGTTACCAGAATTAAATTGTCTTGGTCGGGGTGAGAGGATTCGAACCTCTGATCTTCGCGACCCCATCGCGACGCGTTGCCATCTACGCCACACCCCGTTGACTTGCTTATTTTATCATAAATTGCCTCTTGACAGTTTCGGGTTTTGTACTGGATAATCTAGTTATTATGGTCAAGGATCAAAAACAGGAAGCAATTAAACTGGCGATTGACCAGATTGAAAAACAATATGGCAAG
>CAZZNI010000005.1:0-58267 GCA_964655765.1 uncultured Gammaproteobacteria bacterium
ACCCGAAGGCCTTCATCCTTCACGCGGTGTCGCTCCGTCACCCTTTCGGGCATTGCGGAAGATTCCCGGTTGCTGCCACCCGTAGGTGTGTGACCCGTATCTCAGTGTCACTGTGGGGGTCCAGCCTCTCAGCGCCCCTATCCGTCATCGCCTTGGTAGGCCGTTACCCTACCAACAAGCTGATGGAACGCAGGCCAATCCTTCGGCGGGCAGTTAAGCCCTTTCATCACGATTTGCATCGGATCTTATACAGTATTACTCCCGATTTCTCGGGGCTATCCTTTACCAAGGGGTATGTTCCTACGCGTTACTCACCCGTCCACCACTGTCCGACTTGCGTCGAGACCGTTCGATTTGCATGCCTAATGCACACCGCTAGCGTTCGTCCTGAGCCAGGATCAAACTCTCAGTTAAAAAATCCTACCACGATATATTCAGTCAAAAATTCTTTGCGTAAAACTTGCTATTTAATTGTCAAAGTTCTGATTTTCCCCCTTTAAAGAAGAAAAACCTCGCCAGCGACGAGGTTATTAAATCTCCAACACGCTGGTCGCTTCAAGAATTCATTATTCCTGATGGTTATGATAACAAATCAGTCTCCAAGAGTCAACGCAAGCTTACCAGCCCGCCACCGATAACCTCATTGGTTTTTTCTCCTTTCAAAACAAACGGCCGGTAAAAAACCGCTGACTGACCAGGAGCAACACCACGAACCGATTCATCAAGCCGCACCCGCCATAAATCCTTATTTTCTCTTTCCAGCCGGCAATCAAGCAACTTGCCTTGATAACGAACCCGAACTAACAGACGGCGAGTTTTTGGTTCCTGGTTAACCCAGCTCGGCTTTTCAATAAAAAAGCCCTTTTGTTCCGTTTCCCTGCCAAAACCGACCATTAATTGATTTTTAACAATATCTTTACCGATAACATAAAACGGCGGTATCAACTTGGAGACTGGAGATTGGAGGCTGGAGGTTAGAGTAAATCCGTGTCGCTGACCAATCGTGTACAAAGGCAGTCCTTGGTGACTACCAATCACTCTTTTTTGACCATCAACTAGCTGACCGGGGATAATCATATTTTTTAACTTTGTTTTTAAAAAAGAACGATAATCTTGATTTTCTATAAAACAGATCTCCTGGGAGTCTTTAGCCGAAGCAGTCGGCAGCTTAAACTCAGCCGCCAGTTTTCTAACCTCGTTTTTAGTCACCCCACCCAGGGGGAAAATTAATTTTTTAAGTTGTTTTTGTGTTAATCGATAAAGGAAGTAAGATTGGTCTTTAGTTAAGTCTTTGGCTGTTGTTAAATGGTAGCTTTTATTAAGAAAAACATTATTAACATAATGGCCAGTCGCCAGACAGTCAAACTTACCGTCTTTCATATAATCAAACAGCCAGCCAAATTTAATTTCCTGATTACAAACCACACACGGATTAGGTGTTAAGCCTCGACCATAATCATCAATAAACGAATCAACAACTTGTTTCTTAAAAACCCGGCGGAAATCAACCACCTGCAGAGGAATCCCAAGCACCCGACAACTGGCTTTAGCCCGCTTTAAGCCAACCGGATTAGTTATACCCCAAAGTTTCATAAACACCGCTGTACATTCAAAACCTTGTTTTTTTAATAAAGCCGCAGTGGTGCTTGAATCAACTCCGCCGGACAGAGCAATCAGGATTTTTTGTTTTTTGACCGTCATTAGCGGGAACGAAGAATTTCTTCTTTAAGATATTTTAAAACCAGCAAGGGGGCATTAATTTTAGTTGCCGCCATAAAACCGGCAAATTGCGGCGACCGGTTAACTTCGAGAATGAATGGCTGATCATTTCTCTGATCAAGGATAATGTCAACCCCGGCAAAATCAACCCGCAAACTCAAAGCCGCTTTAACAGCAATTTTTTCTATCCGACGACCCAAAGATCCAACCAAAACAGCCTCTCCTCCCAAAGAAATATTAGAGCGAAACTCGCCCTTACCAGGAACCCGCTTGATCGTGCCAATAACTTTCTGACCGATAACAATCAGCCGATAGTCACCGTCATTAGGGATAAACTCCTGAAGTAAAAAATGCTTGCCAGCTTCTTCCTGCTCCTTTAATTTTTTAATTAAAGATACTAGTTCTTTGTTGTCTTTAGCTAAAAAGACATCTCGGCCTTTTCTGCCAGCAGTGTCTTTAATGATAAGCGGAAAACCAAGACCAACTGCCTTTTGTCTTAAAGTTTTTAAAGAACCAAAGAAAGTCCTCGGATACGGTAAGCCGATTCTTGTCAGCTTAAGAGCATCAAAGCTTTTTTTCCGATCAACACTGCCGGTTAGTAAAACCTTATCAAAAAGAGCAATCTTTTTAAGTCGGCAATAATCGGCAATTAAGTTTAATTCTTCGCGGTGTTCTCCAACCAGCCGCAGATAAACAGCGTCAAATGCTTTAAGATCGGTACCACCCACCCGTAAGGTCTTATCCTGGCTGAAAAAATTTAAATCAAAATAGTTCTTTACCGATAGTTCAATCCCCAGTTCTTTAGCTGCCTTTTGAAACAATTCTTTTTGAGATGACGGACAACCAAGCATTAATAATTTCATTGCTGTTTTCTTGCTTTAATTAAATAATCAACCACCGATCCGGCAAAATTAATACCGGTTGCGCTTTCAAATCCCTCAAACTGACAAGACCGGTTAACTTCCAAAATCCGCCACTGGCCATCATTCCCCATCATCAGATCAACACCAACATACTGGAGATTAAAGGTTTCCGCTGCTGCCTCGGCTAGGTGCTTAATTTCTTCAGTCAACTCAAAAGCCTCAACATCACCACCGGCAGAATAGTTGGTTAAAAATTTGCCCTTTTGGGCAATCCGTTTCATTGCTCCAACCGCCTGGCCGCCCAAGACAATCACCCGAATGTCTTCATTTCTTCTTAGTAATTCCTGAACCAAAACCATATTCGGCGGATATTCTTCCAAAACTTGTTCTAGCTGCTGTTGATCTTCAACCTTAAAAACCTTTTTGCCCATACTGCCAAAGTAAGACTTAACCACCGACGGGAAAGTAATGTCGGCCAAAAATCTTTGTTTTTGAGCAATCAGTTTAGTATCAACTACCGGCAGACCTCTTCGTGCCAAGATCAAATATTGGGTAAATTTATCTAATCTTGACCACTTAAGATAGGTCTCCTGATTTAAAACCACGCTGCCTTTTTGCTGATAATAAGAAACCAAAAAATCCCGCTGTGGAACATAGTAAAAGAGACCACCGGCTGATCGTAAAATTACCAGATCAAAAAAAGGCAATGGAGCTTTACCATCTTTCAAAAAAACTGTCACCCCGGCCGAATTTATTACAAAATCAAGATCGTGATAATTAATCAGTTCTGTTTTTAAACCTTTTTTAATCGCTTCTTCCTGCAAACGACGCAAGGCATAAGCGCTTGAAGCATGGCTAAAAATTCCTAATGTCATTTGTTTATTCTACCTTAATTAAAAAACCGGCTAAATCATTCCGGCCAATTAGAACCGGACATTTCAATTTCTCACGATTAGCAACTGAAGCCGAGGTTTTAATTTTCCTGCCTCCCAACCACAAAGTTAAACCGATAACCGGCCGCGATTGTCGACCAGCTGCCGATTTATAAACATATTTTCGCTCCCATAAAACATTGTCTTTAACAAGCAAATCTAAGCTTTCAGCTAGATTGACATCAATCGAACTGCGGCAAGCACCGGTATCGATTTTAGCCAAAACCGACGGCCGCTGGCCATTTAACCCTTTGAGTTTAATAATCTCGTTAGTTTCCAAAATTTTTAAGCCCTCTTTGGCCATTACCCGATCGGCAAAACGAGCGGCAAAAAGCGCCCGGGCAATTTTAACTCCATGTTCTGCGTCCCTAACATCCAAACCCTCAACCCGTTCCAGTCGTTTCCGTAAAGGAGTTTGGTTGGCTTCTTGCGCCCAAAGACCCGGTCTGGCATTAAGTTCAACAATCACCGGTCCTCTTTCTTTGTCTAAAAACAAATCAACACCAAGAAAGCCAAGTTGTGGCACCGCTTCCTGGGCTTTAACCGCCAAAGTTAAAAAGGTATTCCACTGGGGAACTTTCAGGCCGTTAACTTTTCGCTTTGTTCCGGGGATATAACGCAAACTCCTGACATCCAAGACATCAAAGGTAGTAATGGCATGAGTAGTTATCCCGGTTGCCAAATCAATTCCTAAACCTAAAGCGCCTTGATGTAAATTAGCTTTTCCTTTTGAAGCAACTGTCGGCAGGCGCAACATCGCCATCACTGGCACCCGGTTAAAAACAATTACTCGAACATCAGGCGTCCCTTGATAGGCGTAATTACGGAAAGTTTTGGAAATTTTAATCCGTTCTTCAATCATCACTTTATCCGGTAGATTGTGAAGACTATAACGACCAGCCAAAATGTCCAAAGCATGTTGCTTAAGCTCATTTTGACTGATAATCGAGTTATCCATCAACCGCCATTCACCAGCAAATTTGGCTTTTCTTCTGACAACAATAATCCCCTCACCACCAAAACCGGAAACCGGCTTTAAAACAAAATTGTCCGGCAAGGACAGCCAGTTAAACTCTTGAACCTGGTTATGGTTATCAAAAACTTTAATTAATCCCGGAGTTGGAAGATTATTTTTAGCCAATCTTCTTTTTGCTAACAGTTTAGAGTCGGCAATTTTCCGCCCCTTTTTAGTATTAAAACGCAGAAAAATTCTGTTTCTGGCATTAACACCCAATACCTGTTTAGACTTTGAAAGCATTATTTTCCCCAGAAGGTTATTTTAATATTTTGCGAAACCGGTAGAATTCAAAAAGCCTTAGGCCCGTAAACCGGCCAACAATCAGATTAACTAAAACCGGAGTAATAATAATCCAATGAGGATATCTCAGCGCCCCGGTTTGTAAAAATTCACTACTAAAAACCAAATAGCCCAAAAAAGCGATAATAATGGTTTCCATTGTCAACCGACCGGCTTCTCGTAAAGACTTACCGGTTTGAACGCCAATAAATTCTTCCGCCAGTAAAACTAAAATTAAAATCGGGAAAATGGAAATCACCACCAATTGGTCAATCCCTAGCCAAGGAGAAGCGATAATCACCGCTAAAGTCACTAAAGACACCAGCCAAAGCAAGATCGCCATTCTAGCCAGATAGTGAATATTTAGTTTAAATTTTTTAAGTAGCCAGCGGGCAAAAGTGGCTGACAATAAGACCACCAAAAAAATTATGACACCGGCTTGAGCACCGGCAACATACAAAGCCGCCGCCAAAGCCGAGGGGATAAAAATACCAAAACCGCGAAAGCCAACCAAATACCTGGCTGCCGCCACCAAGCTGGCTACCAATGGCAGTAACAGCAGTAAAACAATCGTCTGTTCGGACACGCCGTTGTTGATTGCCTGTTCGATAATTTGACCAAAGGGATTCATGGAAGTCATTATAACATCGAGGCTTAAAAAAGACCAAGAAAAACTACTTTTTACTCTATCGAGTCAATTACTTCTTGTAGAGGAGCACAAACCGCTTCCGGTTGATTGTCAGTTAATTTGCAAAACAAGGCAGTTAAATTCTCGGTTTCCTTTTCCTCACCAAACGATTCGCCACTACCCAACTGCCAGTACTTGCAACCAACAACAATAAAAGGAATCGATCCTCGGTTTAAAGAGGCATATTGATCCCAAACCGCCTGATCAGCATCAGGCTTATCCATGTTATCGTGGAAAGAAAGATAACCGTCAAATTGTTCGGCCGCTGAAGAGATGACCGGATGTTCCCACTTACAATGCGGGCAAGTTGAAGAGCCGAAATAATAAACAATCGGCAAATCATTCTCAAGGCAGATCTGCGCCTCAGTTAAAACTTTAAAATTGCCGACAGAAACGGCGCTTTCACCTAAAACCTGCTGTTCCACGGCCGGGCTAGGAGTAACTTGAACCGTCTCTGGTGTTGCTTGATTTGATTCTGGCTGACGAGACTGAGTCCAAATCATCCCCATCAGAAAAGAAGCCACTACTAACAATAAAATTAAAATTGGTGAAGTAAAACCGCTGGTTTTGCTGTTGTTCATTTATTCCTCTACCGTTAAAGCGTTAACCGGACAACTTTCAACCGCTTCCTTAATCTTGTCCGGGCTGTCAGCCATCGGTTCGATAACGGTTACTGCTGCGCCGTCAAGTTTAAAACTGCCGGGGGCAATAGCAACACAAGTGCCGCAACCGATACACTTAAGTTTATCAACTATTACTTTCATAACTAGTAACTATAAGACAGACGGCTATCCATTGTCAATCACATCAATAAAATAAGGTTCAGATATGCTAAGCGCCACCCCGCCAATTAATTAGTGGCCATTAGGCCTTAAAGTCAAGCTTTTACTTTCCTCTGTTTAAATTTTGGTAAACACCCTGGGCGGCAATCGCTCCTTCAGCGGCAGCACTGATCACTTGTTTAAATTCTTTAAAGGTTGAGTTGATGTCGCCGACACAAAAAACGTTTCTAACATTTGTTTCCATATTATTGTTGGTTTTTATATGACCGTCTGTTTCAAGTTTAACTCCAATCTTGGCCGCCAGTGAAGTTAGCGGCGTTCCACCAATTTCAATAAAAACCCCCTGGCAATCAATTTGCCGACTGTCTGAATATGGCTTATCGAGCTCAACTGCCGCTACCCGACCGTTATCATCAGCCAAAATTTTTACCAAATTACGGCCATAAATTGTTTCAATCTTCGGATTTTGTTTTATCTCCTTAACCCAGAAAGGTTCAGCCCGCAGACTGCTTTTGCGATAAATTAAATAAACTTTTTTGGCAAAATGGGCCAAATGGATCGCCCCTGAACAAGCAGCATCAGCGCCGCCAACAATCACTACTGTTTTATCCTTATAAAAAGGCGCATCGCAGGTCGGGCAATAAGAAACGCCCTTGCCAACCAGCTCCTTTTCTCCGGGAATATTTAATTTCCTTCTTTCCGTACCGGTGGCGATAACCAGTGCTTTTGTCTGATAACTTTTTTTACTGGTATTAACGGTAAAACCCTGCCCTTGCCGACTGAGTTCAAAAACATTGTCATTAATGATCTGGCCGCCTTGTTTTTCAGCGTGATCCAAAAAGCGTTTACCTAATTCCAAGCCAGTTAACCCCGGCAGGCCAGGGTAATTGTCAACCTGGTGAGCCCAGTTAATTGTCCCCCCAGGGGTTTCACCAATAACAATGTGTTTTAAATTAAAACGGGAAGCGTAAATTGAAGCGGCTAATCCGGCCGGGCCGGCACCGATAATGATAAGGTCAAGCATGCTTTAATTAAAAGGCGATAATCTCAAAGCGCTTTATCAATCGCTTCCACTAAAGCCTCTTTGCCATTAAAACCAATTTGCTGGTCAATCTCTTTACCATCTTTAAAAATGATTAAGGTAGGAATGCTCATAACATTGTATTTCTGGGCCAGAGCCGGCTCCTCATCAACATTAACTTTGGTTATCTTCAGCTTATCGCCGTATTGACCGGCTAACTCCTGTAGTACCGGTGATACCATTTGACAAGGTCCGCACCACGGTGCCCAAAAATCAACCAGAACAACGCCTGTTTCTTCTAAAACTTCAGTGGCAAAATTTTGACTGTTTAAATCTATCATTTTTTTTAATCAAACCGAATAAATGCCTATCCTTTTTATCATGAAAAGAAAGGCTTGGCAAGCCTCGAAAAGAGCCTGTGGGACTGTTTTAATTCGATAACCAGCCGCCATCAACATAAAGAACGGCTCCGGTGATATAATCGGCTTCCTTAGAAGCCAAAAAAACAGCAGCGGCACCGATATCTTCCGGTCGGCCGATTCTCTTTTTGGCCAACCTGGCCAACAACGCTTCTTTTACTTTTGGATCTTCCATCGCTCCCTTGCCCATTTCGGTATCAATCGCCCCAGGGGCGATAGCGTTAACATTAATTTTCGGCCCCAACTCATTAGCTAGCGCCTCGGTTAAACCAACTACCCCGCCCTTGGAGGCAACATAGTGCGGAATATTTTGGTAACCAACACCAACACCACCAGAAGCAATTGAGGCAATATTAATGATTCGCCCTTCTTCCGTCATTAAACCAACTGCCTGCTGAACACACAAAAACTGGCCTTTCAAATTAGTATCTAAAACCGCATCCCAATCTTCCTGACTAATTTCCTCAACCTTACCATATTTTAAAATCCCAGCATTGTTAACTAAGATATCCAGATTGGTCCATTGTTGTTTAATTTGGGCAAACATTGCCACCACTGATTCTTTTTGGGAAACATCAGCCTGAATGGCAAAGGCGTTACGGCCCAAAGCCTTGATTTCTTCAACCACTTTTTTAGCTTCATCTTGGCTGGAATGATAATTAACCACTACATCAGCACCTGCTTTGGCTAAGGCCAGCGCCACCCCTCGACCGATTCCGCGGGAACCACCGGTTACTAAAGCTTTCTTACCTGTTAAGTCAAACATTTTTATCTTTTCACCTCCCTCCTGCCTGCCGGCAGGCAGGTTCTTTCAGGTTTAGCTAAACTAAATCATTAATCAAATCCAAAACTTTTTGTTTGCCGATTTCTTCTAAAATTTGCTCTAAACCGTCGGTTTTAACTTCAGACAAACTGGTAGTGTTATAGCGCCAGCCAAGCAGCTTAACTCCCCGACAAGCAGCAAATTTCTTGGCGTGCTGAGAAAATTTAGTATTAGTAATCAACCAGGCTTCTTTAACCGACTGGCCGTTTTCACCATCGCTGGCCTGGTCAACATCCTTAAACCGGCCCCACAGTTCAACAATCTCCCCCAGTCCAGTTTCCCGGTGAGGATTGGACCGCCTTTTAACCTCAATCATAAAAGTGCTCTTGTTTTTATTGGCCAAGACATCAATTTGGTGTTCGATACAACGACCGGTTAAAAACACATTCCATTGGCTATTAAATTTCCTAATCGCCAAAATCTGGGCCACCAGTTTTTCAAAGTCAATTGAACCCATTTTACCCAAAGCCTCCCGGAGACGGAAAAACTTCGCTTCCGGCTTGAGCCCGGCTGCTTTTAACTCCTGATGAAGAAAATTGTAAATTTCTTTGGTGGAAATACCCGGATAGAGAATGGCTTCAATCTTTGCCAAAATCAAGGGAGCATTTTTAGAATTAACTCCGGCTCGTAAAATTGAACTCAATAATTTCGCTTCATCAAAAACTTGCCTTTGACCGTCAAATTTTCTGACCCAAATCTTTTTTGCCATTTTTTAAATCATCAATAAACTAAGTAAGATAAAAACAACTATCATTAGTAAAACCCAGAGTTTTTTTAAGCCCAAAGAGAGGGGGAAATTAACTGGCCAGAAATATTTTTGAGCTAAAAGCTGGTCCTGGTTTTTCAAAATTAAACCAACCTGGTCCATAAGCAAGCTAATGTTAATCGCCATTACTATTCCTGTTCCCAGTAAGTTACCGGAAGAAGTTAAAACCAAAAAAGAAAACGGGGCAAAAATTGCCTGAAACAAAACATTGTGGAAAGACAATTTCCACCGCCCTCCGGCAGTTTTGGCTAACCAGGTTAATGCTGTTTTGAACCGTTTTTGCTTAATTAGAGTCTTAACTTGCAAACTGGCTTCTTCTTGGGGATGAAAATAAAAAACATATAAAAGCTGGTCTATTTCAATTAAAATCAACCCCAACAAGCCGCCAAGCCAGAGAAACAACAAATTCAAGTTAAGCTGAAGATTGAACAGAGAAACCGTTGCCGCCCAAGCAAATAAAACAACTAAACGAGAGGCGATCTTCTTTCGTGGCAGGCCGGAAAATAAATTCATCAAATTTTTATTGAAAAATAGTCTTTAAAAAATTCTAAGCTAATTGGCGGTCTTTGGTCAAATTCTGCTTTTCATCTTTAAGTTGTTTTAATTTCCACATAAATAACCGGCCCTTGTTTTTAACCTGAAAAGCGGCTTTAACAAAATTTTTTGCCTGTTCTAATAACGGCCGCGGAGTATCTTTAGCCAATTTAATATAAAGAGACCGATGTTTAAGATCATCAAGTTCTTCGGCCAGTCGGTAACCATAATCCTGAAACTCCCGACTGATATATTTTTTCTCATCCCAGTCAAAATTTTTTAACAACTGGCTGAGCGGTTTTAAATCTGACTTACCCCTAAAGGCCATGAACCTGCTCCCCTAAAAGTTTCTTTCTGCCGACTATTAACAACGGCAAAAGAGAAAAAGCTGCCGCAAACAGAAAAGAAACCTTTAAATCAACTTCCAAAATAAAAATTACAACCAAAACCAAACAGGCAAAAAGAGAACCAATGGTAATCGCTATCTCCCGAAACAACATCGCCCTACCGGTAGATTTGCCCTCAAGCGCCTTTTCAAAAGACAAAACAGAAAGTGGCAAACCAACCATTGTTTTGGCAATCCGGTCAATAACATCAAAAAAGAAAAAGGCAACAATCACACCGGTCGAAAAACGACCCAACCAAACAATCGCAGAGAGAATCGCCCCATAAGCTATCAGTGCCCGCTTGCCTTTTCTGTCGATTAGTTTACCGGTAACCAAATTTGCCAAAGCAACCAAAATCATTGAGAGCGAATAAAAAATGCCAAACCTTAATTCTGTTTCTAGACTTAAAAAAACGAAGAGCAATAAGGCGATGGAATAAATCGCCTCTATCGCCCCC
The DNA here is from genome assembly GCA_964655765.1 of uncultured Gammaproteobacteria bacterium. Taxonomy (GTDB): domain Bacteria; phylum Patescibacteriota; class Microgenomatia; order PFEM01; family CAYPPS01; genus CAYPPS01. The sequence goes on from CAZZNI010000005.1 coordinate 10,688, forward strand.
ATGCTAAAGTAGCTTAACGCCATTCTTTTGTGAGTTTTAAACAGTTTACCAATTTCATTCAAGCGAACATCTTTGTGCGTTTTTTCCTCTTTAATGACGCTGACGGCAATGAGGCTCAAAATAATAAAACCAATAGCTGCCAAAAAGAGAGTCTGATAACCAAATTTTTCGATTAGAAAACCGGAAATAAACGGCACAAAAAGAAGCATCAATAAGCTCAAGGCCCCAAATGAACCACTGCAACGACCAAAGCTTTCTTTGCTACTAATTTTAGAAAGCAGGCCATGACGGCCAAACCAGAAAAAACCGATAGAAAAGCCCCAGAAAATCGCCCCCAACCAAATTAAACCAATAAATTGGTCGGCGAAGGCAAACATAAGCAAAGATAAAACCACATAAATATCCCCCAAAATAATATCTTTTTTTAGGCCCCTTTTTAAAGCCATGTTCTCAGCAAAAGAAAGCGACAATAATTTACTGCCGTAAAGGACCAGGTTGAAAAGAACCACTGCCAGTAATGATAAACCGACTTCGTTTGTTCGCAGAAAAAACTGGCGATAAATAAAAATTGAAGAGAAAAAAGCCAACAGTGAAGCAGACAAATTTCGAAAAGATTGTGACAACGACAGGAAAATCAACTTACTGTCTGTCGGTTTCTTGATCAAGTTAAAAAGCATTTTTAAAGTTGGTCGGTTGTTTTACTAATCCCGTCACTCAAAGAAAGTTCTATTAATTCGTTCGTTCGCTTGATGACTTTACCTACCACGGGTAATTCTTTTTTAGTAAAAGACCTTAAAACAAACTCTTCACTACCTAAAGATGCTTCTAGTTTACTATTACCAATGCCCAAACGGAAACGGTAAAAATCACCACCACCCAGCTCTCTTATGACCGACTCGATGCCTTTATGCCCGGCACTACTGCCGTCATAGCTAATCTTTAATCTACCTAACGACAAATCAAGTTCATCATGAATTAGCCAAATGTCTTGCCGACTGACTTTATAAAAACCGGCTAGCCTGGCAACTGCCAGACCAGAATTATTCATCATTGTTTGCGGTTTGGCCAATATTACCTCGGGAGAAAGAACGGCTATTTCAGCTTCAAACTTATTTTTTTTCTGCCAACACAAATCCTGCTTGGAAGCAAAAGCATCCAAAGACAAAAAACCGAAATTGTGCCGGCTTAAAAGATACCGCTTGCCCAAGTTACCCAAGCCTATCAATAACTTCATTGCTTAAAGTTACTTATTTTTACCTAATTGCTTGCGGGCAAATTCACCAATTACCGGCAATTGAAATTCTTCACCTTGATAAGCTTTAAGAATTAAAATTACCCAGAGAGCAAAGCCAACAATCATTACCAACGGTGACAGTACCCAACCGATAAAAGGAATCATACTAATAACGGTTAACAAGCCGAAGGTGATGACTGACTGCATGGCATGAAAGCGGACAAAAGGATCCTTTTCCATTAACAAGAAAACCAGACCAGTCACCCAACCCAACAGATAGCTTAAAGCCGCTGCTGTGTTAGGCGGTAAATTAGTGGTTGTTTTTTGAGTTTGCGCCATGTTTATTCACCTCCTCCCCTTTTTATCTTTATCCTAGCGTCGCACAAAAAGCCTTCACAAGTCAAGTTACTTTCAAAAGTTAAAAAAATTGGTTAGTTCAAGAAAAGCAAAGGCAATAAACAACATCAGTAAAAACAATCCTTCCCAACGATCCAGTTTGTGTTTAGTTAAAGTAAACAGGTAAAAAAAGGCGAAAATAACCACAAAGGCCATTGTCGCCAGCAAATATTGCTTAAAAGCGACAATTTGGATCGGGCTAATCAAGGCAGTTAGGCCGATAATTAAAGTACCATTGGCAACCACCGAGCCCAAAATATTACCAAACACCATCTGCGGCATTTTTTTCCGAATCGCCCGGATAGAAAAAGCCAATTCCGGCAAAGTCGTTCCCAGCGACACTAAAAACAAACCGACCAGTAAAATCGGCAGGTGTAAGGCAACGGCAATCTGGCCGGCCGCCTTAACCAGAACTTCAGCAGAAAAAAGCAGCAAAGCCGTACCGATAAAAACCCAGGCTAATTCCTTTCTGGTCCGCCGACTTTTAAAATGGCGGATCAGCAAGTGATCAAGGCTATCTTTAACCGAACTTTCATGCTTATCAAGAACTTGTTGTTGTTTTTTGTGACCGTTTAAAACCCAGATATTATAAAAGCCATAAATCGAAAGCAGGATAAAACCGTCAAGCCGGCCCAGTTTTCTATCAAACAAAAGCAACATCGGCGCCGCACCAGCCAAAAAAGTATAGAAGATATCCTGACGCATAAACTTACCCTTAACCGCTACCGAACCAGCCAGAAGCGAAGCACCGCCAACCACCAAAGATAAATTAAGCAAGTTAGCCCCCAGCACATTACCCAACGCTAAACTTGGCTGACCGGCAAAGGCGGCAGCAACAGAAATCGACAATTCCGGCAAGCTAGTAGCTAGTGCTAAGATTGAGCCGGCAACCGCCAACTGACCCAATTTAGTGGTTTGAGCTAAGGCTTTCAGATTAATGGTAAGAATATCAGTTGCCTTAATCAGCAGGAAGGAAAAAACAACAACCAGACCAAAATAAAAAAAGATCATTGTAAAAATTCTAGCACAAAAACTACTGACGATGACGGATTAAAAAGAACCATTTGGCTATCTCAATGGCGGCAAAATTCAACAACCCTAACCCAAACAGAAAAATCCACTCATATATCCCCAATGGATGAGTGTCCAGCAGCACCTGCAAAGGCGGCCAATAAATGGCGGCAAAAAGCAGAAGGAAAGAAACAAGAAGCGAAAACAGCAAAAAACGATTGGCAAAAAAGTTAATCTTTAAAGCGCTCTTTTTTAAAGAACGAGAGGCCAAACAAATAAAAGGTGAATCAATCGCCAAGGCGGCGAACATAACCGTTTGGATATATTGCAAATGAAAAAGCCCTTGGTTTAAATAATAGAAAAGTCCCAAGAGAGTAATGTCAAGCGACAAGCCGATAAAAAAGATCAAAAAGCGCAATTCTCCGTCCAGGATAGGCGCATTCTTACTTCGAGGCGGCTGTTCCATCACCCTGCCCTCCTCAGGCTCATAGGCCAGAGCGATTGCCGGCAAGCTGTCCTCTACCAAATTAACCCATAAAATCTGCACCGCTGTCACCGGTAAAGGCAGTCCCAGTACAATTGTCCCTCCAATTAAAATCACTTCGGTAAAACTGTGAGACAGAAGATATAAAACTACTTTTTTAATATTTTCAAAGATAACCCTGCCTTCTTTAACCGCCGCTACTATCGTGGCAAAATTAGAATCAAGTAGAACGATATCGGCGGTTTGTTTTGACACATCAGAAGCATCATTAACAACAATTCCGATATCAGCCGCTTTTAGCGCCGGTGCATCGTTAACTCCATCACCGGTCATTGCTACTACCCCTCCCTTACTCTGCAGTGCCTGAACAATAGTAAGTTTTTCTTCCGGTGAAGTCCGGGCAAAGAGAACTGTTTTTTTAACTAAATCCTGATAAGCTTGGCCCTTTTCCTTACTTAAGACTTGGCCTTCAATTGAACAGTCTTTGGTCTCTATTCCTAGCTTTCGTAAAACGGCCTGAGCCGTTGATAAGTAGTCACCGGTAATTACTTTTACTTCAATACCGGCTTTCTGTGCCTGCCTCAAAGCTTCTTTAACACCGGGGCGTATTGGGTCCTCATACACTAAAACTCCCAACCAAGACAGGCCCGTAAGCTCACTTAAGTTGATTTTCTTTTTTGACACCGGCATTTGCTTAAAAGCAAAACCGACCAAACGATAACCCTTGTTGCCAAAAGCGGCAAACTTTTTCAACCATTTCTCTTTTTCGTTTTTACTAATTTTGCAATTGCCTAAAATTACTTCCGGAGCGCCGGAAACCAATAACAGTTCCGGGTGCAAAGTGGCAATCATTTTATAATCAGGCGAGAAAGGAATTTCTGCTAAACGCGGTTTTTGGGATTGTAATTCTTTAGTATCAACACCGTTTTCAATTGCCCATTGCCACATTGACACTTCCAACGGATCACGCAAATCATTGCATAAAACTGCCGCCTGTTGACCGAGCTTAAGATCGGTAAATTCAGCTCTGACTACTTTCATTTTCCCTTCGGTCAAAGTACCGGTTTTATCGGAAGCGATCAGGTTAACTGAACCGAGCGTTTCGGCAGCCACTAGTTTTCGAACAATTGCTCGGCGCTTTAAAATCCGCTGCATTCCCAAAGCCAGAATTACCGTCACCGTTACCACTAATCCTTCAGGAATGGCCGCTACCGCCACTGCCACACTGGTAGTAAACATTTCAATCAATGGATAGCCGGCCAAACGACCCAGAGTAAAGATAACCACCGTTATCGCGCCAACAATAATCGCCAGTGTATTGGCTAGTCTGGCCAACTGGAGTTGTAACGGGGTCGATTGTTCTTCAATTAAAGTTACCCCTTTACCGATTTTACCAATCTCCGTTTGCATGCCAGTGGCCGTCACCCGAATCCGAGCAATTCCGCTAACAACCATTGTCCCGGCAAAAGCAAGACTTTTTGCTCCTTGTTTTTTCTTTACTGGCAAACTTTCACCGGTTAAAATCGCCTCGTTAACCGAAAAATCAGTCGCTTTAATTAAAACACCGTCAGCCGGAATCCGACCGCCTAAAGTCAAAATACAAATATCGCCGGGAACCACTAGCTTGGCATCAATTAATTGTTGTTTGCCGTCACGAATCACCTTTGCTTTTGGTTCCAGTAAATTACTTAAGGCAACTAAAGCCTTCTGGGCTTTTTGTTCCTGGTAAAAACCAAGAATGGTGTTGAGAAAAACCGCCAAAAAGATAACCACCGCATCGGTATGATCACCAAGTAAAAAAGTAACTAAAGCGGCAACCACTAAAATGTAAACCAGCGGGGAAGTAAATTGGGATAATAAAATCTTGACCGGCCCCAGATCGTTCTTGTGTCTTAATTCATTAGGGCCAATTTTTAACAATGTTTCTTCTGCTTGCTTGGCAGACAGCCCTGAAAGAGTTGTTTTATTCATTTATTAGCGGTTTATTTTCGATAAAGCCAAAGTTGTTGCTCCGTTTGAAACAGCTTGATTATAAATCAAAAAATTAACCGTTCCAGGCAAGCGTGGATCGTCGTACTGGTTGTAAACCACTCTTGCCAACGGCACCCGTTCAAGGGCTTGGTCAGCGGCCTTGGTGAAGCTTTGTTTTTTGGCACTTTCCACACCTGAGCCCAACATCTCAACAGTAAAGCAACAACGACCAATGTGGGTATTGTCACCTTTTTTGTCTCTAGCTTTAAAAGGGAAAATGACAATACAGCGATTATCGTTTACCGAAGAAACCCATTGATTTATTTCCGGCCGAGTACCGTTAGCGGTTTGGCCCGATGACAGAGAAATTTCCAAAGTTCCTTGACTTGGCGCCACTCTTAACTCGTCACCATTGGCAGTCACTGTTAACGGATCCCGATCAAGTAGTTCCCTCAAAAGACAATCTAAAAACTGTTGTTTAACCCTCTCTGTTTCCGGACCAAATTCACTGATTACCCCCCTGATACACAAAGCCGACAACACTGACGGAGAAAACTCTCCACCAATTGTTACTCCACTCTCAAGTTTTTTTTGACCTTCAAGTAATTGGTCAAGTCGATCGGTAGACAGTTCCTTATCTTTACCAGCCAACATCTTTTTAGACCAAAATAGAAGCTTATTATCATCATCAAGAAAAGCTTTTATAAACCTAAACTTGCCATAAGCCTGATCAATTTCCTGCCGGCTTAAATCAACCAATCCTGGTGGTAAAGTTACGCCAGTTTCACCTGCCTCATTAACAAAAACAAGCGGCTCATCGCTATCTTGGTTAAAAAGACCAAAATGAACAAATCCGACAAACTCCTCCAAGTTTAAATCAGCTGATTCCGATTGCTTTAGCCAATCACCCCAACCATCATTAACCCGTAACGCTTCTGTTAAAAACTGATCGGAGCGATCTTTCTCTTGGTATTCAGTCATGTTTTTTGGAACCGCCGATAATAACAGCCAGATAAACAAATATCCAACCAAGGGCATAAAAGAAAAGCGGTAAAATTTCACCGATAAAAACACTAACCCATTTTTGAACAGTGTAATGAGGTTTTTCGATTATTAATGATTGCACCGTTTGCTCTCTTAACCCTTCAATAATGTGTTTGTCATATTCAAAGCTAAAAGCCAAAGTGGCAAAACCTAAAATCAAAAACAAACTGTAACGGCTTGGTTTTTTAAAAGCCATTATTAAAGCAATCGAAAAACCAAAAAGATAGGCAAAAAGAATGTAGTTATGGATAAAGGTAGCATAAATAGTGTGAATTATACCGTAAGTTAAATCGGGGCTAGATTGGTTCATGACAATAATTGTAGCAAAAAATTGCTTTAGTTTAGTAGAATATCGTTAGATGCCAGAAAGACAAACAAGTTTTTATGCTGGAACGGAAGAATTTCCCCGTCTTGAGTTGCCAGAATTGGCAACGGACGACCCGTTATTGCATCATTTGGAATCTATCCTGGCAGCAAGAAAACAGTGGCAAGAACGGCCCGAAAGAGGTGGCTCTTTAGCCCTTATTGCTGATTTAAGAAACCCAGAAAACCCGGAAACTGTTATCGACACTAAGGCAGGTTGGCAAAAAACCGCTGATGAAAAAGCAAAACAAAGAGTTAACAGTCTATCGGCACTTATTATTGTCACTACTGCCATTAACCAGCATCAAATAAAACAAATTGAAATAGTAATACAGTCCATGGAAAGAGCCCTTAAATACAAAGGGCCCGTTGTCATCTTGGAAGAAAGAGCCAATGAATTAGAGTTAGCAGCGCCACTGGACCCCGAAACTATTAGAAAACATTTACAAAAATTAAGAGTGGCTGCTGTTAAAACCCTAACCAGCTCAAGAATAATAAGAAGCTTGGCTCCCAATTACCGGCTAACAATCGCCAGGGCACCTTCTCCCCGAAGAAAATGGCCCAAAGAAGCAAAACCCGCTGTCCAGTCAACAATAACCGAGCAACTTCACCGTGAATTTACAACACTGACAGAGCCCGTCTTGGCAACTACTGAACACTCAATTGATCTTTATCCCCCAACAAGAAACATTGGTTCCGTTTACAAAGACCGACAAGGCAATATTTTTATGGTAGCTTCAGTCCAAACACGAGCCGGTGAGACAGCACAAGTAATGGGGATAAGAAGACTCAAGCCGGAGGAAAGATCGGCTTACTGATTATTTCTGCAATTGGTAAAGCTTTTTCACTTCTTTGATCGTCGTTGTTTGCGCCGGGTCTTTGTCGTCCCTAAATTGTTTCAAACGAGGGAAACGCAGTGCCATTTTAGCACTGTGAGCCGGAGAGTTGGTGATATTATCAGCCTCAATCTCAGCTACAATTGCCGGTAAACACCAAACGGCAGGATAAAAATCTCGGCCCACTTGATATTCGCTTGGTTTTTTGTCGGTTTTATTTTGATCAACCCGTTTTTTCAGTTCCCGCCATTGATCGTCAGAAAGACCGGTGCCAATCTTAGAAAGAGTAAAAAACTTACCACCCTCTTGCACCCCAACTAAAAAACCGCCAATACCGAAACTGGCTCGCTTGCCCTTACCCTGATAATAGCCCAGCACCAGACAATCAAGCGTATCAGCCAAACCACCACCTTTTTTACCTTGCTCTTGTTTTAGTTTCACCCAGGTAAAATTCCTTTTGCCCGGGTCATATGGCGCTTGCCATTTTTTAACCACCACTCCCTCCAACCCGCTGTTAATCTGCTGACGGTGATAAGCAATTAATTTGGCCGGATCGGTGGTTAAAATTTGCGGAGCAAGGATAATCATCCCCTTCCTGTTGGGTAAAATTTTTGCCAACCGTCGCCGCCGTTGATCAAAATTGGTGTTAATTAAACTCCGGCCATTTAAATAAAGCAGGTCAAAACAAACTAACTGTAAGGGAATATTTTTAATCGCCTGGGTAACATCATATTTTCTCTTCCGTTTAATTGTTTCTTGAAAAGACAAGTATTTATTTTGCTTATTGTCATAGCCGATAATCTCACCGTCCAAAATAGCCGTCTTGGCTTTCAGTTGTTTGGCCAAAGCACTGGCAATATCGGGAAACATGTCAGTCACTGGTTCCAAATTACGGCTAAACATAGTTATTTTCTGGCTACCGTTTAAGCCAAAATGGATCTGAAGCCGTTGACCATCATATTTTGGTTCAACTGCCACCCGGCCCATCTTTTCAATAATTTCCCCGGCAGTTCCAATCCGCTGGCATAGTGCCGGTTTTATCGGTACCCCCAGCGTTACTGTTGCTTTTGATATTTCCTTTAAACCGCCGGCTTTGGCTAATCTGGCAATCTGACCAACATCAGCCCTGACATTGTAGGCCGCTTCTATTTCGTTTCTTTTTGACTTATCCCCCGTCAACATCCACGACACCGCATCCAAAATCGTCAAGCTGGAAAACCCCAAACGAAGCTTGCCAACGGGAATTCTGACTAAATAACGAACTGACAACGGTAAAGACAAATCTTCGACTAAAGCAACCAGTTGGCTTATTTTCCTTTCCACCGAACCGGTGCCCTCTTCAATGGCAATTGCTTTAAGCCGGTTATAAACCTCTATTACTGTTAATTCTTTTTTAGCAAAAAAATCAAGCCGGTCGGTTTGCCGACTAAACTGTTCTGCCACCTGGCCTAAGTCGCCGACCTGCTTAAAACTGTTTTTAATCGTTTCAACATCCTGGCCACTGGCTCTGGCAATTACCTTAACCATCATTTTTTCAGCCAAATTGAACTCAAGCTCCTGATATTCCGGCGTTAACTGTCCCAGGCTTAAGTAGCAGATTTTATCAACTTCATCACGGCTGGCTTGCTTTAAAAGACCGGCTAAAATTTCAGTAATTTCCAGTCGTGAACTGGTTTGCTCCAATTTCTGCCAGGTTATGGCTAAATTTTTAAATGTCATCGTTTATTATTTTATCTCAGCTGAAACTGGCAGACAGGAAGATATAGACAAAAATAACCAAGCACATAAACAGCAACCCGATCACTAAAGAAACTAGCCCTTGATTTTCATCCTTTAAAATCTTGTTTAAACCCTCACCGACCAAAGTTAAACCAAACAAGCTGGGCAATATTAAGGCTAAATAAAGAAATTGCGGATCGGTTGTTTCCATTAAATATTACTTCAACATATACCTGGCTCCCTTAGTTTTCCCCTCTTTCCGTACTATACCTTTACTGACAAAAAAGTTAAAGTCACGAGTCAATGTATCGGGTGAATAATCGGGCGCCAACTTTCTTGCTTCCGACATGGAAAGACTGCCTTTTTCCTGTAAATATTCCATTAATTTAATCTGCCGTTCGTTTAAGCTGACCTGGTCACCGGTTTTAGCTTTTTTCCGAGCGTCGAAAGAAAGTTGTCTAACCTTTTCTTTAACCCGAGTTAATTCAACCGCCATCGCCTGGGTGAAATATTCTAACCAGGGAGTTAAATCCCGTTGAGCTAAATCTTCTGATTGCCGGTCCACATCCATCATCGCCTGATAATAATGATAGGCATCTTTGTCGAAATATTCTTCTAGGGAAAAGAATTTTTTAATATCATACTTTTCGGCAAAAAGAATCAAGGTGGCAAAGGCACGAACTGTTCGACCGTTTGCTTCAATAAAAGGATGGATTGCCACCAAAACATAATGAACCACCCCTGCTTTAATAACCGGATGAAGTTTTTTGCCTTCGGGCGAATTAAGCCAAGCAAAAAAATCTTCCAGTAAAAAAGACACCTCTACCGCCGCCGGTGGCCGAAAAACCACTTCTCCAGTACCGCTCTTTTTTAAAACTACCTGCGTTGTTCTAATTTCACCTGCCCGGCCATCAGTAATGATTCTGTCACCAGCCAAGGCATTAATTTTTCTTAGCATCATTTGGGTATAAGTCGGCTTACCGTTTTCTACTCTGACCAGTCCTTCAATATAATCAAGAACCTTCCGGTAGTTGATCACTTCCTGAATATCCCTGTCTCTGGCAACTACTTCTTCGCCTTCAATAATTTTTCTCGCCTCGCCAATAGTCAGATCGTTGCCTTCAATGTGAGTACCATGGTGGACTGAACGGACAATCGCTTCTTTAACAAACCTGGCCTCATAAACCGGAATTAACGGTGAATTTTCAATAACTTCTTTAGCCGCCTCTATCAGGCCGATATTGGAAAGGACTTCATTAGTGATAGAAAACTTTGGGGCGTACACTATCTAATTCTTGCAAAAAACCAACATAAATTCAAACTGACGCACCGAGCCGGACAATGGTCGCTTTTTTCCGGAAAACCGGCTCAATAAGATGAATATCACTGGTGGTTAAAATCGTCTGCTGTTTGGGAATTAATTCCAATAAATCTTTTCGGTGTTGATGATCGAGTTCGGAAAAAATATCATCCAGTAATAATAACGGCCGGCTATCTGTTTGCTCGACAATAAAATCAACCTCAACTAATTTTAAAGCCAAAACCGCCAAGCGCTGTTCCCCCCTTGAACCAAACTTATGCAAATCCCGTTCATTTTGACTACCGTTAATTGCCGCCACTTTAAAATCGTCACGATGTGGCCCGATCAAAGTTTTACCGGCGGCAATCTCCCGGATTTGTTTTTCCGCCAAACGATCAACTGAAACCGGGCTATCAAGATAACCGATTGTCAGATTTTTAAATTTTGTCTTTTGATTAAAAAAATCAATTAATTGCCGGCGCTTTTGAGACAACAAGTTGCCATTTTCCAATAACAGTTTATCCCAAAAAAATAATGCCGAAGCTTTGGCCTGACCCTCCCTGATTTGTTCAAGCAGGCGATTTCGCTGTCTTAAGCCCTTACGGTAAGACAGTAAAGCCCGACGGTAATCACTGTCAACACCCTCTAAAACAAAATCAAGGTAATCCCTTCTTTTAGACGGACTACCTAAAATCAATTCCAAATCCTGCGGGCCAAAATAAACCAGCCGTAAATTGCCGATAAAATCCATTTTTCGCCGACCGATACCGTTAACTAAATATCGTTTCCGGCTAGATCGAAAAGCACCTTCCTGGTTAGTTGTTAAAATTATTTCCAATTTTGTTTCTTGATCACTGTCAATTTTGCCCTTAACCCGACCCAGATAGTTTTGAGAATTAATCATTTCCCCGTCGAGAGAAGCCCGAAAAGACGAACCGTGCGCCAACAAGAATAAGCCTTCCATTATATTCGTTTTGCCGATAGCGTTCGGGCCAACTAAAATGGTTATCCCCAAGGTAAAGTCAAATTCCTGTTTTCGGTAATTGCGAAAGTTTTCCAGGGTTAAATTTCTTAAAATCATCGCTGGCACCGCTGACAAAAATAGGTCCCCCGGCCACCGAGCTGGATTTTTTTAATCTGCTCCTGACAGTTAGGACAGTGAGTCGATTGTTTGCCATAAATTTTTAAATAATTTTGGAAAGCACCTTTGTTGCCGTCAAGCTGACGATAAGCATCATCCTTATCTGAAGTTCCTCGATGTTTAACTGCTTGAGCTAAAATTTTCTTAGTCGCTTGAACCAGTTTTTCAATTTCTTTTCGGCTTAAACTATTTGCCGGCCGGGTCGGCATAACACCAGCCATAAATAAAACTTCATTAGCGTAAATATTACCGATACCGGCAATCTTTTCCTGATCGAGTAAAACCAACTTGATCGCCCGTTTAGTTTTTGAGACCACATTAACCAGATAATCAGTATTAAACTGACTCGACAAAGCTTCCGGTCCCAATCTATCGTCTGCCTGCTGCCACTGTTGCCGGTAATTTTTCAATACTTTAACCCAGCCAAAACGGCGTAAATCATTGAAAAAAAGCCGTCCCTGACTTAAGACCAAAATTACTCGGGTGTACTGGTTTGGCAGATGGGTAATGGCATAAGGCCCTTTTTGTTTTTCCTTTAAATTAAGTTTGGTTTCATTCGGCAGGTAAACCAGTTGACCGGTCATTTTAAGGTGAATATTAAGAGCCAGCTTATCGCCTAATTTGATGAGTAGTAATTTAGCTCTTCTATCAACACCGGTTACTTTTTTACCAACCACTGACTGGCTGTTACCGATAAAGGCTTTATCAGCAACAACTTCAACCGACTTGATTATCTGACCGACAATCTGTTCCGCCAACTGCCGTCTGATAGTTTCAACTTCCGGTAATTCAGGCATTATTTTTAATAAACTCGGTTAATTTTTTCTTAAAAATGGCTTCGTCAAACTTTAGCGCCTGTTTAACACAATCGGTGGGCCGATATTTTTCTGCCCTAAAATTGCTTACTGTTTTGGCCAATGATCCAGATTCGAGCGTGTCAACAAAAAGACCGGTTTTACCTTCAACCACTGATTCTAAAAAACCGCCGCCGCGGTAAGCAATTACCGGCCGGCCGGCAGCCATCGCTTCAACTGCGGCAATACCAAAATCCTCATCTTCGGCCAAGGCTAAAAAGGCCTTGCACTGACCATAAAGCCGGTAAAGCTCTTCGTCAGTCACCCGACCCAAAAATTCAAGGTAAGGATTTGCCTTTAACCGATTGAGTTCTCCTCCCAAAAAACGCAAACCAGCCGGCTCACCGACGATTTTTATTTTTATTTTTGCCCGGCTGGCAACTTCAGCCGCCAGCTCAATCCCCTTAGCTCCAACCAAACGGGAAACAATCAAAAAATAATCTTGCGGCTTTAAATTTTTAGTTGCCTTGGCAATTTCTTTTGCCTTAACCGGTGGATAGATAACAGTCGAATCCCGACGGTAAAACTTTTTTATCCGACCGGCCACATTGTTCGAATTAGCCAAAAAGAAGTCAACTTCCTGAGCTGATTTAAAATCATAAAACCGTAAAAAATGATTAACGATTAAAGCATACAGCCTTACCGGCAAATAGCGCTGCCATTCAACTGAAGTTTTAAAACCATAAAGAAAACGCGGCGGAGTATGGCAATAACAAATTGTCTTTGTCTTTTTACCAACCCGAAAACCACGGGTGATAAACCAAGAGGAAGAAGCAATCACCAAGTCAAAATTTTTAAAATTAAAGCTCTTCCAAATTAATGGCGCCAAGAACCGCAACGGACTATACAAATTCTTGTGTTTAATTAGCGGCGATAAAAAAGATTCGTTTATCTTCGCTCCCTTAAATTCTTTGGCTGCAGTTGAACCGACAAGAGCAAAGGCAGTATAAATAGGCGCCCGAGGGTACAACCGATGAAGAGTCATTAACACTCTTTCTGCCCCTCCATATTCCTTTAAATAGTCATGAACTAAAGCAATTTTCATTTTTAAATTAAGCTCATTTGATTATTCTCGCTACCGATTTTTTGTGGTTTTTTTAATAAACTCCTAAACCCCAGTTGCTCAAAAAGATCTATTGTCTGCTGGTTATCCTTATCTTGAAACCGGGCCTTTTTAAGGTCAAATTTCAACTGAAGGTCAGTTACGATTCGAGCCAGTTTTTGTGACAAAAAAGCGCTGTCTTTACCGTTTTCCAGTTTGTTCCTGACTGACTGGTTGTCGATTTTATCCAAATTGTCATAAATTGCCTCCAGACTAGGGAAACGGGTTAGTAGTTGTTGAGCAGTTTTTGGCCCAATTCCAGGAACACCAGGATAATTATCAGACGAGTCACCCGTTAAAGCCTTAAAATCAACTACTTGTTGCGGGCTGACCTTCAAAACCTCTTTGACCTTTTTGGGGCCAAACAAAGTCGGATTAGCAAACCCCTGGCTAGGAATTAAAACCTTAACCCGATCATCGACCAATTGTAAAATATCTTTATCGCCGGTAACAATTACTACTTCAACCGCTTTTTTATTCTTGGCCAGATTCGCTAAAGTTCCCAAAACATCGTCGGCTTCATAACCGTTTTTCGTAAAAATAGGAATGTCCAAAGCTCGAACAACCTGATGAACCCGATCAACTTGAGATACCAGATCAGCTTCCATTTTTGGCCGTTGGGCTTGATAACCGATAAATTCCCGGTGGCGAAAGTTAGGGCCGGGTAAATCAAAGGCACAAATAACATAAGCCGGTTTTAAATCAGTTAAAACTCTTAAAACAATTTTAGAAAATCCGTAAACAGCATTAACCAATTCACCCTGTTTTGTTGTTAAAGTTGTCGGGAAAGCCCAATAGGCGCGGTGTAAAATGGCATTGCCATCAAAAAGAACCAATCGCTTCTTTATCATTTTTGCTTCATCAACCGTTGGAAATCAGCTTCTTCAATAGTCTCTTTTTCCAATAACTGGCTGGCAATTAAATCGAGTTTTTTAGTATTCTTCTTTAATAATTCTTTGGCCCGACGATAAGTCTTATTAATAATGCTGGCAACTTGACGGTCAATTTCATTTTTCGTTTCTGCGCTTATTTCCGATGACGGCATTAGGCCTCGAATATAACGATCCTGGTCAAACTGCGGCCCGAAATTAATCGGCCCTAACTGACTCATACCAAAATCAACCACCATCTGCCTGGCAATCATCGTTGCTTTTTCAATGTCATTACTAGCGCCAACAGTAAGTTCGTTAAAAATCATTTCCTCAACCGCCCGACCGCCCAATAGGGTAACAATTGTTTCTTCCAGTTGCGATTTGGTCTGTTGGTAGCGGTCTTTTTTTGGCGGGATTAAAGTAAAGCCCATTGCCACACCGCGGGAAACAATCGACACTCGGTGAACCGGATCAACTTTTGGCAGTAGATAGCTAACAACCGCATGACCGGCTTCATGGTAAGCGGTCATTTTTCTTTCATCTTCCGATTGCATTCGCTTAGTTTCTGGTCCCATTTTCACTCTCAAACTAGCTTCAGAGATATCTTTCATTTCAATTTCTTGCTTACCTTGTCTGGCAGCAAAAATCGCCGCTTCATTCAACATGTTTTCTAAATCAGCACCGGAAAAAGTAACCGTTGATTTGGCCACTTGAGGCCAGTTAACATCTTTGGCAAACGGTTTGCCTAGAGCATGAATCTTTAAAATTGCTCGCCTGTCTTGAATATCAGGCATATCCAAGGTTACTCGTCGGTCAAAACGACCGGGACGAAGCAAGGCCGGATCAAGTAGGTCGCCGCGATTGGTGGCTGCCAAAACAATGACATTATCATTAGGTGAAAAACCGTCCATTTCAACTAAAATTTGGTTTAGTGTTTGTTCTCTTTCGTCATGGCCGCCGGCAAAACCATTTCCCCGTTGCCGGCCAATAGCGTCAATCTCATCGATAAAAATAATTGCCGGAGCGCTTTTTTTAGCAGTCAAAAAAAGATCTCGAACCCGGCTAGCGCCAACACCAACCAGCATTTCCATAAATTCTGAACCGGCCATAGAAAAGAAAGAAACACCGGCTTCACCGGCAACTGCCTTAGCCAGTAAAGTCTTGCCAACTCCGGCCGGGCCAACTAACAGTACCCCCTTAGGAATCCTTGCTCCCAAACGGCGATATTTTTGCGGATGTTTCAAAAAATCAACCACTTCCTCCAACTCTTTTTTAGCTTCATCAACTCCGGCCACATCTTTAAAGGCAGTTGTTTGTTTGCCCTTGGCAAATAGACGAGCCTTTGATTTGCCGAAAGAAAAAATACTGTCTTGAGCTCCTCTGGCCTGGCGAAAAATGAAAAAGAAAAAGGCAACCATCAAACCCAATGGCAAAATAGTGGTAGCAAAAAGCTCAACCAAAACTTTGGTCAAAGAAGTGTCTTTAACGGTGAAATTAACATTCTCGGCCGGAATTTGAGCATCAGCCAAAATCTGGGTAAAACTATCCTGGGTTTCTTTTCTGGCAAACTTTTGACTTTCGTCGTTATAGTCAACCAATAAACGATCATCCTCTATCTCTATTTGGTTGATCTTGTCTTCTTTAATGTCGGTTAAAATTTGCGATAGTGAAGTTTCCTGTCTGGTTTGTTGTTGGCTTGCATAAGACAAGACCAACGAAACAACCAGCCACAACACCAAAAGCCAGATTAAAATGTTTTTTAGATCTAGTTTGAAATGTAGGTTAAACTTACCCTTCTTGACTATCCTTTTTTTTGCCATTTATTTTTAGTTGAAAAAATCTAGAGTTTTTTCCGGACGATCGGTGTTGACGAATCGGGGTTTAAAACTTTAAAACCCAAAGCAAGCCATAAATCAACCGGGCCGGCTGGCGCCTGACTTAAATTAACATTCTTCAATGACGGATAAGCATCAACCGTTGTTACGCCTCGTTTTTTTAAATCCCTAAGAACCGATTGGACTAAACTCCTGGCTACTCCTTGTTTCCGCCACGGTTTTTGAACAGTTAAACAAGTAATACACCAGCCGTCTTTGGGTAAATTAATTCTTTCTTTAAAGTAGAGCAGTTTGGCAGTGCTCATCTCCTGAACCGGAGCAAATTGGGTAAAAGCGGCTGCTTCCTTGGCTTTACTGTCAGGGAAAAGCAATTTACCCAAACTGCCATAAAGAGAACCTTTTTTTAAAAACCATTTTCGCTTTTGCTGTTTTTGGTCTAGCCTGCCGTCTTTTTTGCCAATCCAATAAAAACATTCCTGGCAACTGAAATAACGACTGGCGGGCGACGGAATTAGTTCAAAATTCTCTTCATCAATATCAACGATTTTATATCTGGCCATCTTGTTTAAGAGGTATTCTACCACAAAAAGAGGCTAAAAAGAAGCTAAAAACCCATTGCTGTTTTAACTTGTCTTAAGGTTTTCCGAGCTTCTGTAGAACAATAATCACGACCTTCAGCCAAAATTTGAGCAACCTTTTTCGGATTCTTTTCAAATTGTTTCCTTCTTTCCTGAATCGGTTTTAATTCCTTAAAAATAGACAATGCCAAATCTTGTTTTAATTGAGAATATTTAATTCCGCTGCTCAGGTATAGCACCTCGTATTCTTTTCTCCGGTCCTTACCCTCAAAAAGTTCAACCAATTTCAATAAATTAACAACTCCGCCCCCAAGAGGTAATCGTTGACCTTGGCCATGGTCAGTTGGGGCCTTGGCTAGTTTAGCCTTAATCGCCTCAAGGTCATCAGTTAATTCGATAAAACTGTCTTTGATAGATTTACTCATTTTCCCCTCACCGGTTAAACTCGGCACTGACTCGCCTTCCGTTAAAAACGCTTTTGGTTGAGAAAAAACTTTAGCAAAAGTGGTATTAAATTTACGGGCAATCTCCCGGGTTAATTCAATATGTGGTAACTGGTCTCTACCAACCGGAACTAAATTAGCTTGGTAAATTAAGATATCAGCGGCCATTAAAATCGGATAATAAAAAAGGCCAACATTAATATAATCGGGATTTTCTTTTTTCTTGTCTTTATAGGTTGGTAATTGCTCTACTCGGGACACCGGATAAATAGTTGACAGTAAATAAGCCAGTTCAATGTGTTCAGGAATTTGTGACTGGATCATTAAGTGACATTTATCCGGGTCTAAACCGGCGCCAAGATAATCTAAAACAACCTCGCGAGTATTATTCGATAGTTTTTTCGGGTCATAAGGAGTGGTAATGGCATGAAGATCAACCACACCGTAAATACAATCCAGATTGTCCTTTTCCTGAAGAGCAATATAGCCCTTAACTCCGCCTAAGTAATTACCTAAATGAAGCTTGCCTGTCGGTCGACTCCCTGAAAAAACCCGTTTTTTATTTTTATCTGCCATTTAGAAGAATTATAGCAAAATAGTTTCACCAACAAGCCAAACACTAAAAATCTTCCACCCCGGGGGTGGAAGATTTTCTGGCAGGCTTTGGTTGCCAGACTTCGAACTATTTGGTACAAAATAAATACAATTGACCTTAATCGTATGAGCGAACTTCTTAATCCTGTTCCTGTCCGATTTTCTCTTGCCTAATGCTGTGAACGGTATTCATTATGTATTGCCCAATTGGAAACGCCAAAGTCTTTATTTCATCATCTGTTGGGTTGTCTTTTTTTACATTCCACAAGACCCAGTGACCAATTGTAGCTATTTGCACATCCAAGTCGTCAGGGGCATTTCCAAAGAACTTTGAGAGGTCGTTAACGGCTCTTAGATAGTTTTTGTCTAGATCATTCAACCGATTTTCTATCGCTTCGTGTTCACCTTTATATGATTCGTCAGTCATTAGAACAAGACCAACGCACGCAGAAACGATAAAAAAGTCCCACTCCTCAGCTGGTTTATCGCTTTTACTGGCTTTAATTGTCTGCTCTAACAGAGGAAACTTGTCCATCATTGGCACGAGACTACTTATCGCAAGCATTTTTATAGCGTCTACGGCAGTCACTTTATTATTTCCACTCATAACAATATATTACCAGACTTGAGATATAGTTTAATCATAGTTTTTGGTAAACTATAGTTATGCTCTGGTATATTGTTGGTTTTATCATCCTGCTTTTTGTTATTTTTAGACTTTTTACCTTCTTATTTGGTAACTTTCGAGCCACGTTAAACAGGGTAATTTCACAATACATTGCAGTTAAGCAGATGGAACCGAAGCTCTCACAGAAAGAGCTTTTTTTTGAAGTTCTAGACAGGCGATATCCAGAAGCAAGTGGAATGATGGCAGGTATGCATAAGAGAAAAAGCGAAATCAAAGAACAGATTGAAGCAGAGATAGAAAGCGGTATTAGTGTGCTTGATAAATATAACCTTCCTGTTCTGATTTATACCTGTTTGCTGATCGAACAAAATAGTTATGTTAATCAAAAGAAAAGTGTTGAGGAGTTGCTAGAACCTCTTACTAACGAAGTAAAGCGACAAGGTTTCGCGAAATATGTTTGATTTATGAAAAAGTTAATAAATATATCAGCGATTATTTGGGCAGTCAGTTGTTATGCATTTATCGCTATTATTGCTATAACAACAAAGAGAATGACTCACGATCCTAACTTTTCGGGAGGTGCTGAAACCCCCTGGCTGTTTCCTATGCTCTCAACTGTAGGATTAGGATTTCTCAGCTTCGGGCTAATGGTTATTTTTTGGCTAATATCTCTTTTTAAGAAGGATAAATCAAAGTACAAAGCAAAATACGGCTTGACCACTAGAAATGCCATTTTCTCGGTCGTTTTTCTAACAATAATTGTCTCAATATTTGGTGTTGCATATAGAAATGCAAATATGGGTTATACGCAAGCTAACTACAACGGTCAGCAATTGTTTGACGCCATTAATAAATATAGGACTGTAAATGGTAAAGGTGAGGTCGTCTTAGATCAGTATATTTGTGATAATCTTGTTGACCGCTATTTGAAAGTCAAAAGTGGAGATGTTGGACACGAAGGATTTGAGGAATGGGTAGCAAATGAAGGTATAGATCAAAGGTTCGCTCCAGTGGCAGAACTGTACATCAAAGATACAGCGACTACAGATGAAGCTATCGAGTTCTGGAATGGGTCTCCAGGCCATAGATTATCTCTATTAGGGGATTTTACTGTCGGTTGTGCATATGCTAATGAGGGAGTTGGAGTGGTTGTGTTGGGGACACCTATTCAGTAAGGCGTTTATTTACATTTTCTGGCCACCAGTCTCCAGCAACTTTACTTATCATTGTAAATAAGAATGTCGCTACATATCTATTGGCTTCATACTCAAACTCTATTCGCCTTCTTGGATGAATAAGATCGCGATATTCTCCGATAATAATAAGCTGTAGTATTGATGAGTGACTTATAGGTGAACATCCTTTTTCTGTCATAAATCGTAGGACTTGGATTTTTTGTCCTAGAGTCATACCAGATGAATACTTAGTTGAGTTTATTTTAGATTTTTTATCTATCTTTAATCCCTTAATTGACTTAAACTTTTTCCACACAGCTTGATCATCTCTTGTGAATAAGTCATCTAACATTCCCTCGGTAATAGATCCTATTGCAAATATGCAAGAATAATAAGACTCAAGATTAGATTTTAGAACTATCTCTCTGACTTCTTTATAAGCCTGAAATATCACGCTCCTTGTTCTCTCATCAACTATGAAACCAAAGTAATCATCTTTTATTATCCAAACTTGTTGTCTAGCAGTGAGGTTGTGTGATTCAAACATTGCTAGAGCAAACTTTTCCTTTTGACTCTTATCTAGACTTTGATAAAAAGTATTTACTTCTTTATCGAGTTTCCACCCTTTCCCATCTTTATATCGCTCTAATAGAGGGTTTAATACTGAAAGAAGTCCGATTGAAGTCGTGTTTGTGTTTACACCATTAAGCTTAATTAAATCCTGATCCTTACTAAGCTTTAGTAAAGAAATGGCATTTTCTATATTTCCATTCAGAAGTTGGTATTCAGCCAATCGCCAATAAATAAGACCTTTGTGGCAATGACCAATCTCTTTTTCTTGTTCTAAAAAATGTTCAAGAAGTTTTTCCCAATATCTATTGTACTTATCTGAGTATAAGGTTTTTAGGATTTCGTCATTTATCACTGGCCAGCTAGTGTCATCTCTTAGATCTACTTTTAGTCGAGTGGCAGTGTCAATAAAGAGTTGTAAACAAGAATCAACTGTGACATTTTTCATTGTGACTAATTATACCTCAAGAGTTTGTTCAGAGTTGGCCTATAGTTAACAAGTGTGCTTATATTTTAGTATTCTGATAGTGTGACACCAGCTTCTCCAAACTTTTGGAGCGTCTACAACGGTTTCGCAATCCAATGCGACCTAGCCAGAACGAGATCTGGAAGGTCGCTTTTTTGTTGGGAAAAATGGATATGAAACCTAGAAAGACACTCCAGAATCAATTCCGTAAAGAGCTTGAAAGGCTCTCTAAGACTTCTTTGACTGAATCCCAATCAAATACGAGGCATATCACAACTTGTCTGGCTTTCTGCGTGTCTTAAGTCAAATGAAAAAGGAGGCAAAATATGGAAATGCATAAGACTAAAGACATCTACGAAGCGTCAGCCTTGCTTGCATACAACCTGAAACTGGTAAAGCTTGAGCTAGAGCACAACTTCTACTGGTTTGTTTTTGAAAACAACGACGTCAGTCGTAAAACTGCTGATAAGTACTGGCGTGGTGATTTATCAGTAAATGCCAAACAATACGCTGATTCGATTAGGACTCTGAAGGATATATCGTTTGCAAGACGGTAGTTATATCAAGAACTAGATGTATATGAATATGGATAACAAACAAAAATATAAGTCCCTGTATTTGCGTGTGAACTTCGCACTATTCAGAGATGAACACATTAGAAGGCTTGGAGCCAATACGATAGCTATTTTTATGATCATCAGAACATATGCCAATTACGATGGGATTGCATACCCATCACTAGCAACTTTATCTAGAAAATCAGGTTGTGGAACTCGAACAGTTCAAGGTGCTATCCAGAAACTAGTTGATTACGGCTGGACAGAAAAAGAAAAACGTAGAAGCAATGAAGGTAAGTTTAGCAGGGGCGGAAGGAGTCGAACCTTCAATGGAGGTTTTGGAGACCTCTGTTATGCCATTTAACTACGCCCCTATCACGGTTTTTATTTTAACTTACTTGTGCCCAAGATTCAATTTTGATAGAATCGATCTGTTGATGTGCGGGGTAGTGTACGGCTGCACGCGAGGCTCAAAGTGGGCCTGCTATCAGGCAACTGATAGTGAAAACTTGGCTGTATCGGGAAAACCCTATCTTTTTAAAAGAGGGCAATCGCGAGGAAACCCTTCTGTTTTATAAGGGGATCCGTAGAGACTATACGCCGAGCTCCCGTAGGATACGGGATGATGAGATAGTCCGACACTCCAAGTAACTGGAGACAACAGTAAGCATAATCTCGCAGACTAGGTTCAACTCCTAGCCCCGCAACAAAAATAAAAAAGAATCTTGTTTTGTTATAATAAATAGCATATTAACGAGATTCTTTTTTTGATGAAATCCCGAGAAAAAAGTGAATCAATCAAGTTAAGAAAACTAGGTAAAAGTTACAAAGAAATTGCAGAAATTATCCAAGTCTCCCCTGCTTCCGTTCATCGTTGGTGCAAAAAAGTTTACTTAACCCAAAGACAAAAAAAGCAACTCATAAAAAATTCTTTTGTGGCCCTGCAAAAAGGAAGAAAAAAGGCTATCGAAAAACAAAAAGTAGTCAGAAAACTAAAATACCTGAAACTTAAAAAGCGATGCCGTGCTCAAATTGGTAAAATATCAAACAGAGAAAAATTTTTGATTGGAGTCGGTTTATATTGGGCGGAGGGCTTCAAAAAAGATAGCCGTGCCGGCTTTGCTAATTCTGACCCCGATATGATAAAATTCTTCTTGAGTTGGCTCGTTAAAAATTGTGGGGTTTCAAGAACTAAAATTCGGCTAAGAGTCGGATTAAACATCTCTCACAAAAAAAGGGTTCGAAAAATAGAAAACTATTGGTCTGAAATCACTCAGATTCCCCTTAGTCAATTTCAAAAACCTTTTTTTCAAAAAACACGGTGGAAAAAACACTTTACAGATAAAGCGAATTATTTTGGAGTTTTACGAATCAGAATAAACCAAGAACCTTTTTTACTTAAAAAAATATTATACTGGATTGACAGATTCAAAAATGTTTAGGCAGGGTAGCTCAGTTGGTTAGAGCATCGGATTCATAAACCGAAGGTCGTGGGTTCGACTCCCACCCCTGCTACTTCAAATAAACAAGTTGAGCCAGCGACGATAATTGGGAATCGGTTCAGCCCAAAGATTTTCAACATCACCGGCCTGCTTAATCTCGTCGGGCAAAATAACCAAGGCTTCATTCGGGTAAGTTAAATTTAGTTTTTGGCTAGCTTCTTTTTCGATAAAAAACCGGCTCTCTTGAGATTTTTTCTGCTCAAACAGCTGTTTCCTTTCTTCCGTTAACTGCACCAGCCGGTCTTCTGCCTTACCCAATTGCTTCCCGGCTTCAAGTAGCTGATAAATACTCCTGGATAAGCTAATTATAAGACATATTCCAATTAAAAAAGCGATTATTTTGAAAAACTTTTTTCTCATAATTTAAGCCTAGAATAGGCATAAAATTTGTTGACTCTTATCTTTGATAGTGTTATTATAAGCCAGTATGAAATCACTTGATTTAACTTCTGCTCATAGTAAATTTATCGACAAACTTAAAAAGGATAAGCGCTCTTCTTACACTATCCTAGCATACGGCAACGACCTATCTCAGTTTGCCAGTTTTCTGGTGGAAAAAAACATCAATCAAGTCGGCCTGGTAACCACAGCTTCCATCAATGATTTTAAACTTTTTCTATTAGACGAGAAAAAATACACCCCCAAATCTGTTTCTCGCAAACTTAATTCGATTAAAGCATTTTTCCGCCATTTAACCGACAGCAAGGAAATTGACACCGATCCGGCCACCACTGTCACCCACCCCAAATTTACCGTTAACCCGCCGCGAATTTTAACCAAAATGGAGTACCGGGCACTCCGTGACACTGTCCGTAACGACCCAAGAATGGCCGCCATAATCGAAATACTACTGCAAACCGGAATGCGGATCGGAGAACTGGCCCGACTTGAATTTGAAGATATCGGTGAAAAAGATGTCTTAGTCCGTTCTTACGAAGCCCAACCAACCAGAAAAGTTCCGTTAAATCCATCAGCCAAAAAGGCTCTGGAGCGCTATCTGGATCACCGGCCCAAATCAAAAGCCAAAACTATTTTTGTCACCAAAAACCACCGAGCAATGAATGTCAGGAACATCCGCTCAGCAATTGACCGATATTTTCGGCTTGCCGGCGTTAAGAGTGTTACCGTTAACGACCTAAGACATACCTTTATCGCCCATCAATTAATGGCCGGCACTTCACCAGTACTATTACAACAAATCGTCGGCCATAAACGACTATCAACCACAGAAAAATATTTGGAGTTTATTAAAGATAAAGTCGCCTCAAGTGAAAAACTAGAAGAACTCTAAATCAAGGTGGGCCGAGCTGGATTCGAACCAGCGACAACTACCTTATAAGAGTAGCGCTCTAACCGCTGAGCTACCGGCCCATTGAAAGACATTCTACTAAATTAGCCACAGTTTTTAAAGCTTGGCCCGCTGACTAATTTCTGCTTCAACCACTTCCCTGTCCCGACCGTAACGGTAACGGGAAAGATCTTTAATCAGCTTAGCCACTTTCGGATCACGCATCGCTTCCAGTTGTTTCATGTCCTTGGCTGTATCCAGGCTAAAAGCCGGCACCGGCTGATTATTCACTACGGTTTTAATATAAGCATGGAAACGCTCAACATTAATCAAGTCACTCTCATCAAAAGTTGGCATAAACCAGCTTTGTAAGAAATTGGCATCAGTAACCCCTACCTTAAAAGAAACAATCGTCCCAATGTTACCAAAGATAGCATTTTTAACCTCGTCCTCAATCTGGCCGATAAATTGATTTGCCACCGTCAGATTAAGCTTGTACTTTCTTGCCTCCGACAAAATTTGGGCAAAATCCGGGGTGGCAAAGTTTTGAAATTCGTCAACATAAAGATGAAAGTCTCTTCGCTGTTCTTCGGGAACATCAGTCCGACTCATTGCCGCCATTAATATCCGCGGCACTAATACCAAACCTAAAAATGACGAGTTTTCCTCACCAAGCCGGCCTTTGGCCAAATTAATAATCAAAATCTTGCCTTCATCCATCACTTTGCGAAAATCAAAGGCCGAGTCTGATTGGCCAATGATGTTGCGCATCATTTTGTTACCGACAAAACGGCCGAATTTAGAAACAATGTAATCAAGTGTTTCCGATTTATGGAAATCATTAGTCCTGGCAATCTGGTCAGTCCAATACCGCCTAACCAGCGGGTCTTTAACAAGCGGCAATAACTGCTGAACATAGGTTGGATCTTGCAAAGCCCGGTAAAGTTCGACAAAAGTCGCTCCTTTTTCTTCCATTACCGTCAACATTGAATTACGAACAGCGTGTTCAAAACGAGGGCCAACAATACCGGTTTTATAAGGGTCAAATAGTTTATACATTAAATTGATAATTGCCGAGGCGACAAAATGCTTCTGATCTTCAGTTTCCGCCTCCAGTAAATTAAGCCCCATCGGCCGCTCGGTATCAGACGGGTCAAAGTAAATAACATCTTTAGCTCGGTCAGGAGGAATAAAATTTAAAATATCTTCAGCCAGATCATGCGGATCAATTAAGCAAACTCCCTTGCCGGCGTTAATATCCTGAAGCAATAATTCCCTCATCATCTCGGTCTTACCGACACCGGTTCCACCGATAATATAAACATGGCGACGGCGATCACTTTCGCTCAAAAAAACCGGTCTGGTTGTTCCACGGAAAACCGATTTACCTAAATAAAGACCGGTTTTAGGAATATCGGGCGGTGCCGGAGCTCTTCTGGAATAAATCCAATGAATGTGCGGAGTTTCAACAAATTTATTGGGGAAATGAAAAACTGTTGCCAATTCTTCCGAGCTTAAAATCGTCTGTTTGGCTCCAGGCCGAATCGCCGACTGGTAACGATAGATAAAATCAATCATAAAAGCACTTTTAATCCAAACTTTTCTTGTTCCTAAACGGTTGTGATCAGAGCTAAATTGGCTAAAAGCACTCTTTAGATTGCCCAAATGAGCTTGTGCCGCTTCAACGGAACTAGAGCAAACCACCAATCTGATAGTGGTTTCAAAACCGGGCTTGCTGATCTTGTTTTCAATCGCCTCTAGAGTTTTGCCGTCAACTTTAAAATTGGCTTTCTGTGGGTCAGACTCATTCTTTTTAGTTTTAGAAATAAAACTTTTACCCAGTGATCGCCATTTGCCATCAGCCGGTGAAACAACAATCTGAATCGCCGCCGACTCCCCCTCGGCCAATCTAGCCATAGCCGAAGTAATGGCTGACAACGGATCAGTCGGTAAATCGCGGTAATTAGTCAACGGTCGAAAAACCGAATCTTTCATCTCCAGTTCAGCAAAAGCAACCCGACCGTTAGTAGTAAAAATATTATATTCCGGCACTTCTAAAATTTCTGCCGACGGATAAGCGGCGTTAAGCTGCTTTTCAAACATGTCGCGAATTTTTTTATGAACCGAGGCGTAAAAACGGATATCTTCATTTTTAGCAATAATCTCCAGGGTAAAATGAGGCTGTAATTTTAAAAACTTTAAAAAACCGCCTTTTTTGAGTGAGCTTAAAGAAGCAAACATCTGTTCTGCTGCATCAATTTTAATCTCATTGTTAGCCGGCATGGTTATCTGCAGCAAAACATATTCCAAAGACTGTTTTTCCCGATCTTTGTGGCGCCACCAGATAACCAGCCCATAAGCCAGCGCCGCCAGCGCCGCCAAACAAACCAAAAAAAGCAATCCTAAAATCAACCAATAACTGATCAGTGGAAATAAATTATTAATCGTTAATTGCTCCATGGTCAAGCTCCGGTATTCTTGAATTGGTAAATAAACTTATCGTTTTTTATCCGAAGCAGCCGCTTCATCTGTTCACCCAGCCAACGAGCGGCGGTATCAAGTTTTTGGTTCAATACTTGTGACAACTGATAACTGGTTAAGGGCAGGGTTACCCTAACTTGTTGCGGTTCAACCGAGGATAGCAACGACTGGCCGGTTTGCGTATCTACAACCGGTTTAGCCAATTGTAAATCAGCACCAGCCGATTCTTTAGCTTCAACTCCCGGCGGAACTTCCGGAACAACTAGATACTCCTTAACTAACCCCTCTTGACCATCTGGTGACAGTGGAGGTTTTTCTCTTTCGGGCAGCATGGGTCTATTATATCAGCATTTATTGTAGCCGCAGTAGAGGCATTTGGCACAGCCTTCCTCAAAAACCAGTGAAGCCCGGCCGCAGGAAGGACAAAGGTCGCGCCTTTTTTCAGTTTCCAGCAAACTTGGCTGCTGGGAAACCGTAACAGCCTCTTTGTCATCACGGTAATATTCAGTCAAAACATGGGCAATACCATCAGCCAGTGACAAAACCCTTTCCTTGCCAAAACCAACACTATCACCACCGGAAATACCGTTAAGTTGATCAATAATCTGCCATAAAACCTCTTTGGTTGGATAAGGTGAAGCTACCTTCAAGCTCAAAGAAATCAGCCGGCCGATTGCCTCGGCGTCAGCCATAATGGCCGAGCCGGCTTTACCAACATTAACAAACACCTCCAACGGCTCATCGTTACCGTTGGTGTTAACAGTCACAAAAGCAGTCCCAACCGGAGTTGTCACCCGGTAAGTTTTACCGCTGACTACTTTTGGCCTCTCTTTAATTTTTATCCGAGCTGTTGCTGCTTCAGCCGGAACGGTCTCTTTTTTGTCTTTATCTTTTAGGCCGGAATAAAGCACTTGTTCCTGTTTACAACCATCACGAAAAACAGTAATCCCCATACAGTCAGTGTCGTAAGCCCGCAAATAAGCATCATGAATATCTTGCTTACTAGCATGACTAGGTAAATTAATCGTTTTGGAAACGGCGTTATCAGTTCCCCGCTGGAAAGCGGACTGCATAGCGATGTGATCCGGCCAGGCAACTTCATGAGCGGTAACATAAATCTCTCTAATTTTTTTAGGGACCTGGTCAATTCCTTCTAAATTACCCTGATCTTCAATCTTCTTCCAAATAGAATCATCTAACTTTAATTTTTTAGCCACCGCTTTAAAGTAAGGATTAACAAAAGTCAGTTCACGGTCTTCAGTCCGATGTTTAAAACAAAGGGCAAAAATCGGCTCAATCCCAGAGGAACAACCGGTGATAACCGAAATCGAGCCAGAAGGAGCAATGGTTGTCAAAGTTGCATTACGAAGCGGTAGCTTGTTTTTATAAATACTTTTAGCAAAAGTGGGGAATGGCCCTCTTTCTGCCGCCAATTTTTGGCTAGCAAGATGGGCTTCTTTTTGGATAAAGCGCATTAATTTTTCTCCCAGCTTCAACGCCCGATTGGAAGCATAAGGAATTTCCATTTCAAAGAGTAAATCAGCCCAGCCCATCACTCCCAAACCAACCCGGCGGTTTAGTTTAACCATTTCATCAATGTCTTTTAAGGGGAAAGGGTTAGCTTCAATCACATCATCTAAAAAACGAATTGATAAATGAATTTTTTCTTTTAGCAACCGCCAATTAATGGTTTTTTTGTCAGCGTCAACAAAACGAACCAAATTTAAACTGCCTAAATTACAAGCTTCATTTGGATATAATGGCTGCTCCCCACAATTTGAAATCACTAGCCCATTGGCAATATAAGAAGAAGTGTGAGGTTCAGTTAAGTCATAGACTTTCTTTTGGCCTAACGGCTTAATTGAGATTACTGTATCATTGTACTCTCGAGCATAATAACCTTTACTCTTAAGTCGTTCTATTTTTGCTTGGTGTTTATCTACCAAAAAACCAATTTTATCCAAAAAAGTTATTAACGGTTGTCGAGAAACTCCTAGTTCAAACAAAACTCCGTCTGACCGGTAACTTTTTTCTTCTCCCGCCTTATTTTTATAATTAAACATCCCTTTCCGGGCTGGCCGTGAACGATCATATATCTGACTAGGGATCCCTAAGTTTAACAGCAAAAACTGAACTTGCCTAAGCAATTTAACCGATTTAGAGGTCAAGCGAACATATGCGTTACTATCTTTAATAAAATTTACTGTTCCATCGGCGCTAAACAATCCCTGCAAAAATCCAATCACCGTCTCGCGCGGCGCAGTAAATATTGCTTCCGGTACTTGCTTTTTGTCCGCCTTAACTGCTTTTACACCTAAACGGGTAAAAAAATTGACAAAGTCCTGGCCGTGATAAGAAAGATGCCAAACGCCGTTTTTTCTTTTAATTTCATTAATATCCCTACCGTACCATTTATTAAGAAATGGTTTTAAATAATTTAATATAGGTTCATCGTCTTTACCGAAAGTAAAACCAACTCGACAATTTTCATCTCCTTTTCTTAGCCAGCCATCTCCAACTAACCAACCTAAAACCTGGCCCAATTGCAACGAGTATTTATCGGGGAAGGTTTCAACGGCTGACTTAAACAACAAAGAGTCATTCTGATTAAAAACTCCTTCGCCTGATTGAATTAAAACCTTGTCTTGGCCAACTCTTAAATCTTTAAGTTGAATCCACCCTTGAGTTGTCATGATCTTGTGATCGGCGGTGGCAGTCAGGCTATAACCAGCTTTGGTTCGCAATTTCCAGACTTCTTTTTTACCATTATCCAAATACCTTGTCAGCTTTCTCAATTCAACCCCCGTACCGTCAATTGTCCGATTGTCGGTTAAAACCTGGCTGGCTGTTTTTTGTTCAACCAAATCTTTTATTTTTAACCAACCCTTTTCAGTAGCAATCCTAGTCGAGCCAACAACGCAAGGATTAGTGGCTTCAATTGGCCCCATGCTGGGAACTGGATTAGCCCGGCTTTTATTAACCTTATCAATAAACAACACTCCCGGATCACCAGTCTGCCAAGCCTGCTGAACAATTTTCTCAAAAACTTTCCGCGCTTTTAATTTTTTTACTTTTAGTTTTTTATGAGGCTCGATTAACCAGTAGCTGGTATTATTTTTTACCGCTCTTATAAAATCATCGGTCATTGCCACCGAGATATTAAAATTAGTAATTCCTCCCTGGGCCTTTGATTCAATAAACTCCAAAATGTCCGGGTGATCAACTCGCAAGACTCCCATATTAGCTCCCCGTCTAGTACCGCCTTGTTTTATCTCATTGGTCGCCGAGTCAAAAACTCTCATAAAAGAAACCGGGCCAGAGGCAACGCCAGATGTCGAACGAACAATACTGCCCTTAGGCCGGAGCCGGGAAAAAGAAAAACCGGTACCACCACCGCTTTTATGAATCAGGGCAGCGTTTTTAATTGCTTCAAAAATCGCTTCAAGCGAATCTTCAATCGGCAATACAAAACAAGCCGAGTACTGCAAGCCGTCTTCTTTGCCGGCATTCATTAAGGTTGGTGAGTTGGGCATAAAAAAACGGCCAACCATTAAATTGTAATAATCCTTGGTCAGCTTATTAATTATTTCTTTCGGTTGATTAAATTTGCTTTCAATACCAGCAATATGACTGGCAACCCGATAAAACAAACCGTCAACTGTTTCTACTTCCCGACCTAACCCATCTTTAGTTAGATAGCGTTCGTGCAAAACTTTTAATGCTGATTCGGTCCATTCCCCCTTAATAAAGTCACGAGGGGCTTTTCGTTTAGCCATATTATTTTTTTTAAAAAAACTAGGTTAACCTAAACTTTCATCTTGGAAGGTATTCCACCTGCCCAGGCAGAAAAACTCTTTATACAGAAACAGTCCTTATCTTAACAGTATTCAAAGAAACAGTGTCAACTAGCAATTACCCCAACAAACTGGATCAAAATCTACTGCACCACCGATCTTGCCTGGCTATTTATCTCTAAGCTACGGCTTATTTCGCCGCCACCGCCATCAATACCGGCTTGCAGTAATTCAAGAATCTCTCGATGTTTTAGACTCGCCTGGTTAATTTTTTGCCGCAACGCTCCACCCTTATCATTATCAATCTTTTCCGCCCTTTGGGCCGCCGCCAGTAAGTAGTATTCGGCCTTAATAACGGTAGCCAGGGCTTCACCGGGGCGATTCTTTTCCATTAACTGCAAAGCGGCAAAAATTCGCTTATCGGCGAACAGTAATTGTTTTTCAACTTTGCCGGTCTGACTAAAGGTTAAAAATAACCACAGCCGGTCTCTTAAAACTTTAAACGGGTAAAGCGGATGGTCAGGCAGTAAACCGGGATAGGCCAAAAAATAATCAACTTCTGGTTCTTTTGGGTCCACTTGCTCTTGATAGTCAACCGTCAGTTGATACTGATCACTCTTAATTGTGTTTTGAGCTGAAGCCTTCCAAAGCGAAGCCAATAAAACACTACCGGCAAAAATTAATCCCAATAAAGTAAAAACCAATCCTAGTCGGTCAAATTTCTTTTGTTGTGGTA
This sequence comes from uncultured Gammaproteobacteria bacterium, assembly GCA_964655765.1. Lineage (GTDB taxonomy): Bacteria > Patescibacteriota > Microgenomatia > PFEM01 > CAYPPS01 > CAYPPS01. The sequence continues at coordinate 41,662 of CAZZNI010000005.1, forward strand.
AATTTTTTTGATCGCCCATCAGTTTAATTAAACAAAACAATCGGCCAACTCCAAAGAACATGGAGCAGGATTGGAGCAACAATATTTTTCGTCCGGGCAAAAACAAAAGCCGCCCCAAAACCATAAACAAAAATTAAAAATAGATAAACCAGCATCACACTCGAACTATAGCCTAATGTAAAAATGCCAATCGGCAAGTGAACAATCACAAACAACAAGGAAGAAATAATATTTGCTTTCCATTCATTCCGCCACAGCATTAAAAACCGGTTAAAAATGTAGCCGCGAAAAACAACTTCTTCAGAAACAGCGGTCACAAAAGAAAGAATAAAAAGATTAAAAAACACCGGACCGGTGGCGGTAAAATTCGCTTCTCCTAATTGGCGATATTTAACAATATTTGTTAAAAACCCCTCCAGGGCAAAAACAATCCCCAGTCCTAAGCCCCAAAACAGTGCCAGTTTTAAATTCTTTTTGGTAATTCCCAGTGAAGCTAAATTCTCTTTTTCAATAAATTTAACAATCCAAAAAGTCGGAACCAGCCAAACAATCGGCTTTAAAACCGCTTCTTCCACCCAATCAGACAACAAATTGGGGAAATAACGGTAAAGCGCCCAGATAACAAAAATAAAAGAAAATAAAAACAATACATGGCGGGCAGATAACTGATTTCGATGAAACAAACGGTTTAAGATCATAAATTCAACCCAAGCCTTATAATTATCATAAATGATGTAAAATAGATTGACAAGTTTTACTTACCGCAACGACCATGACTACTAAAAAAAAGCCAGTTAAAAAAACCGTTAAAACTCAAAAACAAAAACGAAGCTTTTTTAGCAAAAAATTCCTCTTTGTTTTAGGACCATTATTAATCATTGCTGTCTTAGGTGGTTTTTACTTGTTCCGCGACCTGCCTTCACCGAGCCAGTTAAAGGATGCCAAAAATTTCCCCGCCTCAACACTGATCTACGACCGAAACGGTCAACTGCTTTACGAAATTTATGCCGACAAAAACCGTGTCCCTGTTTCGTTGGATGAATTGCCGGATTTCTTAAAAAAAGCCGTTATCGCCTCAGAGGACAAAAATTTTTATTCCCATCACGGCTTTGATTTTGGCGGTATTTTCCGCGCTTTCTACAATATCGCCTTTCGAGGAACTCTCCAGGGTGGTTCAACTATCAGCCAGCAATTAGTAAAAAATGCCCTGTTAACTCCAGACCGAACTATTAAAAGAAAAGTCCGCGAGGCAGTTTTAACTATAATTACCGAACTGGTTTATTCCAAAGACCAAATTTTAGAAATGTATTTCAACCAGGCTCCTTACGGGGGCACCGCTTGGGGTATTGAGGCGGCGGCGCAAACTTATTTCAACAAAAAAGCCAAAGATTTAACTTTGGCCGAAGGCGCTCTTCTGGCCGGACTACCCGTTTCACCAACCCGTTATTCACCTTTTGGCGCTCACCCAGAATTGGCCAAAGAAAGACAAAAACGAGTTTTGGATCGAATGGTCGAAGACAATTATCTATCACAACAGGAAGCTGACCAAGCTTATCAAGAAGAGCTGGTTTTTGCCTCTCGAGGAACTAATATTAACGCCCCTCATTTTGTTTTATGGGTTAAAGAGCTTTTAGTTGATGAATTTGACGAACAATTAGTAGAACAAGGCGGGCTTAAAGTCTATACCACTCTTGATTTGGATCTGCAAAACTTTGCCCAAACCGTCGTTGCCTCTGAAGTTGCCGAACTTGAAGATGAAAAAATCTCTAATGGCGCCGCCTTAATAACTAAACCGGAAAGCGGTGAAATATTGGCGATGATTGGCTCAAAAAACTATTTTGATCAAGAAATCGACGGCAATGTCAATATTACCTTAAGCCAGCGCCAGCCTGGTTCATCAATTAAGCCGATTAATTACGCTTTAGGATTGGAAAAAGGCGTTATCACTCCGTCAACAGTTTTAAATGACATACCAACCTGTTTTTCAGTTGAAGGGCAAAAAGCCTACTGTCCGGTTAATTATGACTATTCGTTCCACGGACCCAGCCAGGTCCGCTTTGCTCTGGGCAATTCCTTTAATATTCCGGCAGTTAAAGTTTTAGTTTTAAACGGCTTAACTGATTTTATCGATAAGGCCACCGAGATGGGTATTACTACTTTTAAAAACCCCGATAATTATGGACTGTCTCTCACCTTAGGCGGTGGCGAGGTCAAAATGATTGACATGGCAACCGCTTTTTCGGCTTTTGCCAACCTGGGGTTAAGAAAAGACATCTGGGCAATTGATCATGTTGCTGACCCTAAAGGCGAAATAATTTATCAACATCCACAAACTGAGTCGCCCCGAGTTTTAAAAATGGAAACCGCATATCTTATTAACCACATCCTACTTGATAATAACGCCCGGTCGGCTGCTTTTGGTTCCAACTCCTGGCTCAATGTTAAAAACCATCCGGAAGTTTCGGTCAAAACCGGCACCACCAACGACATGAGAGACAACTGGACAATTGGCTGGACACCGAATGTTTTAGTTATCACCTGGGTTGGCAACAACGATAATTCACCGATGAGCTATGTTGCTTCCGGCGTTACCGGCGCTTCACCAATCTGGAACAAAATTATTAGCCATGTTTTAGAACAAGAAAAAGAAGACTGGCCACCCAAACCAGAAACGGTTATTGGCCGGCAAATTTGTGCCCTTTCCGGTTTTTTGCCAGCTTCGCCCTCCGAATCGGAGGGTTGCCCAACCAGATTTGAATACTTTAACCAGGAATTTTTGCCAGCGGTAGAAAACTTGAAGGCTTTTGTCGAAGTCGACAAAACCACCAACGAACTAATCAATAAAGATACGCCGCCGGAAAATAAGGAACTACAAGAAAAAACCGTCATCTATGATCCGCTGGGCAGTCCGTTTTGCCTAGATTGCACTTTCCCGACCCAAGCGCAAACAGTTTATCCCAACCAAATCAAACCCCTACCTACTACCCAACCTCAAACAATTGAGTAATGAGCTAACTAAACACAGCCGAAGTACCCCACCCGTTTTCCCTCTTTCCCCGCTAGTAATCGTCTGATAAAATAAAACTATGGTAAGGGGTAAGTTGAACCGTAAAAAAACAACTTCCCAAAAATCTTTTCAATTTAACTTCAAAAAAAGCCTTTTTTTCTTTCTTTTTTCTATCGGCAGACCCTTTTTCCTAATACTATTAACAGTTTTTTTAATTGGTAATTTTGTCAGCCAAATTTTAAAAAAGGCTTTTGCTTTAGGCCAAAAACAAATTGTTGTCTACCCAGTAAGAAAACCACGATTGCCAGCAACACTGGCGCTATTTAAAAAAGTTCCACTACCGGTTTATTTTACTTTAGCTCTGTTGTTTTTTCTGGCCGGTTTTTCCTACTGGATTATTTATGACCTGCCCAGTCCTCACCAGTTAACTGAAAGAAAACAGATTCTTTCCACCAAAATTTATGACCGTAACGGTCAGCTGCTTTACAAAATCTACCGCCAGCAAAATCGAACGCTGGTCACTTTACAGGAAATTCCCACCACCGTTATCCAAGCAACCATATCAATCGAAGACGCCGAATTTTACTCCCATCATGGTTTTTCCCTCAAAGGTATTAGCCGAGCGGCGCTGGCTAACCTTAAGGACGGCAAAACCGAAGGCGGTTCAACTATCACCCAACAGCTAGTTAAAAACACACTACTTTCTCCGGAAAAAACTTTCAGAAGAAAAGTTAAAGAAATTGTCTTGGCAGTTTTAGTTGAAAGACTGTTTACTAAAGACGAAATTTTACAAATGTATTTTAACGAAGTGCCTTATGGTGGCACTGCCTATGGTATCGAAGAAGCGGCCCAAAAATATTTTGCCAAATCAGTCCGCGACCTAAACCTGGCCGAAAGCGCCTTACTTGCCGGTCTGCCGGCTTCACCAACCCGCTTTTCACCTTTCGGCGCCCACCCGGAATTGGCTGCCGAGCGGCAAGCGGTAGTTCTAAGACGCATGTACCAGGAAGGCTTTATCGGTAAAAGCGAGGAGGAAGCCGCTCTCAAGCAAGAGCTAGTCTTTGCCCCTAATAAAAACATCATCAAAGCACCTCATTTCGTTTTGTGGGTTAAAGAGCTGCTGGTTGAGCGCTTTGGCCAACGAATGGTTGAAGAAGGCGGCCTTGAAGTCATCACTTCGCTGGATCTTACTTTTCAACAAGAAGCTCAAAAACTTGTTAAACAAGAGGTCGATAAAATTGCCTCGTTAAATGTCAGCAACGGCAGTGCTTTAATTACCGTTCCTACCACTGGTGAAGTTTTGGCAATGGTTGGTTCTAAAAATTATTTTGACGAAACTATTGACGGCAAGGTCAACATTACCTTGAGGGAAAGACAACCCGGTTCAACAATTAAAGTTATTAATTATGCTGTTGCCTTGGATAATGGCTTCTTGCCATCAACAATTATTTCCGATAGTCCAATTACTTACCAATTACCCTTTTCTGAGCCTTATTCACCTAAGAATTACGATAACCGCTTTCATGGTTCAATCCCCTTAAGAATCGCCCTGGCTTCTTCTTATAATGTTCCAGCCGTCAAGGTCTTGGCCGCCTTCGGCGTTGAGCGAATGGTTGAATTAGGACAAAAAATGGGCATCAGTAATTGGGACAACCCCTCCCGTTTTGGCCTGTCACTTACTTTGGGCGGTGGCGAGGTGAAAATGGTTGATCTGGCCACTGTTTACGGCACACTAGCAGGAAACGGCCTTAAAACTGAACTTGACCCGTTACTACTAGTTAAAAACACCGATAATAAAATTTTATATGACTGCCGTAAAACCCTTGCCTTAAGACAGGAACAAGTTTTGGACGAAAAAATCGCTTTTATGCTGACTGACATCTTAAAGGATAATTGGGCTAGAACTCCGGCTTTCGGCACCAATTCGTTGTTGAAAATAGACGGCCACCCAAATGTGGCGGTCAAAACCGGAACTACTCAAAACCTAAGAGATAATTGGGCAATTGGTTATACGACTGATTTTCTGGTTGCTGCCTGGGTGGGTAATAATGACAACCAGCCAATGAGTCAAATAGCCTCCGGTGTTACCGGCGCTTCACCAATCTGGCACAATATTACCAAGACAGTTTTAAATCAAATTCCCGACCAGGCCTTTAGTGTTCCCAGTGGAATTAAAAAAGTTTCCATTTGCTCACAAACCGGCACTCTCCCCGCCACTACCAATGAAACTGGTTGTCAAACCAGAGAAGAATGGTTCTTTGAAGACAGCACCATCCCTGTCTATCGCCAGGCACAACCCAATAACAACAGTCAACCGGCTAAAAAACAGGCTTTCGGAAACTGGGCCTTATAAACATAAATTTAATTTGTCTCAAATTCATAAACCATCGCGGCAAAATCAGCCATTAGTTTTTCAGTCTTATCTTGGGCGGCATTGTTGCTCATAATTACCAAGATAAAAGGCGGATCGGCAAAGATAATACCAGCGTCGGAAAAAGTTCTAACTTCAGTGCCAACCTTGTGAGCCACTTTAATATTTTCCGGTATACCACTAGGAATCCTTTCTTCAAAAGCAGTATCAGTTAAACTATCAAAAAATTTTTTCCGGTTATCTTGGTTAATAATCCCTTCGTCAAAAACAGCCTTAAACAATCGGGCGATATCAAGCGGACTGGTTTCGTATTCTTCTAAATTAGTTTGCTCCATTTTTAAATCTTTAATTATTTGGTTAATGGCTATCGGCCCGACCCGTTGTTTAATAATATTGTAAGCGGTGTTATCGGAATATTTACCCATCAAATTAACCAGTTTATCGTTAGTCCAAATTGTTCCTGCCGGCTGATTAACCAATAAACCGGCACCGTTAACTTTATCATTGCTGGCTAAGGTGTAACCAACCAGCGGGCTTAACTTGCCTGCTTCTACTTGACGAAAGTAAGCCACCATTACCGGTAATTTTACCAACGACGCCGCCGGCATTACCTTGTCCTGTTTAAGACCATAAATACTGTCGTCTTTTAAATTCCAAACTACAAAACTAAAACTGCCGGCCAAGTCTTGGGTTAATTTTTTAAACTGGTCAATCATCACCGCTGGGTTTTTAGCCGGTCCTAAATCAAGATGATCATCTGTTTTATTGTTGCTGCTGATAACCAACGGACTGGTTAATTGTTGGCGAAAAGAAGTTAAGCGAGGGGTCAACCAAAATAAAAATGACAGCAAACAAGTGCCGGCAAAAACAAAAAAAATCGTCCAGCGGCTACCGGTAATCAATTTTTTGTTTCGCCTTTTTTTGGGGTCGATTTTTTGAGTCATAAAAATAAAAAAAAGTTATACGAAATTGAATAAAATACGCTATTTATTAAACTTTTACTAATTCAACCGAGACAACCAATAATCAAGTTCCCGTTGGTAAATTAAGCCCGGTTTGGCACCAATTTTTGTCACCACCGCCGCGCCGTTAACCAGGCCAATTTTTAAAGCTTGGTCAAAATTTTTCTGTTTAATAAGACCGGCTGTTAAACCGCTGGCAAACCCATCACCAGCGCCAGTTTGATCTTTTTGAGTCACTGTTAATCCAGTTAAATTAAAATCTTGGCCGGCTGCAGTTTTCGCCCTAACTCCTTGGCTGCCCCTAGTAACCACCAGATTAATTTTTGGCAGTAATCGTTTCAGTTGATCAAAAGCCTGATTAAAAGGCAATGACAGCTTGGTCAATCTTAACAACTCTTCTTCGTTAACAATTAAGGTGTCAACCTTGGCGGCCAATTTAAGCAATTGTTCTTTTTGTTCTATTTCCCTTTTGCCCGGATTCCAAACAACTCGAACATGGTTTTGATCGGCCAAATTAAGTAAAAATTCAACTAAATCTAAGTTGCCTTCCAGCGAAGCCAGATAAAACCAAAAACTATTAAGCTGGCTGGCGTTGAGTAAACTTGGTTCCAGTTTAGTTTCACCACGCCAAACTAAAATAGTCGAATTACCCTTTTCATCAATTAAGATAGTTGACCAATCAGTCTTGTCGCTTTCAAACTGAACCAATAATTGATCAGTCACCTTTTCCTGTTTTAATTCCTGGCGAATTAATTTACCGGCCATATCCCAACCGAGCCGAGCACAAACGGCAGACTTAACACCCAGCCGACTTAAACCAACCGCTACATTGGTCCCACCGCCACCGCTGTGAATTTCTAACTGATTAACTTTTAATTTAGCACCAGCCGGCAAGGAAAAACTCTTACCGGTTGGGCTTTGTTTATCCTGGTTTATTTTCAGTTCAGCAGAAGTATTAAAGACATCTAAAATCGCCGAACCAAAAGCAATGCAGTCGTATTTCATAAAAGCGAAGGGTTAAAAAGATCAAGTTTTTCTTCAACAACCTTTTGGACCGCCGCTTCAACCGGCCCCATCAATTTGTAAACCGCCAATTCTTCCGATCCTTTCAAAACATTAGTCAAAGTCTCCTTAAAGGCCAGTCTTAATTCGGTGTTAACATTAATCTTAACGATCCTGCCAACAGCAATCGCCATTTTAATATCATCTTCACTTAAACCGGAACCACCGTGAAGTGATAGAAAGCAGTCAGTGCTATCGGCAATCAATTTTAATCTTTCCAGATCAAGTTTAGGAGCGGAATTGTAAACACCGTGAAGATTGCCGATGAAAACCGCCAATAAGTCAACTCCGGTTTCCATTACAAAATCATGGGCAATTTGTGGGTCAGTATATTCATATTGACCCTGGACTTCTTCCGGATCAAGTAAGTAACTTTGCGAATGATTACCGATTGGATTAATTTCCGCCTCAACTAAAACACCTTTTTGGTGGGCTTGCTCAACCAAGACTTTGGTTATCTTGATGTTTTCTTCAATCGGTAGCGACGAACCGTCGAAATGGACCAAGTCAAAACCCATCTCAATTGCCTGCTGGCATTCTTCCAAACCAGGACCGTGGTCAAGATTAGTCAAAATTGGAAATGGCAAATCTTTGGATAAATTTTTAACCACCGACAAAAAATTTTCCATACCAAAATGACTTACTTCTCCGAAAGAAGCCTCAATAATTAACGAACTTTCTTTGATCTTAGCTGCAGCCACAATTGCCTTAACTATTTCTAAATTACCAGCATTAAACGCCCCCAAAGCTGTGCCGTTGTTTTTTGTTTGTTGCAAAAGTTGTCTACTTGTTTGACTGTCGTTAATCATTATCTTTTCCCGCCTCTTTAACAATTTCAACTGCCGCCGAGGTACCAATCCGATTAGCGCCGGCTTGAATAAAGGCTTTAGCTGTTTTGTAATCATGAACCCCACCGGCAACTTTAATCGGGATCGTCGTTCCAATCGCCTCTCTGATTAGTTTAACATCGGTTAACCTGGCACCCCTTGGCCCCATTCCAGAACAGGTTTTAACAAAATCTCCCTTGGCTTTCAAAACTAAACTGGCAGCCCGTTTTATCTCCTCATCGGTTAAAAAGCCAGTCTCGATAATAAATTTAACAATTACGACCGGCTTCATCGCTTTAACCGCTTCAACAATTGATCTCATTTCGGTTAAAACCTGGTTATAGTCACCATCCTTAAACAAGCCGATATTAAGAGAAACATCCAACTCATCGGCTCCGTCTTTGACTGCCGACAAAGCAGTGATTACCTTAAGGTCAGTCTTTTCCTGCCCCAAGGGGAAAGCCACCACCGTACCAACCTTAATTTCCTGCGGCTGTTCTTTGGCTAACTTAACAAAAAAAGGGTTAACAAAAGCCGAGTTGAATTTGTACTTACCAACCAGTTTAACTAACTTTTTAATATCTTCCGGCCGGGCATCGGCGTGATGGTTGGCCAAATCAAGATAACCGGCTAAGTTTTTAATTATCATTTTTTCTTATTAGCAATAAAACTAGTTAATTCCAGCAAACGACAGCAATACCCCCACTCATTATCGTACCAGGCAATCACTTTCACTAAATCTCCGTCAACCACCCGAGTTAAATTCAGATCAACTATCGCCGATTCAGTCATACCTAAAATATCAGACGAAACTAACGGCTTGGTTGTTACCGCCAGCACCCCTTTTAACGGCCCATTAGCCGCCTTGGTAAACGCTTCGTTGATTTGATTAACCGAAGTTCGTTTTAGGGTCAGCAGAGTAACATCGGCAATCGAACCGCACAGAATCGGTGCCCTAATCGCCAAGCCGTCAAACAAACCCTTAACTTCAGGAATCGCCTCGGCAGTAGTTTTGGCTGCCCCAGTTGAAGTTGGTATTAGGTTTTGGGCCGCCGCTCTGGCCCTCCTCAAATCTTTGTGCGAATCATCGGTTAAGCTTTGAGTCGAAGTATAAGCGTGAACGGTCGTCATCATTGCTTTTTGCAAACCGAAATTGTCTTTAATCACTTTCACAATTGGCGTAACGCAGTTGGTGGTACAAGAAGCATTACCAACAATCAACGCCCCTTTATATTTATCTTCATTAACACCGATAACATAATCTTGAACCTCGTCGGTTGCCGCTGACACTACCACTTTTTTAGCACCAGCTTCAAGATGAAGCGAGGCGCCCTTCTTGTCAGCAAAAACACCAGTGGCCTCAATCACCACTTGCGGCTGGTACCGATCCCAAGGCAGTAATTTTGGCTCCCGTTGAGCCAATACCGGGATAACTAATTTACCAATCTTTAAACGGCCAATTTCATCCTGTTGACCAGCCAGTACTTCAACCGATTGACCAAAACGGCCGTAAATGGTGTCAAATTCGAATAAGTGAGCCCAGCCTTCAATCGGCATTGAGCCGGAAGTGTTAATCGCCACCACTTCAAAATCACCCAGATAGCGGCTCAAAGCCAGCCTTAAAGCGATCCGTCCAATCCGGCCAAAACCATTAATAGCGATTTTTGTTTTCATTTATCTTTTAATATTGCCGTAATAGCAGGAAGCGTTCCGTGAGCTAGATAAAACAGCATCGCTCCACCGCCAGTAGAAACATAATTAATTTTATCAATTAAATTAAACTGTGATAAGGCGCTTTCAGTGTCCCCTCCGCCAATAACAGTAAAAGCCTTTGAGCTAGTCACCAGGTTGCCGATTTGCCTGGTACCGGTAGCGTATCGACTCTCTTCAAAAGCACCCATCGGACCGGCCCAAATAATTGTTCCTGCTTTTTTAATAATCGGCGCGAAGATGTCAATCGCCTGCTGGTTGATGTCTTTGCCGTTGTGGGCTAAATCAGCAATTACTTTCGGGTGCTTGGCCAAAACCGGCAGTCCGTTAAATTCAGCTAACCTTCCACCGATTAAAACAAAATCAACCCAATAAATTAATTTCTTGGCTAGTTCCATTTTGTCCGACTTGGCACCACCTAATAGCAAAACCACCGGCCGGCAGGGATTTTCTTTTATTTTAGTCAAGAGCTTCATTTCTTTTAAAAAATTAAGGCCGAAAAATGTCGGCAGCAATCGGGGCAGTTGAGTAATTGAGGCATGGTTCCGGTGCGAAGCGCCGAAAGCGTCGTTGACAAAAACATCACTGCCAAAGGCTAGTTTTTTAGCAAACTCAAACGAGTTTTCCTCCTCACCTTTATCAAAACGCAAGTTTTCCCTTAAATACAACTCGATCCCCAGCGCTTTTACTTTTTTACCGATTTTTTTGTCCAGATACTTCGCCACTGGTAACAAGCTAAAATTAGGGTCAGCTTTACCGTCCGATTTAGAAGGCCGACCAAGATGGGAAATAATGATGATTTTTGCAGGCTGCTGGTTTAAAAGAAAATTAACCGTTTTAAGTGATTCATCAATACGCGAGGTATCGCTTATCTCAAAACCGCTACCACCTGCTGCCAACGGTACATCCAGGTTTAAACGAAGCAAAACTTTTTTATCTTTAAAATTGAAGTCTTTAAGACTCGGCAGATTCATCTTGTTCACTTGTTCTTTTCTTCTTTTATTTTGGCAATCACTTTATCAACCAGTCTCTCCGGATCAGTATCAAAGATAGTTTTTCGCAAACCCTTGCCAGCCACGATTAATAATCGTTCAATCTCATCGGCAATTCCGCCAGAACCCTGCAGTACACCAACAATTTCATTTTCTTCAAAAGCAACAGTAAATTCATTTAGCGTCCCGATCCGGCCGTCAATTACTATTGTTGCATCCGAGCTTCTAACCATTAGCAAATTCCTGCCAGTATAACCGGCCTCGGCATAAATAATATGGTCAAAAATATCTTTATCAGCCGGCAAGCGATATTTTTTAACATGTTCTTCCTCGCTACCGGCCGGAGAAAAACCAATATTGGAACCACCGGCTTCCTTGGCACCCTTAGCCGCCTCAAAAGGAACGCCACTAGTAGCACCGGTAATTAAAACACCGCCTTTCTTGGCAACTAGCTGACCAACCAAACGAGCCATTTTTTTAGCATGCTTGGCGTTTTCTCCTTCAGCTCCACCACTGACACAAATAGTATATTTAGACATTTTTAAAAACTTATTATTGCTTAAAACCGCTGGCCAGAGCTAGCAACTGTTTTTTCGGGTCATCAGCTAACACTACTCCCGAAGCAACCAAAAAACCTTTCGCTCCCAGCTGTCTTCCTATTTTAATATCTCTGGCGTGTTTTATACCAGCCCCAATTACTGGCGTTGTTTTTTTGTCAATTAAGTCAACGAAGTTTTTAACCACTTCTTTCTTGGCAGTAGACACAGAAATGTCCCCGCCAATTAACTCAACCGGTTCATATGCCAGAAAGTCTGGTTTAAATTTTAAAAACTTTCTCGCCTGAGTTAATGACCGACAGCAGACAATCAGTTTAAAATTTTTATCCAGCTGTCGACAAAGTCTAATTGTCTGACGGATAGTACCGGGAGCCAGCTTTCTTTCCGAATGGTTTAAAATTGTTCCCGCCGCTTTGTGTTCTAGGGCTGTTTTAAGACTAACTGCGCCGCTAAAAGCTCCCTGAGGAAAAAGATCAAGGTGCTGTAAAAAAACCGGGCCAGAAACCTCTTCAGTTACTGCTGATAAATCAAGAGCCTGAACGGCCGGAATAATATCAACGCCAGTTTGACGACTGACGGATCGGCAAACTTTCGCCAGTTCAACAGCTTCCCGTCCACTACCCTGACGGTAGGTTTTAAAATTAACAACTATCATTTTTACTACTTTTTACCTTCTTCTAATTTCAAATAAATTGCCCAGCTGCTAAATATCAAGGCAATCAACAACCACTGAGTTGAAGCTAGCCAGATATCCCCCTGGACAAACCCCCAACCAGCCAATAGTACTGAAACAACAGAAAGTGCTTTCAAAACTTGAGAAAGCATTCCGCCTTGTTTACAACAAAACATCTTTACCCTCCTTTCCTAGATCTTATGTTAACAAGTTTGGAGTACGAAGAAAAGGTGATTTAAACTTTTTTAGTTTTCCGATAATTGGCAATCACTTTTCTTAAGGCCTGGTGAGCCAAAAGCGAGCAATGTCTTTTGGCAGTCGGCAAACCACCTAATTCTTTGATGATCATTTGAGCGTTAATTTTAAGTGCTTGGGCCAAAGTTTTACCTTTAGCCAGTTCGGTTGTCACACTGGAAGTTGCCAATGCCGCTCCGCAACCTAAGGTTTGAAATTTGATATCGTCAATTATTTCTTGTTCATTTTTCTTGGCAACTTTAATAAACATCCGCATCACATCACCGCAAACCGGATTGCCAACAGTTGCCGTTGCGCTGGGATTTTTCATTTCCCCCATATTTTTCGGCTTTCGGAAATGAGCCATTACTTTGTCACTATAAAGTTCGTTCATAATTGCGGTGCCATTAATCTTAATTTTTTAACTAATAATGGTAAAACTTTCAAAACACGGTCAATCTCCGCTTCGGTTGTTTGGCTGCTCAAAGACAATCTCAACGAGCCGTGACAATTTTCTTTTTTTACCCCCATTGCCGTTAAGACATGAGATGGGTTTAAATTACCGGCAGTACAAGCCGAGCCGGAAGCGGCCGCTACTCCTTTGTCAGAGAGCATTAGTACTAGCGACTCACCTTCCAATCCATCAAAAACAAACGAAGCGATATGAGGCGCCCGTTGTTTAGGCGAGCCGGTCAAACGAACTCCGTCAATTGCCAACACACCTTTAATTAATTTATCCCTTAAAACAGACACTTTTTGAGCTATTTGTTTTTTGTTATTAAGATCAGTTAGCGCTCTTGCCAAACCGACAATACCAGCAACATTTTCCGTACCTGAGCGCAAATTATCCTCCTGGCTGCCGCCGTCCATTTGCCTAACCAGTGACACATTTTTTCTATACACCAGTACCCCGGTTCCTTTAGGGCCATTTATCTTGTGGGCCGACATAGAAAGCAGGTCAACTTTCAACTTTTGCATGTCGGTATTAAGATAAGCAACTGCTTGAGTCGCGTCTAGGTGTAAGGCAATCGGCATTTTTCTTGTCTTGTTTATTTTCTCCAAAAGCTGGCCAAGCTTTTCCACCGGCTGAACAGTACCGGTTTCATTATTGACATAAATAAGTGAAACTAAAACAGTGTCTTTGGTAATTTTCTTCTCAAGATCGTCAAAAGAAATTAACCCCTCATCGTCAACCGGCAAGTAAGTGACTTTGGCAAAACCCAAAGTTTCCAGATGCTTGGCTGTCTCTAAAGTTGCCTTGTGTTCAATGGCTGTGGTTATGAGATGTGGTTTCTTGTTTGAAAATTGAAAATTGGAATTTGAAAACTTAGAAAGCGAAGCTTCTATTGATCCCTTTAGGGCTAAATTAATACTTTCCGTTGCCCCGGAAGTAAAGACAACTTGACCATCTTTAAGGTTAAAAAATGATTGCACCGTCCGGCGACAATTTTCCACCGCTTGCCTAGCTTTGATCCCCAGATAGTGCGGCTCAGACGGGTTGCCAAAATTGTTTTTTAAAAAAGGCAGCATTGCTGTCAAAACTGAAGCCGAGACAGTAGTAGTGGCGGCGTTATCAAGATAAACCGTTTTCATTATTTCTTCTGCTTAATAAGATCAGCCAAAGTCTTTTTTTTAATCGCAGTTCGAACTTGTTCTCCAACATCTTGCCAAACTTCTTTTTGACCACAAGAAGCCGCTTTAGGACACCCAGCACAGGCTCCCAAGCCAAAAGGTCCTTCCAAAACTTCAATTATCTGATCAACAGTTATTTTTTTAGGCAGTAAAGCTAGGAAATAGCCGCCGCCTTTACCTTCCTTTGATTCAATCAGACCGGATTGACGCAAATCCTGAGCAATTTGCTCCAAGAATTTAAGCGGCAGTTTTTTGGCTTTGGCAATTTCACGCAAAGAAAGCGGCCCTTGGCCATAATTTTTAGCCAAAGTGATCATCAACTCCATCCCGTAATCAGTTGTTTTGCTTAAATCAAACATGATACTCCTAGTTACCAGCTAGTAGTTTAATCTCAACCAGCTAAATTGTCAAGCCGGACAAAAATAGAGATTGCAAAAAATTTCCCTTGACAAAAAACATCTGTATGCTAATATGTATGTATGTTAGACAAACGCGCCAACATACTACTAAAACAAGATAGTTGGGATCTTTTGAACTTAATCGCCAAACAGAAAGATCTTTCTGTGTCTGAATTAATCCGCCAGGCTGTTTACCAAACCTACCTTGACCAGGCACAGCAAAAAAAAACCGAGCAAGCCTTCAACAATATTTTGGCATTGCGAACAGAAACCAAAGGCAAGATTAATTACCGTCAATTGGTTGAAGATGGTCGCAAATACTAAAAAAATACCCAGCAAGATTATTATCGATGCCTCGCTGGCGTTGGCTTTTTTACTGCCCGATGAAGACAAAGGAAAAGTAGAACCAATTTTTGAAGCCATCGCTAAAAGGAAAGCCAAAGCTCTTGTCCCCTCTCTTTTTTATTTTGAAGTTGGCAATGGTTTAAGAAGTGCTGTTTTGTCAAAAAGAATTACTAAGCTACTGGCAAACAAGCTTCTTGAAAACTTTCTACTTCTCCCTTTTGAAGAAAAAGAGACTGGTTTACTGCCCGTTTTTAACAAAGCGGTTAAACACCAGCTTTCTGTTTACGACGCTACCTATTTGAACTTGGCCCAAGACCAAAAAGTCCCCCTCTTTAGCCTTGACAAAAAACTCACTCGATTAGCAAACAAATTTTAAGCAAACCAGCTTTTTAACTGGGAAGAAGAAAGTGGTCTTCTGTTTTGATTTTTCCACTGGTCTTCAAAACAAGGCCGGTTTTCTTTAAAGAAAAGTCCGGTTGGCACCTTTTGCCTAGAAGAAACCGAGTAGTCCCAACTTCGGGTTATCTTCAGTGCCTCTTGCAAGCTGGCCGCCTGATCAACTTTTGTAATCTTTTCTTTGAAAAACTGGGCATTATTTTGGAAAATTAAACAGGGTTGAACGATCTCCAAAATTGAAAAGCCCCGATGGGTAATTGCCTGTTTTATCAATCCGGAAAGGTGCGGGGTATCCAGGGCATAACTCCGAGCAACAAAGGTAGCCCCTGCTTCCAGGGCAATCGACAGCGGATTAAATCTAAAATTATTTTCGTCACTGGTTGGTGTCTCCTGGCCAGTGGTCAGAGCAAAGGTTTGGTTATTGTGAACCAGCAGCGTAAGGTTGGCATTGTAACGGCAAGTGTGTACCAGGTGGGCCATCCCTTCAGCGTAAGAATCACCGTCACCGGTAAAACCAATGACATTTAAATTGGGGTTACCGATTTTTATTCCCAGCATTGTCGGCAAACTCCTGCCATGAAGTGAGTAAAAGCCGCTGAGATTTAAATAGTCATAAATCTTACCGTGACAACCGATACCGGTAACCATAACTAAGTCTTTCCTTTGTAAAAACTCCTCTTCCTCCAAACCGGTTATTGCCTGTTTAACCGCCGCCAAGACACCAAAGTTAGGACAACCGGGGCACCAGGTCTTAGCCATCTTTGTTTCCAAGCTGTTATCCATGTTTTACTCCTTTAATTATTTCTTGAGTTGTAAACGGCCGGCCATCATATTTTAAAATCTTTTCCTTTATTTCAAAAAGGCACTGACTGGCAACTAAATCAGCCAGTTGGCCAGTGGCACTGTTTTCTACCAACACAACTCTTCTGGCTGCTTTCAAACTTGGCAAAACCTGATCTTTAGGGAAAGGTAACAGCCAGGAAATTTGCATAAAACGCCAGGAAGGCAACATTTTAAGAGCGTCTACTATCGCTCCCTTGGTTGATCCCCAGGAAACTATTAAATTAGGACTTTTTTTGTCACCGTCAAAAGAAACTGGTTCAAGCTTTGCTATTTCTTTGCCTATCCCGGTTAATTTCCTAAACCTTTTGTCATTCATTTTTATCGTTGGCTCTTCGTCTTCGACCGTCAGCCCTTGTTCATCGTGTTCATAACTGGTAGCTCGGGAAATGTCTACTTGACCCGGCGGCAAGAAAGGTGAAACTCCGCTGTCGGTAATCTTGTAGGGCAAATAGTTATCCTTATCACCCTTTTCGGATTCCGCCTTCAAGTCTAAATTCTTAAACTCACCGGCAGTATAGTCACTCTCCCCCAGGTGTTTGTCACCAAGCAGTATGACCAGACTCCTGAACTTGGCCGCCATATACAAAGCTTGTTGTG
>CAZZNI010000006.1:0-35155 GCA_964655765.1 uncultured Gammaproteobacteria bacterium
TTAATGGAGCAGGAACAGTCTTATTCATCTAATCAAGAGCCCGGAGTGGACAAGACGACCAGGTGGGGAATTGTAATCATTGTTATCTTCCTGTTACTTCTTTCTTTAGGCGGAACGGTTTTTTTTATTAACCAGCGGACTTCATTTTATGGTCGGGCCGATAACCCCTCGCAGGAACATAGCGGCAGGGTAAGTTTGGAAAATTGCTATATTTTCGCCTCACCGCTGCAAGCGCTTGCTGATGGCAGAGAGAAGATCCGGTTGACTGTTTTTGTTCTTGACGATGGTGGTAAGGGAGTACTTGATAAAACAGTTTTTATGACTAATGACCCCAAGTTGACTGTTACTGCCGTCCAGCCGGTCTCTGATGACCTTGGCAGAGCTTTTTTTGACATCTCTTCTACTGTTGGGGGAGAATTTGTTCTCCAGGCTTCAGTAGACGGTCAAAAATTACCCCAGGAAGTCAAAGTCACTTTTAATTAAATATTATACCTACACCCCCGGGGTGTAGGATTTTAGTTGATATCTTTCCAGGCTGTGGGCATAGCCGTAGGCATAAAAATAGTCATTTAAGAATTTATCGTTGGTTTTGTACTGGTTTTGGCCAGCAAAATAATCACCCAGGATTTCATAGAGCCTGGTCAGTTCTTTTAATTTTGGCTGGTCATATTTTTGCGACCAGTTAATGGTTAGCCAAAGTAGTTCCAGGGCGCGGTAGAAAGCCAGCTTGGATTCCTGGCTGTTTTCCTTGCGCCAGTTGATTGCCCGGCCGACATCGGCGCCAATGTTGGCCATTTGTTCAAAAAAACTTAAACTCTCCCATTTTTCAGCGGTTAGGTTTTTGTGTTGAAAGGCCATTTACTCAACCAAGCTATTAACAATCTTAATGATTTTTTCTTTTATTACCGGATTATCAACGCTGCGGCTGTGATTGTCCATTTGTGGCCGGATGTTGATCATCGAGTCAAATTCGATAAATCTTTCCGCTTTCTCTAAGGGGTGCAGATTTATGCCCCAAAGGTCTGTTTGTTTCGAGCCTTTTTTCAGTAAGAACTGCTCTTCGTCAGCGTGCATATCGGCGTCAATTGCCATAATTTCTTTCTCGATGTCAACAACTGCTTTAACTAGTTTGCCAAACATCTTTTCGGCGATTGCCCCTAATTCTGTTTTAGAAATCTTACTTGTTATCAGCTTCATCTTTTTGTTTTTAGTTTACCACAAGATTTCTGTCCACCCCGGGAGTGGTGTTTTTTCTTAACCAGCAAATAGATAGCGGCAAGCTCAATGAAGATAATGATTAGCCAAAGATAAGGAAAAGCGAAGCCAAAGACAATCATGATAGCTTGTTTAACCATTTCCCACAGCCAGCCCAAGGGAGATAAAACCCTAAAAGTAAGACTGTTGCTTTTAGGGCTGGGACTTTCTTTAAAATCAGCTGCGGCAAAGACCCGCCACTTTGAGTAGGAAACAGGTAAATTAAATTCAAAACTACCTCGGTTGTCGGCACTGGCTTGGTAGTGGGGCAGGTTATAAGCATGGGCGCTTTTTACTAAACCCAGCAGACTGCTACTTTTTTGATTAGCAAGATAAATGTTAACAGTTGAATTGGGGATTGCCTGTCCGGAAGCAACAACCTGTTCCTTGGGAGCAAAGGCGCCTTTTGACAGACTCAGGGTAGGTGGTAGTAAAACTGGTTCGATACTGGCGTGATAAGATCTTTCCGATGAGGGCAGTGGTGGTAGGCAGGTCGGAAAGGTGGTTCGCTGTTGACTGTCAATACTGATCAGGCAAAGTTCAGGACTGTTTGAGTTAGCGAGAAAAGGCGAGGGTAGTAAGACCTTGTCAAACTCAAAAAAACCGCTCCTATCAGCGCTAGTTTCCTCAAAAACCCGTTGTCCTTGTAGGTAGACCAGACAATTAGCGCAACTATAGCCAAACAAGCTCAATTTTGGTTCGCCGATTGTAGCCGAGATTTTAACCGGCGCAGGGGTGACAAAATGATCGTAAGCAAGGGTGGAGGTTGGGTAAATAAACCAATAAAACAATGAACCAATTATCAAGAAACAGCCAATGCGAAAATTATCAAATTGAAAATTCATTGGTTAATTGAAGACTTGAAAATTGAAAATTAGGAATTGTTATTCAGTTTTTCTTCCAATTGTTCAATCTTTTCTTCAAGTTGTTCCTCTTTCTTTCGGAAACTGCGGATAGTGATTACGATTAGCAAGCTGATGATAACGATTGCCAAGATAATCATTGTCGCTAGTTTCCAGGGGAAAACCCAGGTAAAAACAGTGCCTTTAATGACTTGACCACCGTCGCCATAAGTGGCGCTTAGGTCAATCCGGTATTTGCCAATTAGCCAGCGTTGGTTTTGAGCCAGAATATTTTCGTAAATTCTAGAGGCATCAGGGAAAACATTTTTACCTTCCAGTGATTGCTGGTCAACAATCTTGCCGAACATATTGGTCAGAGTTATTGTTCCTTGAGGGCGGATATGTAAATCGCCCTGGTTGGTGATTTCGCTGGTAGCGGTAATTGGCCCGTATTCAAGGAAGGCGGGGGCTTTCAGTTCTTTTAATAAGGCGCTTTCATCGACCGGCCCGGTGATAGTTAGGTAAGTTAGGCTGACAATTCGGTGAGTGACAGCGACATCTTTGTCTTCTTGATCGCTTAAATCAGGGCTGGTTCGGCCGTGTTCAAAGTAGATAGCAAAATAGCGGCCGCCGGCATTGGCTGCTTGGGGAATGTTGATTTTAGCCTGAATGGTAACTGATTCTTTTGACGGAATAATTACCTTGTCATAAGGCAGGTTAACCCAAGCAGCGGCAGCAAAGCGGGGGGAGACCTCGTTTTGCTCCAGGAAAGTCGGCACGCCGTCATCTCTTTCAACAATAAAATCAACTACGCCTAAATTACCGGTGATGGGATTACTGGTAGGATTGTAAAGGCGGACATTGACGGCAGTAGTTTCACCCGGGTCAGCAACTAATTCTTGTCTGGCCGGAGCAATGTTAATTTGAACGGCATCCTGCCTGCCGGCAGGCAGGTCTTGAGCCAGGATAACCGAAGCGGCAATGGCGGTTGTCAGTAAAGCCAGAAGAGTAGCGGTTAAAATTTTAGGCAGTTTGTTTGTCATTTTTTAAAATGTCGCCGTAGCGGTATATTTAACTTTATTGTAATAATAACCGGCCGGTTGAGTGCCGGAAATAGCAATCCGGTAGCAGACATAAATGTCTTTTGAGTTAACCGGGTTGGAGTTAGTCATTATGGTTGCTTTAGTTTCAGTTGCTTCCTGATCGGCAATTTGTCGGGCACAGAAAGTACCGGTGGTGCAGGTGGTTTCTGCTGGCTTACCATCGTAGTCAAAAATGGCATCGGTGCCGTCGACATCTTCTAGTGAATAACCCAAACCATGATAGGTACCGGCAGTTGTCCAGTCTCTAGCGGCTGCTTCAGTACAAGGAGTGCCGCCGCAGAGGGTGTCTTTAATACAGTTGTCGTCTTCATCGGCTGCAGCACCGCTACAAGCCCCGCCGTTTCTGCCCATTTGATCATTTTCTTCAATAGTGACAGCATAGCCGCCATCAGCATTAGTGGTGACAGTTAGTTGTTGAGCGGCATCGTAAAAGGTGTCAGTGGCGGCAATGGTTCCCCAGGGGACGGCGTAAGCTTGAGTGGCTTTATCGGTGGTGATACCGCAGGCGGTGGTGCCAACAGCCTTGCCGGCAACGGTAAATTCCAGTGTTTCATCAACAGTAGCGGAAATAAGTACTGCTTCAACCGGGGCGATGACAATATCGGCGGTGTCAATTTGGATATCACCAGAGTCTCTGGTAGTCAGTGAAACAGCGTAGGTGTCGGCGACTCCTTGGGTGTGACCGGAGGAAATTGGCGCTGGATTAACCAGCATTGTGTCAGCCGCACCGCTGTCACCAACGGTAATAGTGACAACACCGGCGGTACAGGTAGCCGAAGTGGTGCCGAGAATCCGGTGATCATTTGAAGCATCTCCGGCAGTAACACTGGTGGTAGTCCAGGAACAGCCGGTGCCGCCGGCAAAAGTAACTTCACCCGTAGTAATGTTATTGATATCAAAGCCGTTTGATGAAGTTGAAGCGGCGGTATCAGGAATGCCATCATCAGTTCGGCCAGTGGTGTTAACAGCCGGTATGGTTAGTAGAATGTCGCCACCGGCGGGAATTTGATTGGTCAGGGTAAATTGAACGGTTAAAACACCGGAGGAAGTGGCAACAACATAGTCGGTGGCGCTAACACCAACCGATAAGGCGCTGTCGATAACAAAAGTATCCGAGTCTTCAATCCGGGCGACCGAATAATCAGTGTAACCGATACAGCCGGAATTAACTGGATTGGTAAAACAGATCGAATCGGAAGGGAAGAGGTGATTAGTATCATCATCAGCACCATCGGTATCAATGTGAACAACGCTTTGTCCGGCCGGAGCAGTCACTCCAATGCCGGCATGGTAAGACAGCCGTGAGTTAGAAAGGGTGGCCGAGGCGCTGGTTAGTGTGGCTGAGTCAAGTTTAGCCGGTCGGGCAAAATAAAAAGCGGTTGCTGCCATAAAAGCAACAAAAAGAAGACTAAAAAGCTTGCCGATTTTATTTAATTTCATAAAAAAATGATCTATCTAGAGTTAAATGTAAGCCATTTTAAAATCAGTTGTCAAGCCTGAATTTAGCGGCCCTTTTTACAATTAGCAGAAAAACCCCAATGACTGCCAGGCCAGTCATTAACTTAATTGGCAGGCTGATGAAAGTTAAGTTTTGCTCTTGGTTGGCCGTTTTTAAACTAACTTGGTAACTGCCGACAAAAAATTTACCTGCCGCTGTGCAGGTTGCGGGGGTTAGCTTTTCACCTTCACCTTCGGCGCAGTTAATTTGTCTGATCGAAGCGGCTAAAATATTTTCCTCGCTTAAATTTAAGACTTGTTTTTGGCCAAACAGATCGGTGACAGTGATCTGGCCGGTTGATTTAGTAAAATGCTTGCCGTCGTTTTTAAGTTTGACAGTAAAGGCCGGCGGGGTAAAAGAGTCAATTATTTTAAGGTTAAACAGTTCAAGGAGCAGGTTTTCAATTTTAAAACTGTCAATTGATATATTTTGTTCTCTTTTTTGTTGCTTTGATATAGAAAGCAGGATATGGCTGCCGACTTTAATTTGCCCTCCGATTCGGAGGGTGTCGGTGATTCTTTCATCAGGGACTGTTTGGACTAGCAGGGTATAGTAGCCTTCCGAATCGGTGTGTGAGGCGGGAATATTAATAACCAGAACTACTTCTTGGGACTGACCGGCTGGTAGGTTGAAACGGTCACCAAGCGCCAGGTTTTTATTTAAAAAAGAAAACCATGATTTTTCTGCTTCAGAAATGGTTTCCTCTAGTGTAATTTCGCCTGTTTCTCCTTTTGGTTTAAAAGCGACTAACTTAGTTTCTAAAACTAACGGTTCTTGGCCTTGGTTGTAAATTTTAAAAACTTGGGTTATTTGGCTATCCGGCTCGATTACTACTTCTAAAATCGGTGGGAAGATACCTAAAGAAACCGGTTCTTGAGCCAGTGCCACCTTGGAGGTGGACACAGAGGTAACAACCAACAGTAAAGCAAGCTTGATTAAAACTCCAGTTTTAATTTTCAATTTTCAAACCCTCAATTAACCAATGAATTTTTTAATGATTCAATTTTCAATTTTTGTCCTTTTGAGGAGGAGATTATCTTTGAAAAGATTAGTAAGAGTTCCTGTGCTTCTTTCCAAATTTCTCTTATTTGTTCCTTTAAACCGTCATCTGTCTGGGCCAAAAGTCTTAACCAATGCCTGGTTTCTTTAATTTCCTTTTTGGCAATGCTTATTTTATGAATAAAATCTTTCTTACTCTCCGATTCGGTTGCTTCACAATAATTAGCTCCGATTGAACCGCTTGAACCTACTAGCTGATTGATTATTCGACTGTTTACGGCTGTTATTTTGACTCTTTTGACCAAGCGAATTACGCTTTCGGCAAATTTTGCCGTTCGTTCCTCAAGATCGAATTTTTTCTTTACTTGATAATTGTTTAATTGATAATTCATTGAGTATTGTTAAATTGATAATTGGTTAATTTTTAATAAGTAAATTGATCATTGTAATTTTTCAGTAGAGTGGAGTGGCAATAAAGATTAATCGGTTTTGGTAAGTGCCGGCCGGTTGAACGGGTGATGGGTTAATCCGCAGCGTCATGGTGGCGTTTTTGTCTTCGGCAGCCTCGTGTCCCTCAATTGGTGTTTTGCCCATAACCTTTTGTGGTGTATCGATATCCGTTTGGGCGAAATTTTTAAATTTAGTGCCGGAGGCAAACTGGCTTGGCACATCATCACCATCAATAGTATAACCAAAACCATAGGTGTCGGTTTGGCTCCAAGCACCTTCGTCAATATGAGTGCAGCTATCGGCTGGGTCACAGACAGTATCGGGCAGGGTGGAGCCGATTCCTAAGCTGGTTAACGGCTGGTTTTCTTCAACCGTTACCTGATAGCCTTGAACCGAACCGGAATCAACGGTTAAATCAACTGTTTGTTGGTTAGTTAGCACACCAGAAGTAAGATTGCCAAAGTTGATATTGATATCAGACAAGGTGAAGCTGAAAGGGATAATTGAGTGAATGTATTGAAAGCCGGCTCGGATTTTAAAACTACTACCGGAATAAAGGCCGGGAGCAATTTGGCCGGTGGTGACTCCTAGGTTATAAGTAGTTGAGTCGGGGCTGCCGGAACCCATATTAACATTCGGCCATTGGATTTTATAGTGATCCGACTCGATTGAACTAGGAGCAGCCAGAGTGAGGCGTGAATTAAAAAAGACAGCTAAAATAATGAGAACAGGCCACGGTAGGAAATTAGGAAAGCTGGTAATTTTCAATTTTCAAACTCCAATTTTCAATAAATGCTCAATGATTTAATTTTCAATCGGTTGTCTCGTCAACCTCTCTTTTTAGCTGCTCGCCGCTTTTAAGTAGATTTAGTGCCCGTTGCCTTATCTTTAGCAGTCTTTCTTTTTGTCTGACAGAAAGTTTACCGACATCACTTAAAGCAAGAGTTGCTTGTTCAACAATGTCTACCATACTAGTTTTAAAATCAAGGCTTTCCCAGAGCAGGAAGTCATTTTCCGTCTTGGTGATGGCTCGATTTAAAAACTGACCTTCTTCTCTTAAAATTTTAATTTTTTCTTCATCTTCAAGCAGTTTTAAATATTTTTTGCTGAAAAAGAGCGCCAGCGGGGTTACTAAAATCAGCGAAGCCAGTTGCCAGATTTCTTCCATCAACGACTCATTTGACGGAGTGAAGAAGAAAATCAATGTTAAGGCGATTGCCAGTGAGAAAGTAATCAGTGGGTCAAAGAGCAAGGCCAGGCCAAACATTAAAAAGTAGACCAAGAAGAAGAGTGGTGAAGAAAGGCCGCCGGTTGAGCCGATCAACAGGAAAACAATCAGGATAAAAATAACTGCGTCAACCGTTAGGTTAAGCCTTTTTTTTCGCCGCCGGGCGATAAATTGGTTTAAGAAAAAAAGCAGTAGGAAAAAGGCGACCAGTTGTAGGGTATAATAAGAAAGGTGAGGATCATTGGTCCAGAAAAAAGTTAGCCCCAAGGCGGTTAATAAAAACAAGGTTTCGAGCAGAAATTTAACCATTGAAAATATCTTAACATAATTTAAAATAGGCTTTCTTAAGATGAATTGTGAAGCAAAATTAGCAAGCTATAATTTAATTTCCGAATATCCGGTTGTCACCAATCGGGTGGAAGCGATTGAATCTCATCATTATGAGGCTGCCGCTCGTTTGGCGCGGTTGTCGGTTTTGTTCCCGGTTGATGAAAGTATTGGTACCGGTTTTAAGGCTCGGCTTGATGGCAACCCTCATGCCGGTTGGGCTTGGTACACCGAACAAGCCTACTATAAGGGGCTGGAAGAAGGTGACTTAATTTGCGTTTATCAGGCATTGGTTGATCAGTACGGGCATGCCAGTTTCGGCCCAAATTATCACAGTTTTAACCCCAGTTGTCCGGTTGACAGCCGGCCGTTTACCGCTGAAAAGAAAATTTTAGATGACTTAACCAAGTCTTTCCAGGCTAAAACAGGAGTACTGCCGCCGGAAACAAGACTAGTATTTGCCGATTTCTGCCGCCATTGGCCTCAGCCGATTAGTTCGGAGTGGGCACCACATTTGGCTGAATGGCAATTGGCTCGTGAGGCGGTTGCCTTTGCTTTGTCCGGTGTCCAGATGGTTCGTTGGGTTAAAGACCAGCGATTAAGCGAGTCAGGTAAAAGGATAATTCGGCTGGCCCGGTTGTCGCCGCTAAGTGCTAGAAATGAAGGCGCTATTTTAGACCATTGCCGTTATGTTTTATCCAGAGTTGGTACTTTGCAAAACAGTCAGGACAGAGAACAACTGTTAGAAACCTATCTTAATTTAGCCGAACTACAAGGCGGTTTTACCTTCTCGCTTTTTGGTTGAAGATTTAATTGACATTTTTTCTTAAGATTTATAATCTTAAGCGGGATGTCTGAAGTACCTGGATTAAAAGAACAAGTATATTCCGCGGTTTCAACCAAACCAATTGTCGTCACTCCTTTTTCTTCCAATGAAGACACAAATCGCCCTTTCGTTACCGAAGAGAAGACTTTTCCGGCAATGACTGACAGGGAGGGATTGTTGCCCAAGAGAAGTTTGAGAGAAAGATTTGTTGACACCATAAGACGGATTGGAGATTCAAAAAGAGAACTACAATTTACCCAGATCAGTCGGGGCCATGGTCGGGCGTTTACGGAAGCGACTTCCAGTCGACAAGTAATTTGGGGGGATGAGTATGGTAATGTTTATGGCGCCAGGGATTTTAAGGGAACGGTTATGGATGAGGATTCTTTGGTAATTGAACCGGATGGTTATTTGCCGGACGGGGGAGTGAAGCAATATCGGCTTCGTGGCTTAAGGGACAAGGCGGGATTTGCCCGGATCGAACAAGCTTCTCAATTTCTTCGCCAAAACGGTTTACCAACGGAAGTTCCAATTAGGGTTGGTCGATTAAATGAAGTTGTGGTTCAAGGAGAAAAAGTTCCTTTTGGAAAATGGCGCCGTCAAAAAATCGATGAACTTAAAAGAGAGGTAAAATGGGTCAAGGAAAACGATGCCAATGCGGGCTCTTTCAAAGCTCATGAGCTAGAGAGACAAATTGAATATCTATCTTTGGCCGATTTTTTTGCTATTGAAAGAGATTTGCAAGTTTCTGAAAGGTTGGAAGATGTTTTGATGTTGGATTCTTGGGCTGAAGCCAGAAAACTGCTTAAACCAACAACCAACTGGCTTAAAGCAGTGGGACAGGTTCGTAATCAGGGACTTATTTCCGGGACCATGTCACCACCAGAAATTATTTTCAGAGGTTTGACCAAGGCTGACTGGCAATCGGGAGAGTTAAAAGAGGACTTAAAGCGTTATTTTGGCGATTGGCTGCCGGAACAGATGGGAACATATTTGGGACGATTGCACAAGCTGGAAATGATTCACGGCTTTCCTCACTGCCAAAACTGGTCTTTAGTGGGCAGTCTTTATGATCTTGACACCTGTTGGGGAGTACCTTTGGGCGATAAGTCTCCGGAGCCGAAAGATTACCAAGACGACGTTCGTTTTGCCGAGGGGGCAATTGTTGATGTTCTGATGAATGGTCGATTGTTTTCAAAAGTTGATCCGGATTTATACAAGCAAGCTTTAGCTCATTTCATTTTTGCCTATATCAAGGAGCGTAGAGGGCTGGAGATTGATTTTACTAGAGTGCAAAAAGATTTTTTTGTAAAAAGGCCTGTTCTTCGAAGAACAATAGAAAAGTTTAAGTTTCCCACCGAGGAAGTGTGGCCGCAAGTAGAAGAGCTTTTTGCCCAGGCTAAGGCGAGTGTGAACAAGTAGTCTTTTTATTGTATACTTAAGCTTAATGAAGAAAACAAAAAATACCGAATATCGGCCGTGGCAGAGCGAAGAAAAGTGGTTGAAGGAGTGGGAAAAGAGTTCGAAAGTGGAAGCCGTGTCTGCCGACAGGCAGGCGATTGATCTTGACGATAAACGAAAAAAATATTATGCCTTGGTTGAATTTCCTTATCCTTCCGGTACTGGTCTTCATGTTGGCCATGCTTTTAGTTATTCGGTTTTAGACCCGATGGTCAGGCTACGACGAATGAGGGGGGAGAATGTTTTGTACCCAATGGGTTGGGATGCTTTCGGTCTGCCGACAGAAAATTACGCTATCAAAACCGGTATCCACCCGGCCGTAGCCACCAAGCAGAACACCGACAGTTTCAGAAAAGAAATGAAGCGCTTGGCTTTCGCTTTTAACTGGGATAGGGAGATTAACACAACTGACCCTGGCTATTACAAGTGGACACAGTGGATTTTCCTGCAGTTGTTTAAGGCAGGGCTGGCTTTCAAGGATGAGCGACCAGTTGGTTGGTGTCCGTCCTGTAAAACTATTTTGGCTAATGAAGAAATTGTCAACGGTAATTGTGAGCGCTGCGGTCATAGCGCTGAGCGGCGAATGCAGTCACAGTGGCTGCTTAAGATCACTGCTTATGCAGATCGTTTAAGTAAAGAATTAGACCTGGTTGACTATCCTAGCTATGTTAAAGCTTCACAAAGAAACTGGATCGGCAAAACGCGGGGGGTAGAGATTGATTACCCGGTGGTTGGTTCAAAGCTGGTGTTTTCCTGTTATTCAACCCGGCCAGAGACAAATTTTGGGGCGACTTTTATTGCCATCGCCCCCGAGCATCCGTTGATTGAAAAATTAGCTACTAATGAGAATAGGGAAAGTGTGTCTAAATATATCAAAGAGGCTCAAAAGAAGTCAGAACTGGAGCGGACTGACTTAGCAAAGAAGAAAACCGGTGTTTTTACTGGAAGTTACGCGCTAAACAGACTAACCGGCAAGAAATTACCGGTTTGGGTGGCCGATTTTGTGGTGCTAACTGCCGGAACAGGAATTGTTGTTTGTGTACCGGCCCATGATCAGAGGGACTTTGACTTTGCTAAACAATATGGTTTGGAAATTATGCCGGTAATAGAGCCAAAGTCGGGTAAATGGGACTTTGAAAAAGCGCCTTATCTGGAAATAGGCGAAGGGAAAATGGTCAACTCGCAATTTTTGGATGGTTTAAGGCCAACCGAGGCAATAAAAAAGATTATTGGCTATTTAATAGATAAGAAATGGGGTAAAAAAGCGGTTAACTTTAAATTAAGAGACTGGATTTTTTCCCGCCAGCATTACTGGGGCGAGCCGATACCAATGGTTTATTGTCCGTCTTGCGCTAAAAAGGGTATTACCTGGTGGGACACAGCCGAAGGTAAGAAGTTTGAAAATTGTAAATTGAAAATTGAAAATTCCGTGTCTTGGGACGCGGCCGGTTGGTTCCCGGTTGAAGAAAATGATTTACCAATTAAGTTGCCGGAAGTAGAAAAGTACCAACCGACTCAAACAGGTGAGTCGCCACTGGCCACTATAGATAGTTTCGTGGAAACTACTTGTCCGGTTTGCAATGGTAAAGCCAAGCGGGAAACCGATACTATGCCCAACTGGGCCGGCTCTTCCTGGTATTTCTTGCGTTACCTTGATCCGAACAATAACAAGGCTTTGGCCGATAAAAAGAAACTGGATTACTGGATGCCTGCCAATGTTTATCTGGGCGGAGCCGAACATACTACTTTGCATGTTCTTTACTCCCGTTTTTGGCATAAGGTTTTAAATGATTTGGAATTGGTTCCCGGCAAAGAGCCTTACGGGGCCAGAAGACAGCACGGCGTCATCTTGGGTGAAGACGGCGAAAAGATGAGTAAATCAAAAGGTAATGTTATCAACCCAAAGGCGGTGATTGATAAGTTTGGTGCTGACACGCTCAGGCTTTATTTGATGTTTATGGGCCCTTATACTCAAACGATGCCTTGGAGTTCCAAGGGGGTAGAGGGCTGCTGGCGCTTTTTGAACCGAACCTGGCGACTGTTTGCCAGCGGTTTTGAGGAAAGAAAGCCGACCGAGAAGGAAAGCCGGTTAATAAACAAACTGGTTAAGCGGGTGGAAGAAGATACTTTGAAACTGGACAACAACACTGCCATCGCCGCTCTGATGGAAGGCTTAAACGATCTTAACCAGTTAAAATCTTCCACCCCCGGGGTGTCAGATTTTAGCAAACTTCCCAAGCAGTTGCTCGAGACTTATTGTTTGCTCCTGGCGCCTTTTGCCCCTTTTATGGCTGAGGAGATCTGGGTTAATTTACTGGAAAACAAGCTTTCGGTTCATCAGCAATCTTGGCCAAAGTTTGCCAAAAACTTGGCTGAAGATAAAGAAGTGACTGTGGTTATACAGGTTAACGGTAAATTACGCGGCAGTTTAAAAATGGCCAAAGATGAAGGTGGCCGGGAAGAAAAAGTTACCACTGCTGCTCTGGCAGCCCCTGGTATTGACAAGTATTTGCAAGGCAAGTCGGCCAAGAAGGTTATCTTTGTCCCCGGTAGGTTAATCAACTTCGTCATTTAGCCTCTAAATCTTACACCCCGGGGGTGTAAGATGTGTTGGCAATTAAAATGTGATAAATTAGTTATTAATGGAAGAAAACGCTCCAAATAGTGAGCTTTTTAACCGTTTGAAATTACCGCTTTATTTGTTTTTGATTGGTTTAAGTTTAAGCGCGGTCGGTATTCTTTCTTTTCGTTTTTTCCAGGATTCCAGCTCTGATTTTAAGGTTGAAGTGATCCCTTCCCGATTGGAAAATGAAACCGGAGGAGTTCTTTTGGTTGATTTATCCGGTGCGGTAATAAAACCAGGTGTTTATGAGTTGAAACAAGGTACCAGGATAAACGATCTATTAATTCAAGCCGGTGGTTTGTCGGCCGTGGCGGATCGTGACTGGGTTGCCAAGAATCTTAATTTAGCCGACGAACTTATCGATGGCAAGAAATATTATATTCCCTCAACTGGCGAAAAGGCGGTTGAAGGCCTAATTGATATAAATAGCGCCAGTTTGAGTCAGTTGGAAAGTCTGGAAGGGATAGGCGAGAAAAGAGCCCAGGATATAGTCAGCAATCGGCCTTATGGCACTATTGACGACCTTGCCAGTAAAAAGATAATTCCGGCATCGGTTTTTAATAAAATTCAGGAAAAAATTTCCGCATATTAAGACATGGCCAGGTCGACCTATTATCTTTTACTGTGGGGACTTTTTGTGCCGATTTTCTTAGTTAGGCTAGCAACGATTAGGCCAATAAATCTACCTAATAATCAAAAGATGGCAGTTGAAGGTCGGATTACCAGCCAACCATATCAAAAGGGCTCAAAGCAGTACTTTTATCTCCGGTCGATTTTAGTGCAAACTGACCCGCTGCCAGCCTATTTTTACGGTCAGAAAATTACCTTTGTTGGCAACTTGGAAAGGGAAGTGATAAACCGGTTTAAGATAATTTATATTGCCAAGAAACCAGACATTCGGTTAATTAAAGACCGTCCTGATGGCCTTAACTTGGTTAGTTTAAGGGCTTGGCTTTTTTCGGTTAGACAGGAGTTGGAGGATCGTCTCAAAACCTTATTGCCCAGCCCTCATAACCAGCTGATGT
This sequence comes from uncultured Gammaproteobacteria bacterium, assembly GCA_964655765.1. Taxonomy (GTDB): domain Bacteria; phylum Patescibacteriota; class Microgenomatia; order PFEM01; family CAYPPS01; genus CAYPPS01. Next base: position 13,637 of record CAZZNI010000006.1, read on the forward strand.
TGGGGATTTTGCTCGGGGTTAGGCAAAATTTACCGCAAGAATTCCTGCAACGGCTAATTAATACCGGCACAATACACTTAATAGTTGCATCTGGTCAAAATGTGGTCTTTTTTGCCGGTATTGTCATTGAAGGTAGTTGGTTGGTCTTGGGTCGAAGGCGGGCAGTGGTCCTGGGGATTATGGGCGCTTGTTTTTATTGCCTGCTAGCCGGTGCTGAGGCACCGGTAGTCAGAGCCACCTTAATGGTTTGCTTCTCTTATTTGGCGGTTTTGCTGGGTAGGCAGGCTGATAAGGTAATCGGTTTTACCTTAGCGGTTTTTTTAATGTTGATAGTAATACCGCTTTATATTTTTGATCTTGGCTTTCAGTTGTCGGTGGCCGCTACTGCCGGATTGGTCTTTCTTTTGCCTAAATTGGAAAATTGGACAGAAAAAGCAAAAATTAAATTACCCGGTCTTTTGAAAGAAGGGTTACTTGTTAGTTTAGCGGCACAAGCGGCGACTTTGCCGATCATCGCCCTGACTTTTAAAACCTTTTCTTTAAGCAGTTTCGTTGCTAATCTGCTAATTGTGCCCTTGATCCCTTTTATGTTAGTTTTATCTTTACTGGCGCTGGTTGCCAGTATGATCTTTCTGCCAGCCGGTCAGCTGTTTGCTTATCTGGCCTTTCCTTTTTTGGATTTTTTTATATTGACCGTTAATTTACTGTCTGGTTTTAGTTGGACGAATGTCAAATTTTAAAAAACTTTGGTTCTGGCTGGTTCTTTTGAACCTGATGCTTTGGTTGGCAGTTTTTAGCTCCACTAGGCCGCAAGGAGAGTTAAGTTTAGTTTTTTGTGATGTCGGTCAAGGTGATGCGGCTTTGATTAGTAAAGGCAACTGGCAAATTTTGGTTGACGGCGGTCCGCCAAATAACAAAGTGCTTGATTGTTTACAGCGCCATATGCCGTTTTGGGACCGGACAATTGAAATGATCGTTGCCACTCACGGTGAAGAAGACCATGTTGGTGGATTGATAGATGTTATAGAAAGTTATAGTATTTTATATTTTGTTATAGATAGTAGCAGTGTTGATTCAGCTATTTTCAGGCAGTTTGCCAGTTTAGTGAAACAAAGCAGCGGTGAAGTAATCCAGCCGCAAAGTGGAGAAATTATTAAAATTGGGTCGATTGAGCTGGCTGTTTTATCTCCATCTGGCCAGGTTTTGGGCGCCAGTACTGTGGTTGAAAATCCTAATGAGCGGTCAATTGTTTTTCAGTTAAGATTCGGCCAGGTTTCTGCCTTGCTTACTGGCGACATTTCCGCCCAAACCGAAGAACAGATCGACTTCTTGCCGGCTGACATTTTAAAAATTCCCCATCACGGTAGCAAATATAGTAGCAGTGACTATTTACTAAAGGAGGCAAGTCCCAAGTTGGCGGTTATCTCAGTTGGCAAAAACTCTTTCGGTCATCCGACAAAGGAAGTGCTGGACAAGCTAAAAGAAAAGGGGATTAAAGTCTGGCGGACGGACACACAGGGCGAATTAGTCTTAACCACCACTGGCCAAAACTGGGCTTATTAAATCTTACACCCCGGGGGTGGAAGATTTTAGATTACTTGTTTAACGGCTTCGACTAACTGCGGGTCAGGTAGATAAGAGTAAAGCTCTTGCGACCAGTTGGGATCAGCAATGTCAACCAGTGGTGTTACTCCGTTGTCCTGAATTGGATTACCGTCTTCTCTTAAGGTTAAAGAGTGAACCAAAAAAAGGCTGTAAGTTTCGTCTTCACTCAGTTGATTGTCGAGCTTGAAAATGTTTTCTACCGTGCCCCAGCCCTTTGTCTTGGTTCCAACAAGGATGCCGACATTATATTTCTTTAACACCGCTGCCATAACTTCAGCAGTTGACTGGGAATTTTCGTTAATTAAAATGACAACCTTTTTATATCTAACCAGGCTTGGTAGCCAACCGATTTTAGTTTTGTAATCGGTTTTTTCGCCTTGATGGAAAAGCTGGTAGGCGTAATTATCGTTGCCAATAAAGGGGCCAAGAAAGTAAGGTAGTCCGTCAATGGCGCCGCCAATATTGTCACGAAGATCAAAGATGAAAGTATCAATTGAAGAGGGGGAGTTGCTAAGCTTTTCCGCTTCTCGGTTGATGTCTTCAAGGGAAGTGGGGGAGAATTTATCGAGGTGAAGATAAAAAGCTTTGTTATTAACGACCCTTGTTTGAACGGTTGGGTTGACACCGTGTTGGTCAAAAATTTGCCGGCTGCCGGAATCTGCCAACACTTTTTTAGCTTCCTGGGCCTGGGCTAACTCTTGGGCCGCCTGCTCGTCGGTTTTGGCTTTTTGAGCCAGCTTGGCCTCTTTTTGTTGGTAAGCTTGTTCAATTTGTTCTGGAGTAGCGTCTTTGTCAACACCTAGTGCTTGGTAGTGATCGGTCGGAGCAGTGTTTTTAACTGTGTCCCGCAAGTCTTTTTCCTGAGCTTGAGAATAGAGTCGCGAGCGGCCAAAGGGTGACAGGTTGGCTAGCACTATATCGGTTACTTGAGTAACAAATTCTTTCTTCTGCTCGTCAGTTGGTAAGCTTTTAAGGTGGTTTTCCAACATCTTTTCAACCCCTTGCTTATTGGTTTCTTTAAGGGTTTGCGGTAGCAAAGCTTGTTTTTCGGTTGCTTTTTGGAACAGCTCGGCTAGTTGCTGGTCGGATATATTGTCCCAGTAATTTTCCTGGATTTTATCAAACACTTCGAGTGAAAATGATATATATTTATCCTTTTTGTTATCGTCTGATATATTTTGAAAGGGTTTGAAGTGGAAAAAGGCAACAGTGCCGCCAATGCCAATGGCTAAAGCAAGCAGAATCGGAAGAGTTCTTAAGAACCATTTTTTATTCAGTTTAGGCAGTGTCATTGCTTAATGATTTTAACTTATTTTTGCTTTGGTATGCAACAGTTGCCTGGCTGGTGGTGTGTTATACTAAAAAACATGCTAGCTGATGATTTGAAAGCTGATTTTTCTAAGGCGTTGCCTTTTTTAAAAGAGCTAATTTCCCCTGCCTGCCGGCAGGCAGGTTTCGAACACCCAAAAAATGTTGATCATGGCGATTTTTCCTCCTCTGTAGCCTTGAAATTGTTTCCCCAAAAGGATCTTTGGCAGTCTAAAAAAGAATTTGCCAATATTAACACCCCAATAGAACTGGCGCAGAAATTGGTTATTTTATGGCGAGGGGAAGGACTGCCTGATTATGTTGGCAAGGTTGAAGTATTGGCTCCCGGTTTTATCAATATTTCCCTTAGTGAAGCCTTTTTATTGGCTAAAATGGAACAGGTTTTACAGAAAAAAGACAATTTTGGTCGCCAGGACAATCTTAAGGGAAAGAAAATTTTACTGGAGCACACCAGCCCCAACCCTCAAACTACCATAATGCTTGGCCATCTGCGTAATAACTTCTTGGGCATGAGTGTTGCCCGTTTGTTGGAGTTTGCCGGGGCCGAAGTGACTAAAGATTGTCTGGTTAACGATCGGGGAGTCCATTTGTGCCGGGCAATGTGGGGATACCTTGTTTTTGCTCACAAAAAGAACGGTTTAAGTAAAACTGAGGCTAAAAACTTCAAAGACCTTGACACTAAGCGATTTAAGTCTTTGATTGCTAAAAGAGACTGGCGTGATTTGCTTGAGGCATGGAAGACTAAAAAAGCTGATTGGTATTTGCCTCTTAACTTGGGGTTGAAACCGGACCATGCCAATTTAATTTGGTATGTGCTCGGCTCCCGGGCTTACAAGGAAAGTCCCGATAAAATCGAGGACTCTCGACAAGATCGGAGCGTTAAATCTCAGGTGGATGAAATGCTGCTTGCTTGGGAAGAAGGACTGACCAGCTTAATTGCTTTGTGGCAGCAGATTTTAACTTGGTCAGGAAATGGCTATCGGCAAACTTATCAGCGGATTGGCTCTCAGCATGATCATTTTTGGTATGAATCAGAGTTTTACCAACAAGGGAAGAAGATCGTTGAGGAGGGTTTGGCCAAAAAGATTTTTAAAAAGAGCCAGGGGGCGGTTGTGACTGACCTGAAAAAATATAACCTACCAGACACGGTGGTGGCTAAAAGTGACGGTACCGCTCTTTATATTACCCAGGATCTAGCTTTAACTAAACTAAAAAAGGAACAATTTCCTAGTCATCTTTACATTTGGGTGGTTGGTGAGGAGCAGAAACTAGCTCTGGCCCAGGTGTTTGCCGTTTGTCAGCAGCTGGGTATTGGTAAACAGGGCGATTTTTTCCATCTCCACTACGGTTTGATTAATTTTAAAGGCGGTGGCAAGATGTCGACTCGGTCGGGTAATGTAGTTATGGCCGACCAGGTTTTAGATCAACTGGAAGATAAAGTTAGCCAGATTTTAAAAACAACCGACCAAAAATTAAGGGGTAAACTGGACAAGAAAGAGAGGGAAAACTTACTTAAAGCGGTTGCCTTGGGGGCGGTTAAGTACGGTTTGCTTGCACCAAATCGAGATAGTTTGATAAATTTTGATATAGAAAGATCGGTTTCGCTTAAAGGTAATTCCGGCCCTTATTTGCAATATACTTATTCAAGGGCAAAATCAGTTCTGGCCAAAGTTTCTGATTCTTCCACCCCGGGGGTGGACATGAAGTTGAAGCTGGAAAAGGAAGATAAACTGCTTTTACAAAAGCTTTATCGTTTTGAGGAAATGGTTGCCCAGGCAGCAAAAGAGTTTGATCCTAGCCTGGTAGCTGGTTTTGCCTATGATTTATCGGAAGATTTTAATTTATTTTATGATAGGCAGCCGATTTTAAAGGCACTTGATCTTAATTTGCGATCCTTTCGTTTAAAATTAGTCGAAGCAACCGCCCAGGTTTTAAAAAACAGCCTGTCATTGCTGGGGATTGAAGCGGTTGAGCGAATGTAAAAATGAACGAATACAAACTTAAATTTTTAAAAAACAAACTGCCGTTTATTATCGTTCCGATGAAAGGTGCGCCGTCAGCATCGGTGTTTTTACTGGTTCGGGCTGGCGGCCGTTTTGAGCATAAAAATAACAACGGCCTGGCTCACTTTCTTGAACACATGGCTTTTAAGGGGACAACTAGCCGGCCGACGACTTTGGATATTGCTTCGGAGATTGACAGTGTTGGTGGCGAATTTAACGCCTACACCTCAAGGGAAGAGATTTGTTATTATGTCAAGACGGCGGCTACCAAGATTGAACTGTCTTTCGATATCTTGTCGGATATGCTGCAAAAATCTCTTTTTAGGCAAGAGGAAATCGAAAGAGAGAAAGGAGTCATTATCGAAGAGCTGAACATGTATGAGGACATGCCGGAAAGAAAATCAATTGAAAATTTTGAAAGACTGCTTTACGGCGACACTTCAATGGGCTGGCAATTAATTGGCCCGAAAGAAAACATTTTAAAATTTAAACGAAACGACTTTTTGGCTTATCAAAAGCAGTTTTTTACTGCCGGTAATATGGTTTTAGTGGCGGCTGGCCGAATCGATGAAGAGAAAGCAGTTGTTTTAGGTGAAAAATATTTTGGTCGGTTTAAAAAAGGCGTTAAAAAGCGACCGGCAAAGATTAACCTAGAGCAAAAGCACGCCAGCGTTTTTTTAGTTAATAAAAAAACCGAACAGGCTCATTTAGCCTTAGGGTTACCGACGGTTTCTTTAAATAGCCCCGATAAAGACTATTACTCTCATTTGTTAATGTCGGCAATTTTGGGCGGCAGTATGAGTTCAAGGCTGTTTATCGAAATTAGGGAACGGCGTGGTTTGGCGTACTATGTTCGGACTATTCCGGAAGCCTATTCTGACTCTGGCTTTTTGGCTGTTTGGGCTGGTGTTAGGCTGAAGGCGATTGACGAGGCGATTAAGATTAGTGTCAACGAATTGTTTAAATTAACTAGCCAACCAGTTAGTGATCGGGAGCTTAAAAAAACTAAAGATATGGTTAAGGGTAGGGCGGTTTTAAGTTTGGAAAACTCGAGGAATGTGGCTGAAAGATATGCTACCCAGCAACTGATTGGCCGTAAAATTAGGACGCCGAAAGAGACTTTTGCTAAAATTGACGAAATCACTGTTGAAGACATTCAAAAACTGGCCAAAAGATTGTTTAAGCCGGAAAAGCTTAATTTAAGTTTAGTTGGACCATTTAGAAATAGTGATAAGTTTAAAAATCTGCTGAAATTTTGATATAGAAGTTTATAGTTTGTTATATTCTTTGAAAGGAGGTGTTATTAAAATGGAACAATCAGTTGTTTTAATCAAACCGGACGGTTTAGCGCGCGGTTTGGTTGGTGAAATTATCAGTCGTTTTGAAAAAGCCGGTTTACAATTGGTGGCAATGAAGCTGGTTCGGATTGACGAAACAATTGCCGGTAAACACTACGGTGTCAATGACGAATGGTTTGAAAATGTTGGCAAGAAACTGAAAGCTTTTTACGAAAAAGTCGGTTTAGACAAAGAAGAGGAACTGGCTAAACTGCCGAACAAGGAAATTGGCAAATTGGTGCAGAAATGGAACATTGATTATTTAACTAAGGGTCCGGTGGTAGCGATGCTGTGGCAGTCGCCCAATGCGGTTGCGGTTATCCGCAAGATGGTTGGCAGTACTTTCCCTGAAGAAGCGGCTCCGGGCACAATTAGGGGTGACTACAGTTTTGACTCACCGGCGATCAGCAATGTTGCCAAGCGAAGTATTTATAACCTGATCCACGCTTCAGGAACGGCCCAGGAAGGTCAGTTTGAGCGCAAATTGTGGTTTAAGGAAGAAGAAATTTTTAGTTAAAAATAAAACAGTCTTCTACCAGGCTTTACCGGAGATTTAATTTTTTTGCTAAGATAGTTTTAATGTCAAAATTGATAGCAGCTGTTTTTTTAGCTGGCTTGTTTTTTTCTTACACCCCGGGGGTGGAAGATGTTTTGGCTAAGGATTACTCTTTCCCGAGGGTTGATTTTACCGTTCAGTTGAACCAGGACGGTTCGGCTTGGGTTGAAGAAAACAGAACTTTTGATTTTAGTGGCTGTTTTACCTGGGCGGAAGAGTGGATCTTGAAGAAAGACTATCAACTGGTTGATTTCCAAGTCAGCGACAAAAACGGTCCGGTTAAAAATTTCTCCGTTAGTGAAGAAAAAAACCGTTATTATTTAAAATGGTTTTACAATACCTGTAATCAGCAAGAAACTTTCACCATTGCTTACCGAATTAAAGATGCGGTTCGAGTTCATCAAGATATTGCCGAATTTTACTGGCAATTAATTGGTGACCAGTGGACTAAAAAAGTTAACCGAGTGACAGCGGCAGTGTTTTTACCCTCGCCGGCAATTGATTCGGGCAATATTTACGGTTTTGGTCACGGCCCGTTAAACGGGGTAGTCAGTATCCCTGATAACCAGACAGTTACTTTCGTGGTTGAAGATTTGCCGGCTGGTAAGTTTTTTGAAGTTCGGGTTCTTTTTGAAAAACAGTTAGTTGACAATCTTTATGTTGATAGCCGGCAAGACAGTGGAACTTTGGCGGCGATTTTAGCCCAAGAAGCCGGTTTTGCCCAAAAAAAGCAGGGCAATTTAGCTCTTCTTCTCTTTCTTGGCTTGGCGACGGCGGTTTTAAGCTTAACCGGCTCGTTTTTCTTTTTCCGCGGCTTTACGGCTTATTGGAAAAAATGGCGGCGATTGGGTAAAGATGAAAAACTGCCTGAAGTTAATTTATCCGGCAAGCTTCATGAGCCGCCAAGTGATCTTGATCCGTTTGCGGTTGAAACTTTACTGGCCGGTAAAAAAAAGGCCACCGCTAAAGCAGTAACGGCAACCATTTTAAACCTAGTTAACAAAAAAGTTTTGTCAATAGAGGCGGAAAAGAAAAAGCTGAACTTACTTAGTCTTGGCGGCGGCTATAAGTATACTCTGGTTTTGCGTAATCAAGATTACGCCGCAGACCGGAATTTGAACCAAATAGAAACAGGGCTACTGAAGTTTATTTTTGATCGGGCGGACAAGACCAAGATAAGCTTTGCTGATTTGAAAAAACAATTTCGTCGTTACAGTCACGCCTTCTTTTATCTGTTTTATGATTGGCAGAAAGTGGGGCTGAAAATAGCCTTAAAGCGCGGTTTATTTGAAGAAGACAGTTTTATTTTCAGTAAAAATTATCGTTTTTTAGCCCCACTGGCTTTAGGGGTAGCTTCAGCGGTGTTGGCCGCTCTTGCTTTTACTCTTCTTACTGCCACCAATGTGCCTGTTGCCTGGCTGGTTCTGGTTGGGCTGTTGATGATGGCTACCGGTTTTGAGGCAATAATTTTAACTCCGGTCTGGCTAATTTTGTCGGCTTTTGCTCTTAAGCGAAGTGATAGCGGGACAAAAGAAGCGGCGGCTTGGCTGGCTTTTAAAAAGTATCTGCAGGAGTATTCAGTGACAAAAAAATATCCGATTGATTCGGTGGTTTTGTGGGGCAAATATTTGGTTTATGGAACACTGCTTGGCGTTTCTGCCAAAGCGCTGTCTCAACTGCCGGTTAAATTTGCCTACGATCAGGCTAGTTCTGCCGGTTGGGGTTTTGCGGCTGGTGATCTTGGCAGTACTGCGGCAATGACTACCGGCTTAAGCAGTTTGACTTCATCTTTAAATTCGCTTTCTTCTTCTATCGGTGCTTCTGGTGCTGGTTCCTCGGGTGGTTTTTCCGGCGGTGGAGGAGGAGGTGGCGGCGGTGGCGGTGGCGGTGGCGGAGCAGGCTAATGTTAGTTTTATCGGGTTAAAATGAAACTTGACTTTTAGAATTATCGGGTTAAAATGTAAGTATGATTAAGAGGTTGCTTTTGAATGAACTAAGGAATCATCTGGAGAAAAAAGAAATTAGTCTTTTGATTGGCCCCAGGCAAGCAGGTAAAACAACCTTAATGCTGCTTCTCAAGAAAGAATTAGAGCAAAAAGGTCAAAAGGTGGTATTTTTAAATTTGGATATTGAAGCTGACCGACAGTTTTTTGTTTCTCAGGCCCAGTTATTGAAAAAAGTTGAACTGGAGATAGGTAAAACTAAGGGGTATGTGTTTATTGACGAGATTCAGCGAAAAAGAAACGCTGGGGTGTTTTTGAAGGGTCTTTATGACATGAATTTGCCCTATAAATTTATTGTTTCCGGATCAGGCAGTGTTGAACTTAAAGAGAATATTCATGAATCATTGGCCGGCAGGAAAAGAATATTTGAACTGGGGACTTTATCTTTTGAGGAATTTGTTAACCATAAAACTGATTACAAATACGAGGGGAGGCTAGCTGACTTTTTTTCTTTGGAAGAAGAGCGAACAAGTGGTTTTTTGACAGAGTATCTGGATTTTGGTGGCTATCCTCGAGTGATTTTAGCAGAAACCACCAATGAAAAGCGACAGATAATCGCCGAACTATATCAGAGCTATCTGGAAAAGGATATCTCCTTTCTTTTAGGGGTTAGAAAAACGGAGAGCTTTACTGCCTTAGTGCGGATTATCGCCTCACAATTAGGCCAATTGGTTAATATTGCCGAACTGTCAGCTACGCTAGGCTTGTCAATGGCGACGGTTAAAAATTACCTATGGTACATGGAAAAAACTTTCCTTCTTGACAGGGTAACGCCGTATTACAGTAATATTCGTAAGGAAATTACTAAAAGCCCGGTTTATTATTTTTTTGATTTAGGAATGAGAAATTATGCTTTGGGTGTTTTTGGCTCTGCTTCGCAAAGTCAAGGCGTTGGCTTTGTTTTTCAAAACCTAATCTTTAGATCTCTTAAAGAAAAGACTTTTGCCCAAGCCGGTCAAGTCCATTTTTGGCGGACAACCGACAAGGTCGAAGTTGACTTTGCGGTCCGTTCCGGCCAAGAAATTGTGCCGGTTGAAGTTAAATACCAACGGCTTACCTCGGCAAAGCTGACGAAATCTTTTAAGAGTTTTCTTACCAAGTATCGGCCTAAAAGAGGTTATTTTATCCATCTGGCAGGCAAGAAAGAAAAGAAATTTGGGGAAACCCTGGTTGAATTTTTGCCTTTTTATCAATTTTTACTTCAAGAAAAGCTTTGAGTTTGTTAAAAAGTGACAAACTTTGAGCTTGTTGAAAAGTCGGGGTGGGGGGAATTGAACCCTCTACCTCTCGATCCCGCCCGCCAAAAATTCTGTCGGGGAGACAGGAGTCGCACCTGCTACCTCTCGATCCCGAACCGAGCGTTCTGCTGTTGAACTACTCCCCGTAATTTAGGCGGGCTACCGATGAACTACACCCCGTGGCCCTTATTCTACCAGAAAATAACAATTACTGTGATAAAATTCAACTAGCCTGGTTTAAATTACCCTCATAGCTCAATGGACAGAGCAGAGGTTTCCTAAACCTCAGATGTAGGTTCGATTCCTACTGAGGGTACTTGCGATTAGCGCAAAGAAACGGCGTATAGGTTGGGAGGAGTGTCTTTAGAGAAACTGGTTAGTATTAAGATCCGTTTACCGTCAGGGAAGGGGAAAGCGAAAGAGTTTTCAAACTGGCCGGAATAGGCATCGAGGCGGTTGGCGCCGTCGTATTCAACAATCTCAACTTTATCTTCAACAACAATAAAAATGTGGCCGGAAGTCGGAAACCAGGACACAGTCTGGAAAGTGTCGTTTTCCGTTTTGGCTTGAATAGCAAAATTTTTATCTTCTTTAAGGTCGTAGACATAATATTTGCCGGCGCTGATTTGTCTTTCCTCCGGCTGGCTGTTAGAAGCCGGTAGTGGTGGGACGATCCCTTCAGGAATGACGGCTGAAGCGGTTGCCAGGTAAAGAATTTTAGTTTGATCAGGTGAAAAAGACAGTTCGTCAACATTGCCGATTAGCGCCTCCTGGAGCTTGGCTGGCAATAAACTGAAGTCCTTGGTTTGTCTTAAGTCTTCTTCCTCTTTCCAGCGCTCTAATAAGGTTTCCAGTTCAATTTCAGACAAGCTAACCAATTGTTGCTCAGAATTGAGCCGATCAGTTTCAACTAAGAAATGTCTTTCAATTACATTGCCGTTAGTGGCTTCTTCGGTTAATGTTGCCAGGACTTGTTTCGAATCTGGAGACCAGGTAAACGAGCCCTTAGAAAAATCCCGGCCGCCGACGGTGTTTTTAATAATTTGCCTTGGCTCGCGCGAAAAACCCAGCGGACTGTCACTTAGCTCTAAAACCCATAAACCCTGCTTTTGGGCGCTAGCAGTAGCAGTGCCAAAAACAACTCGTTGAAAATCAGGCGACAAAACTGGGCTAATGGCGCCGGTAAAGGTGAGCGCTTTAAAATCGGGAAATTTGGAAAAAAGGTCGGCATGAGCTGAGGTTACTAATTGTTCTTCAATAATCAGCTCTTTTTGCCAGGAGTGAAAACCGTCTTTTTTAATCTCAATCTGGTACTGGCCGGGAGTGAGATTGATATTGTCGTCGGTGGCGGTTTTTAGCTTGCCGTCAATCCAGATTTGGGCGCCTTCAGGAACACTAGTGGCGGCCAGAATGCCGGTTGAAGAGAAGGCTTTATTTTTAAGGTCAAGCCGGTAACCCTGGGCGGTTTTAAGAACTAAAAAAGCAGTAACGGCAATGAAGCCGAGAGTTGCCAATGACAAAATTAATCGAAACTGTTTTGGGTTCTTCACCGCGTTAATGGTAGCAAAATAATCAAGGGAAAACAAGTTGTTTAAGTATGTCAAAAGCCTATACAAGTGTATCAAAGTGTATCAAAAATTAACTTGGCAAAGTACCGGCTTTGGGTTAAGATTAGTCTAGATGTTAATTAAAAGAATCGGGATTGATTTAGGGACCGCCAATACACTGGTTTTTATTGAGGGTCAGGGAGTTGTTCTTAATGAACCGACGGTGGTTGCGGTTGGGACTGACGATCGTAAAGTTTTGGCGGTTGGCATGGAAGCCAAACACATGTTGGGCCGGACACCGGCTGATGTGGTAGCTTCTCGGCCAATGCGTGACGGAGTAATTGCTGATTACGAGGTAACCGAAGCGATGCTGGCTTATTTTATTAAGAAAGCTGTCGGCAAGGCCCTCTTTTTTAAACCAGAGGTAATTATCTGTGTCCCGGCCGGTTGTACTCAAGTTGAAAGCCGGGCGGTAGTTGATGCTGCTATTTCTGCTGGAGCTAGGCAGGCGTTTTTAGTTGACGAACCACTAGCGGCGGCTATCGGCGCTGGGATTGAGATTGAAGTGGCCTCCGGCAACATGATAGTCGATATCGGCGGCGGTGCCACTGAAGCGGCGGTTATTTCCATGGGTGGAGTAGTGGCTAATCGTAATGCTCGGGTCGGCGGCAATAAACTTGATGAGGCAATCGCTGGTTATATTCGGAAACAAGAAAACTTGATTATCGGAGACCAAACAGCTGAAGACATCAAGCTCAAAATCGGCTCGGCGACAGCTTTAAATAAAGAAGAGAGCTTGGAGATTAAGGGCAGGGATTCGATTACCGGTCTGCCTAAAAGTATTAATGTCACTTCTTCGCAGGTAACTGAGGCGTTAAAACCGTCTTTAAATCAAATTTTAACGGCGGTTAAGGGTGTTTTAGAGGAAACACCGCCGGAGCTGGCAGCAGACATTATCGACAAGGGGATTATTTTATCCGGCGGTACTAGCCAGTTGAGAGGCTTTGATCGCTTTGTTACCCAGAACACTGGCGTTTCTGCCCACATTGCCGAAGAGCCACTTTTTTGTGTCATTAAAGGAATCGGTTTGATTTTAAGCGAATTCGATTCCTATAAAAGAGCAATTTCTTATCGTCGATAGTAATTGCAATAATGATCTTTAATAAATAAATTTTTCTATTAGGAAAATCTTTACAAGAGGGCTTTATAATTTTAAAGGTTATTTTTAAAATCCAAGATAGCCTTTTTTAAGATTAGCCCTTTAATAAGTTACTTATAAAGAGTAAAATTTGTAATCTAAAAGTCTATTTTAGGATTATAAGGTGTTTGTAAAATAAGTCTTATAGTAAAACAGGTTTTTAGACGGTACCTAAAAGACAATTTTATAGACTAAAATACCTATATAGTATTTTTTTAGGGTATTTAAGTCGATTTAAAATGTCATCGACTTGATTAAGAAAAAAGAAAATTGTCGGGAAAATAATCATAAACGGCTTAAAAATAGCCTTGGTAACAATTTTTGCCGGCGTGGAGTTTACAAAATCGGTTCAGTTAGAGTAATATTTTAAAAAATGATAAGCAAAAAAGACCTAAAAATAGTGCCATTATTTGGTTTTGACCTTTGTGGCAGTAGTAAGGGTGAAGTGCTAGCGTTGGTTAGGCGTAATCAGGTAGAGAAGGAAAAGCTGTTTATCGCCACGCCTAACCCGGAATTTATTGTTTTTGCCGGCCGTAATCGTTGGTTTAAAAAGACCTTGCTTTCGGCTGATATTCTTATCCCCGATGGGATTGGGTTGGTATGGGCCAGCCGTTTGCTTTCCGCCAAGGCCGAGAGTCTTAAAAAGACAATTCCCGGTGTTGATTTTACTTTAGACTTGCTTTCTTTGGCCGCAAAACAAGATCTTTCGGTTTATTTTTTTGGTGCCACCCCCGGGGTGGCAGATAAAGCCTTGGTAGAAATGAAACAAAAGTATCCCGGACTTAAAGGTTGGGTCAACAGTGGTCCGGTTTTAAGACTTGACGGTAATGGTCATTGGCAGGGTAAAAGCCGCCGGGCGTTAACGGCAGTTGTTAAAGATATTAATGAAAAAAAGCCGGACTTTCTTTTTGTGGCGTTGGGAATGGGTAAGCAGGAAAAATTTATCGCTGACTACTTGCCAAGGTTAAAGACAAAAGTAGCCATTGGTGTTGGCGGGACTTTTGACTATCTAAGTTTCAAAACTCAAAGAGCGCCGTTGTGGTTAAGAAATTTGGGCTTGGAGTGGTTGTATCGGTTGGTAAAAGAACCGTGGCGATTGGGTAGACAAACAAGATTAATTACCTTTTTATGGCTTGTTTTGACTACTTGGATTAAAAAGACCTTTAAATCAGTCTAATTTTCGCTTAAATACATTAGCGCCTTTTTAAGACAGCATTTTTTCTTTAACTGATAAGTTGGTATATGTAAACATGTATTGCCATCTGATGCTTGATACCTTTCTTTATATTTTGTTATAGAAAATATCATTTATTGAGGCTAAACCTCCTGATCAGTTTTATATAGAAGTTTATATTTTGATATATTAATTAAAATTAAACTATTGACAAATAATATACATTTTTGTATATTATCTATTAATGAGATTAAAAGAACTGAGGAAGCGAGTTTCACAACCGATCTTTTCTACCTATCAAGTAGAAAAACTTTTTCCCGATGAACCAAAAAACCAAATTAATGTTCAACTGTCAAGGATGGCGATTCGGGGTGATTTGTTGTCGCTTAAAAAGGGGATTTATATTTTTGACGGAGAAACAGTAGACGAGATGTTAGTAGCCAATTTACTTTACCGGCCGTCTTATGTCAGCCTGGAAACGGCTCTGAATCTCTACGGCATGATGGTTGATGTGCCGGTTAATGTAACCAGTGTTAGTCCAATTACCTCCAAGGAAATTACTACCGACTTGGGGGCTTTTTTGTACAGTCGGATTAGTCGGGAACTTTTTTTTGGCTTCTTTAAACAGGAAAGCAGTCATCCGGGTATTTTTTATAACCTTGCTTTTGCTGAAAAAGCCTTGTTAGATTATGTTTATATCAGGAAGGTGAAGGATTTGCGTGAGAATCGTATTGAAGTGGCTGACTTAGACAAAAACCGGCTAAAATTATTGATGAAGGCTTATCCAAATTGGGTCAAAAGGATTGTTTTATGAATAACATTGTTGTTAATTTTGATCAGATTTTGGCTTTCGCTGCTCAATTGGGGGTACCAACCACAAAAAAGCGGGGGATTTTAAGGGAATTTTTACAAGCTAAATTCATCAGCCAGCTTTATCGTTTGCCCGGCAGTCAAAATTTAAGTTTTGTTGGCGGTACTTCAATGCGCCTGCTTAGAAATTTAAATCGTTTTTCTGAAGATCTGGATTTTGATAGTTTGAATCTGGTGGATGAAAAAATTGTTTCTTTGGTAACGGAAACAACCAAGTGTTTTAGGCAGGAAAATATTGAAGTTGAGCTGGTAAGCAAAAAACGAGAAGGGAAAACTTTTTTTGAATTAAGATTTCCTTTTTTACTAAAACAACTAGCTATTAGCACTAACCCGAAGGAGAAATTAATGGTTAAGGTTGATTATTCGTGCTCTTGGCAGGATCAAAAAACCGAAGTTTTATTAATGAACCATTATGGATTTTTGGAAAATATTGTTACTAACACTAAAAATCAACTATTAGTTCAAAAATTAACCGCTTTTGCCAAAAGAAAACAAGTGCAACCACGCGATTTGTATGATGTTGTTTGGCTTGTTTCTCAAGGGGCTAAGTTAGATGAACAATTTATGCAAATTAACAAACTAAGCGGGCTAGTAGATGAAGCGACGGCAAGACTGGCCAATTTAAAAACTGGCCGGGCATTGAAAAACAAACTCAAGCCCTTTTTGTTTGACGAATCACAGGTTGACAGGCTGGATTTATTTGAAAGTGTTCTTGCGAAGATGTAATTTTTTCTTACACCCCCGGGGTGTAAGATTTTGGGAGAGGATTTGTCGAGAGTCCTCGGTTTATTGGGATTCTTGGATGCCGAGTAGCCAGAGGATTGATTCTTTTCGGTATCTTCGATCACCGCGAGAGTTAATTCTAATCGCCGGTAATTTACCCCGTTTGCCCCAGCGCTTGATGGTTAGCGGCGAAACACGCAAAACCTCGGCCACCTCGCCAACCGTCAGCAAATCAGGTAGATCTTCTAAGTTTAATTTTTTTTTCTGCCCCAAGCCTGCCATTTAATTGCTTTTTAAAGTGTACTTTCTATATACAAAAGTATCATAAGTGATCTAAAGGTGTCAATAATGACTTGCGTGTTACAATTTAACTATAACTATGTTGCCGGGAGGAATTGAAGCTGACCATCGGATTGTTTTATCGGTTGAAGAAGCCGGTATTCCGACTGCTCCGGTTACTTTAGTTACTGTTGATTTTCCACCATCGGTTAGCCAGCAGGAGCGGGAAGGCGTTTCCCAAACTGCTTTGACGATTATGTTGCCGGACATAAGCCCCTTGTCTGATCCGAAAGACGGCAAGGCCCCTTTTAAACTACACACGATTCGTTTTAAAGATTGGAGAGGGGATACTTTGCGCGAAGAGTTTCCTATAGAAGGAAAAGCACGGTTTGGCCTTAATCATGACAATTTAGTTTTTATTTCTCGCGATGATCGGCGCTATAATCCGCCATCCGAACAAATTGAGGAGAATTTACTGGCGGTGGCTGCTTTGCTGGGTTCAGGACAACGCGTGCCTGACCGGTCGGAAATTTGGCCACTACTGCCGGATGGACAGGGGAGCTATATTGATGGTGATTTGATTGTTTTGACTGGGTCGGATGTTGAACTGGTGCAGGAGATTTACCGTCAGTTAGTCGAAAGCGGTTATCAAGAAACGGAAGATACCTGGAAAACAGCCATTGCTAAGGTACGAGAAAGTCAAGCTATTGTTATTAGTTAGATGAAAATTGGAGCAACGGTATTAGTTTTAAACGAAAAAGAAGAAATTCTTTTAACTCAAAGACATGATCTGAAAATTTGGGTTTTTCCGGGCGGGGGAGCCGGCAAATACGAAACTCCGGAACAAGCCGCCAGGAGGGAAGTAGAAGAAGAAACTGGCTTCAGGATTAAAATAACAAGGCTGGTGGCAGTTTACATTAAAGATCACTGGCTTTTTAGGGGGATTAATTTCTTTTTCCTGGCCAAGAAGATTGGAGGAAGCGAGAGGAGACAAGGTGGAGAGGTTTTAGAAACTCGCTGGGTTAAAAAAAGTGAAGCCAAAAAATATTTAGAGCTTAGTCATTTACAAAGACTTAAAGATGCTTTTACCAAAAACGGAGAAATTAAGGTGAGAATAGATAACTCGCCGCCGATTTTACGGTCCCAGATACCGTCCTTTATTTGGCGAAGGAGATTAGGCAAGTGGCTAAGATTAGTAAAACTTTGATTAACTTGACAGAGACCTATAGTAGTTGATAGATTAATTTTAGCAACACATTTGTACCTTTAAAGACTCTCTTGGTAGCCCGCAGCGGGCGGGAGGCAACCGATCCTGGTTTGAGGTCAACAAATCGGGTGCGGTTGTGAAACC
This sequence comes from uncultured Gammaproteobacteria bacterium, assembly GCA_964655765.1. Lineage (GTDB taxonomy): Bacteria > Patescibacteriota > Microgenomatia > PFEM01 > CAYPPS01 > CAYPPS01. The sequence continues at coordinate 30,850 of CAZZNI010000006.1, forward strand.
GAATTAACAACCCCAATTCTCTCACAGGAGGTGAGAGATGGCAAAGCCATCACCTAAGGCTGCGGAGTTGGCCCGAAGGCTTGGACACAATCCCGACAAACTCTTTGGTAGCCAAACGTACTATACTAGTGCTGATCAGAGAGTTCACAGTAGCGCAAAGGATGCCGTGGAAGGAAGTCTAACATTCGAGGGTGTTTCCAACAGCCGAGGGGCAACCGGTGGATGTAACCAAGATTCGTCGAAAGTGGCCGAGCCGGCCGATAAGGAATAATCTTGGTAACTGAAGCTAGGCCAGGCGGGGAAAGAGCGAGCACAGTTTCTTTTTGAACAAGAAGGCCTCGCTTTTTCCCCAGTTTTACTATTACTGACAAATAAAGGTAAATGAAATTACCGAAAAAATTGGAACAAATTTGCCAGAAATATTACCGAGAGTATCGGAAAGAGAGGGTGAGTGTTAGTTTGGATCGATTGCGCGTGGCGGCGAAAACGGTTGTCGGAAAAGCAGAAGATAGTTATTTAAAACTGAAATCTCCCCGGATCTGTTCGAGAGAAACTTTTATTGCGTATTGGGTTAGGGAAGAGTTGGGCCGGAAATTTGCCTCAAAGTCGCTAAGAAAATTAGACCTAAAAGATCCTCAAGATCCACATTCCCAGACTTTATCGGCTCTTTTTTATTTGCTGCCTTTCGGATTGTATCCTCATTTAAACAAGAGATTGTTTAATGCTCCTTTTTCCGGACGGCAGAAAATCTGGCAGGAGTTTGATTTGCCGGTGGTGAAAATTAACACCGGACTTAAAAAGTTGGTTTTAGTTCGAGAGAAAGAAGCGGTAAAAAAGGGCTCTTCTTCTTTTACGGATAGTCTTTTGGAAATAAACAGAATACCTCGCAGTGTTTACCTTCAATTTATAAAGAATATTGACCTGTTAATTAAGAAATTGAATCAGCAACTGCCCGAAACTGAAAATTTACCCTCTTGGTTTTACTCTGAATTGAATCTTCCTTGTTTTGTTTGCCGGCTTTCTTCTTTTCCGTTTCGCTCTCGACAAGAAGTTTTTAGTTTTGCAGCAGGAGAATACCCAATTCTTAAAAAATTTCGGTACAAAATAAAGATTAAAATTGGAAACAAGCATAGTTTTACTCGTTATCGAAAAGAAAGCGATAGTTTTGAAGTCAATTTAGGGAAAGAACCGAATATTCGTTACCAAACGATTTCTTTAATCCACGAACTGGGCCATGTGGTTTCTCTTTTGAACACCTTGAGGCAAGGGGAAGACCTGTCTTTTACCGGCGGGAAATATGAAGGCGAAAAACAAGCAATTAAGATTGAGATGGCCTTGCTTAAAAAGATTTCAACTCAATTTTATCGGGCCGTTTTAGGAGAAGTTTTGCTTTTCAATTTTCGCAAAATTCTTTTTGAAATAGAACTTTATCAGAACCCTTATCAAGATTTAAGCAGACTTTACGCGCAAACTTTTAACCGTTGTTTTTTAAAAGCGCAGCAAAAGAATAATCCTTTATATATTTTGGACGAACGAATTATTCTTTCTCCTTTTGCCAATTTGCCTCACACGATAGCTTGGTACGAGATACTTTCCAAGCCAAAACGATGAAGCCTTGAGGTTGCTTAGTCTGTGCAACTTGCCTGCCACTAGGCAAGCACCCAATGTTGACGGCGGTGATGACTTGACAGAGACCTATAGTAGTTGATAGAATGGTTTCTAAGTTACGGCGATGGTTATTTCTACCTGCCGGAAAAGAGGAAGTAAGTTTAATGGATTAAATTCCAGTAGATTTACTTCCTTTTTTTGTAGGTTAAATGGATGATAAAGGAGAAAAAATGAGTAAAGAAAATGATAGCCGGTTAACTTCGGGTGGTGGTGATATTGTTGCCCGTATGGAAGCTAAGTGGGAAGCCAACAGGAAGGCGATGGAGGGTCGTGGGCGTCGCCACTTGGGTGCCGGGCCGGCAATTCATGCCGGAGCGGTTGCTGCCGGTTTGGTAGCCGGTTCGGTTGCCGGCCCGGCGGTGGTGGAAGCGGCCGGTCAGCAACAAAAACCGTTTGAGCTTCACTTTAGAAAAGACTGGAAAGAGCCTGCTATTACATTTCCCGATCGTGGTCAGGAACAGTCTCCGGAAAGCTACCAGGAAGCTGGTGAATTTGCCGCCCGTGTTTTTGATTTGATTGCTCCTCAAATCAAAGAATTTCAGGCTCAGGAAGCCGGTTTGGTGGTGGAAATGATTGGGGACAATCAGAATGGCTGGAAGCCGGTTTCCTATCGGGCGGGAGAAGGAGAATCTTTTCACCTTGTTACGTTAATAGAAAGAAACGAAGAGAAGCCGGAAGAAAGTAGGCAGGCTTTGCTGATAGTTAGTGACAGATTAGATGAGAAGGTTTCCCTTCTGTCCGTTTCTCTTCAGGGGAACGATATTGTTTGGTCTGACGAGACGGGAAAGACAGTTTTGAAAATCCCTGGCGCTTATGATGAGCAAACAGGTAGTCGTCAAGGAGAATCAACATTGCAAACGGCTGATGGGGTTGTTGTAGAGGTCGTTTCTTCTGCCGGTTCAACCAAGAGTTTGGAGTTAGTGCCGCAAAGAAACGAAAAAGGAGAAATTCTTTCTTTTAAAGTTTCCGAATTGCCGGAGGGAGTTCGTGGGGCAGGAGTGGCTGCCCCCGGGTTTGTTCCTTCCCGCGTTGACAAGGCAGTTGAGGCCTCAACTTACAGTGTTCCGGTCGAGCAACTGACCGAGGAATCCCGGGTGAGAATTAAAAAAGGCGCCCTTGCCAGAAGCGGTAGCCCGGAGAGTGAAGGTAAATCACTGGAAACGGACATTGAAGGAAAGATAACTGGAAAGCAAGGGGCTTTTATTGAGGTTCAGCTTGATGACGGGACAAAACATTGGTTTTGGCAGGGAAAAGTTAATAGTGAAGAAGGGGGCATTTTCCTTCTTTCCGCCCCGCAGGAACCCCAGCAATCGGAAAAGACGACACAGCAACCGCAACCGGTTGAGAGTCAACTGCCAGTAGGTGATTCGATAGAGACACAAAAGCTGCCACCATCGGATTGGACGCCGAAAAAAATTGAGGGAACTGACGGTGCCATCGAACTCCCAGGCCCGGAATATGATATTTCTATCGAAAAGATGTTTGAAGTTATATCAGGAAAATTTGCCAGGATTGAAGATAACCCTACCGGTGGATTTAAGCCAGAAGATATAAATCTCACACTTGAAGCGCTAAGATTGTATGACGGTCTGTTAAGTGAAGCTGACCCCGATCTGGCTCGTCAAATCAGGGTATTAATTGCTAGAGTGCCAGGGATCGAGATAACTGTAACTGTCGATTGGTCTATCATTGGCGATGATGGGGGGATTGGTATAGGCAGATCATATTTTGACCGCAGCCCCAACATTAAATATTCGGAAGAAGAAAAGAAAAGGTCAATATATATCGCTTTTATGGAAGAATCTCTCCATTCTGCGCAAAACTTGGCTTGGGGTCATAGTATTCTTTATGATAATGGGAACGAATATCAAGCAAGACGATTAGGAGTAAAAATTGCCGAAACCCTAAAATTTCCTCCATACCTGATAGAATTTTACAGAAGCATCGTTCCTGCCGGTTAAGCGAATTAGAATTAGTTGACATCTCTTTTTAATTAGCTTTTAATTGTATAGTAGAGTGAGAGAAGAACTGTCCAATAAAATTTTTCCGATATTAAAAATAGCGATAGTAGTTATTTTTGCGCTTCTTGTTTCTATCTTTCTTTTTTTAACAGCACTTGATCATATTTATCCTGGAAAAGGCTATCGCCTAGCCTTGTTGATCAGGTTTAATATTCCTAAACCAGCCTTTTTAGTAAAACTGTTGACTCCCAATCCGGATAAAGACAAACAGTTTCATCCGACAACCATGTTTTGGTTTTATAAAGACCAGAAAACGCTAGACCCTAAATACGGTTATTGGTGTGCAATATATGGGGAGATTATCAACAATGATTCTGATTTTTGGCAAGTTAAGGCAGATAATGGTCAGACTTTTCAGGCGGAAGTAGCTCCAAGCAGTCGGGACGGAATTTTTTATAGAGTTAGGCATGAAGGAAAAAATCTAGTATGGGAGAAACTCAATCGGGAAAATTTTAAACCTGGAGACAGAATTAAGTTAACTTGGGATTGTTTAGTGCTTGATCCGCAGAAATTATTGGAGGACAATTTAGTTAAAGAAAAGTTTCTAAAAGTCAGAGCAACGGAAATTGTTAAAGAAGATGACTAAAAAATTTTTTTACCTTTTTGTTATTTTTTTT